>NZ_AGUD01000095.1 GCF_000240225.1 Patulibacter medicamentivorans
GGGGCCCGCCGCGCCGGACCGGCCGGCACTGGGGCCCGGCGCTCCGCCGGCGCCCAAGGCAGACGAGCCCGAACCCCGTCCGGCGGGAGAGCCAGCGGGCCCTCCGCCGCGTCCGCGCCCGCCTCCGCCCGTGCCGCCCGATCCGCTGGGGCTGTCCGGGCCGCCCGAAGCGCTCGCTGCGCCGCCCGAGGTGCCGCCTCCACCGCCGCGGCGGGAACGGATCGCGGCGACCCCGCTGGCGGCCATCCGGCCGCCTCCTCGGGCGGCCTTCTCTGCGGCGTTGCCACCGATCTTGGCGGCGCGCCCGGCGCCGCTGGCGGCGGACCCGCCGACCCCGGCGCCGGCGCGACCCGCCTTGGCGGCCTGACCCATCGCCGCGCGTCCGGACATACCGGCGATGAACCCTGCGGCGGGACTGATCAACACCATCACCAGGAGCGGCAGGCCGCTGGCGGCTAGCAGCGCACAGACGGCGATCAGCAAGGTGACCCAGTCGTGGGCCTCTTGCGCGAGGCTGCCGGCCACACTGAGACCGAGGACGGCGACGAATGGAACAAGCAGCAGCCCGATGATCAGGCCGTTGACGTTCTGCAGCGTCTCGCGGCCCGGGCGTAGCGCCGAGGACGCGTAGATCGGCGGATAGAGCAGCGCCAGCATCAGCAGCAGGGGCCCGCGGAACGCAAGCTCAAGCATCAGCAGCACCAGTCCCAGCAGCAGGAGCAGCAGAAAGATCAGCGCCATGAACTCGGGGACTTTCCCGTCGACCATCGACTTGGTGAAGTTCTCCGTCAGCTGTCCGATCGGCCCCGCGACGTCGCCACGAGGGCCAACCATCACCTGCGTGAACGCCGTGCCCAGCGCGGCGGCGATCTGCATGACGGCGAGAACCATGCCGGTGACCACGCCGATGGTCATCGCCCTCCCGAGGACCTCGCCGGCCTCACGGCCGCTGCCGCGCATGACGGCGCCTAGCAGGCCCATCAGCGCTGCGAGGGTGCCGACGATGAGGGCCACCCCGGCCGAGCGGCTGATCAGCGTCCTCATCCACGCACGGTTGAAGTTGACGTCGACCAGGCGGTCCATCTGCTCCGCCAACTCGGTCGCCGCCCAGGTCGCGGCCTCGTTTATGGACTTGATCAGCGGCGCGAAGATGCCCTTCCAAAGCTTCTCGCCGACCCATCCGGCGACCGCCGACGCGGCGCCGTCGACCGCCTTCTTCGCGTTCTTCGTCAGGTTCGCCCGGCAGAGCGCGTTCTTCACCCGCTTCGACGTCGAGGCGTCGGCCAGCTGCGCGAAGGCGGTCCGCGTGCTGCACAGGGCCTTGGTCGCGGTGGAGGCGTTCGCGCCGGTGACGTCGTCGTACTCGTCCCGGTAGTCCTTGAGCCCGTTCTTGTCAGCACCCATCGCTGCGTCCAGGCGGGCGTAGTAATCGGTCGCCGTCTCCTGGTCCCACATCTGGGTGGGCTGCAACATCGCGTAGCGCGTGTTGACGTTGGCGAACTCCTCCTTCTCCCCCGCGCTGGCCTTGAAGTCCTTGTTCATCCGGCCGTCGACGACCATCCGATTCAGCGTCAGCAGCTGCTGATATGCCTTGTCCTGCCGAACCCGCATTGCCCCGGCCAGCAGATCTCGGTCCGGTGGGGGGAGGGTGGCCTTTGCGGCGTCCCAGGCGCGGTTGACGCGCTTGATGACGGCCTTGTAGGCGACGTCGGCGAGCTCGTCGTCCATCAGCGTCGTCCACCCCTGCGCCTTCGCGCGGCCGGCGAGGGCGTCCGGTGCGGTCCCCGACGCCCGGCAGCCCAGCACGACGTGCCCGACCTCGCTGCGCACGACCGGCCCGACCTTCAACGCGTCACAGAACGCGGGCTTGACCGTCCTGCTCGCACCTGAGTCCGCAGCCGCGGGCGGCGCGCTCGCGGCGACCGCGAGCAGGGTGGTTGCGACCGCCAGCAGCCAGCGAGCTGCCGTGGTCCTACGGCGTGCCATAGGACGCCGGGACCATGCCGCTCAGCACGGCGTTGGTCGCCGTCTTCCCACCGGCCTGCAGCACCCGCGGGATCGCCTGACGCCGGGCGTCGCGCATCCCGGTGACCCGCCAGTCGTCGCGGGTCCGCTCGAGATCGACGACCTGGGTCGTGAACGACGCGACCGGAAGCACGACCCCGGAAAGCGCACGCATCGCCCAGACCACCACACGCGCCCGACCACCCCCGAACGCTTCCAGACGGGTGCTGAGTCCGGTGGTCAGGTACCTGACCCGCGCAGTGTTCTGCCCGAGACCCGAGAGGTCGTTCGCTGCGTCTTCGCGCACGGCGCGGGCTGCGAAGGCCGGGGTGCCGATCCGGGCCAGCATCGCCCGCCGTGTCCGGGCAGGGAGCAGGACGGTGCGCATCCGCGCGGTCGTGAACTCCAGTGCTGCGGCGCGCGCCCCGGACGCGCTGCCCGGGAACCCGACCTGCACACCCCCGGGGCCCGCCGATGTCGGCTCCTGGGCCTTCGGGGCCGACAGTCGGCCGAGGGCGATGCCGACGGTCAGGACGGCGAGCAGCGCGAGGGTTTGCAGCGTCCGGGTGCGTCTGGTGGACGTCTCGTCGAACACTTAGACGCCCAACGTGAAGCCCCAGCCGACCAGCTGGCCGACCAGCGACGCCGCGAACGCCAGCGGCACGGCGTAGAGCAGCATCTTCTTGCCGCCCTGCGAATGGTCGGGCATGTCGAACCCCGTGCCGACGGCCATCCGGCCGATGCCGATCAGCGTGAAGATCACGATCGCCATCAGCACCAGGCCACCGACGAGGTTGATCCCGTTCTGGCCCGCCACCTGGGCGCCGGGGATCCCAGAGAGGTCCGGCTTGACCTCGAACTGCGGCGTCCCACCAGCCGACGCTGCGGGCTTCGTCGGGGTGGTCTTCGCCTTCTGCTGTGCGGTGGAGGTGCCCGTCGTGGTCTGGGCCTGCGCCAGGACGAGGCGGCCCCCCGTAGGGGTCTGCTGAAAAGGGCTCATGGTCCTCGAGGTGTTGGATACGCTAACCCGACGACTTATAACGCACGTAGGCAACACACGCCACATAGATGAGCGTGATGTGCGTACGATGGATCCCGGAAAGGACCCGTATGCCTTCCACCCCCAAGCAGTCGGCCGCCAAGAAGCGGTCGGGTGACGTACCGACCGCTCCGCCGTCACTTCCTCAGCCTCGAGTGCTCACCGACACCGTCACCGTCGCCCAGGCGGCAGAGATGACCGGCAAGCACCCGCAGACCATTCGTCGCTGGGCAAAGGACGGCACGCTGGAGTGCACCCGTCTCGGGCACCGCGAGTTCCGCATCTTCAAGGCGTCGCTCTCGGAGTTCATCGACGGCGCCTCCGCAGGAACCAGCGCGGCGCCCGCGTCGGGCCAGCGCGCGGAGCGACCGGGCGGGGGGCTCTTTGACCCCGAATGGGGTCTCTTCACCAGACAGCCCTTCCATGACCCCGAGAACGCCTCGTAGCACCGCCCTCCTGACCGCCGCGATCGTCGCCACGACGATCGGCGTCGCGGTCCTCCTCCAGCGCCCCGGCGGCACCCAGGCCCCCGCCCGTCCGGCCGGTCCGCCGACCGCGCTCTCCTCCTCCGCCGCGTCCCTCGCCGAGGGACAGTCGACCGCCCAGCGCTTCGCCGACGTGTTCGCCGGGTACCTCAACGGCACCCGCGACCCCGGCGACCTCGCCGCGGCCGGCGCGACCGTCGAGGTCGCCCAATCGATCACCGCCACCCCGGACCGCCGCGAACCCGACGACCCCAAATCCCACTACGTCGCCCGGGACGTCGACGCTGAGCCCCAGGGCACGACGCTGCAGCTCACCGCGACGTTCGTCGACGGTGATCTGCGGATCCCACTCGTGGCGACGATGACGCGCGTCGGAACCGCGTGGCGCGTCACCGACCTCTTCACGAGCCAGGACTGAGCCGTGGGCTCCGTGCTGCGCGTCGGCGGCGGCCTCGCGCTCGTCGTCCTCGCCCTCGTCGCCTTCGCCATCGGCGGCAGCGGGAACGACGACTGCAACGACGACGAGAGCACCGACGACGTCGGCATCCTCAGCGCGGCCGCCAAGGACGACATCCCGAAGAACGCAGCAGAGATGTACTACAGCGCCGCGAAGCAGCAGAACATCGACGTCGCGTTCCTCGCCTCGATCGGCGCCCAAGAGTGCAACCACGGCCGCTGCCCCACGATCAACGCGGTCAACGGCTCCGGATGCGTCGGCTGGATGCAACTCGGCGTCGGCGGCCGCTGCGGCCACTACTGGGACCGCAACAAATGCGACGGCAACGACGACGGCAAGATGGACGTCCTTGACCCCTGGGACAACATCTGCGGCGCCGCCAAAGGCCTCCGAAAAGAAAAAGGAGCCCCGCCCGCCGGCGGATCCGAAGCGAAATACCGCCAGGCCGCCTGCGACTACTACGGCGCCTGCTCCGACGGCGTCGCCAACTACGCCGACGAGGTCATGACCCGCGCGAAGGCCTACGGCTTCAAGGGCGGCGACAAGACCACCGAGCTCGTCAACGTCGGCGACCCCGACGGCACCTCTGCGGGCCAGTGCGAGGCACCCGCAGCCGATGGAGTCCTCGCCGACGGCACCGACGGGCAGGTCACCTACACCCCGAACGCCAACCGCCCCGGCGTCGCAGTCACCGAGGACATGAAGACCGTGATGCGAAAGATCGCCGGCTACTACGGCCACCCGATCACGGTCTGCACCGGCACCAACCACAACCGACTCTCGAGCTCCGGCAACGTCTCAGACCACTGGGATGGCAACGGTGTTGACATCTGCAGCTCCGCCAACAGCTTCCCAGCATCCGGCGGCGGCAAGGGCGACCTCATCGCCGCCGCCGCCTTCCGCGTCGCCGGTCAGAGCGAACCCGACGCAGTGGCCAGCGGCAAGCGCGGCGGGCTCGTGAACATCACCCACGGTGACTTCCGCTTCCAGATCATCTGGAAGACGCAGAAGGGCGGCAACCACAACGACCACGTCCATGTCGGCGTCCAACGCACCAACGAGGTCCAACAAGCAGTCGTCAGCCCTCTCGCCGCGCGGTCCGGCGCGTGAGGGTTCTGGTAGACCCCCACCCGATGCCGCCCGTGCCGCCGAAGCGCAAAGTCTGGGACCAGGCACGAGCCGCGGAGGCCGCATGGTCCAGGGCGCTGGCGGACCACGTCGCCGCGGCCCCCGGGACCCCGGGCCTAGCGTCCCGCCTTCAGGCAACCGCTGAGGCCGCTGGCGAGATGGCCGCCGTCGGCCGCAGTGCGCAGAATGCCGGACTGGAGTGGGCGACGCTCCCGGACGAGGGCCGCGAGCTCGATGTCCTCGGCGGCGAGCTGGCCGCACCGCATCGCTGGCTCTGCGCCGAATGGGTCGCCGTCGAAAGCGCCGAACGCCAAGCGGCTCTCACCGCCCGCACGGGAAAACTCGGGGAGCTCTCCAGCGCGTTTCAAGCCCTCGCCACCGCGTTCGACGCGCTGGCGAAGGTCGCCGACCGGCCCCACGGTCTACCGGTCGGCACTGACTCGCGGCCCCGGTAGGGCCGCCGGGGTCGGTGCCCGTCTTTCCACCGACAGGCACCGATCCGTGCGTCGTAAAGTGTGTTAAGTGGTATAAGTTGCCTATGATGACGCGCCGTCCCCACCTGCGGTCGAGTGCTCTGCGGCTCGTCGGCACCGCAGGGTTCTAGCTATGGGTCCAAAGGCGGCCGGGGCAAGCAGCGCCCACGTGGATCGACTCGATCCCTCGGACGTCATGTCGGCGGCCGAGGCTGCGGCCCTGCTCGGGTGCTCGCGGCGGCAGGTGTACCTGCTCGCCGAGAAAGACGCACTTCCCGGTGCACGCCGGCTCGGACATTCGATTCTCGTCGTGCGCCCCGTGCTCGAACGATGGCTCTTGACGGGCAGCGTCGAGTCGTGATCCGCCCTCGGAAGCCGACGGAGATGAGGCAGGCGTCGCCGTGTTCCGGCGGGCGAGTGCTACCCACTGGCGCTACCCACTCGGCCGCGGTGCCCGGCTCGCATCGCCGCTCTATGCCAGGTGAAACGGCGGGACCCCCGCTTCCGCGGGGGTTCCGGTGCTGCGTTTCCTGAGGTGGAGCTAGTCGGGCTCGAACCGACGACCTCCTGGGTGCGATCCAGGCGCTCTCCCAGCTGAGCTATAGCCCCGAAGGGACTCCGAAGGATAGCCGGACGCGGGCTCGGGGTGTCGGGCGATCTGCGGGGCGCGGGCGCGGGGCAGGGGTGTGGGGAAAGATTTGGGGGCGGACCCGGAGGGGCGCTGGCCGATACTTGCCGTCGGGTCGGTCGGCCCGCCGCGGGGGTCGGCTCCGGGCGGTCGGGGCGGCAGGTCGAGCGGGGGCGCCGGAAGATGGAATCGGACGGAGACGACGCGGGGGCAGCCACCACACCGGAACCGATCGTGGGCCGGAGCGCCGCCGTCCGCTGGCTGATGCGGCTGCTGGCGGCCGACGACCACCACCACCGCGTCGGCGTGCTCCACGGCCCGCCCGGCAGCGGCAAGACCGCGCTCGGTCGCGAGGCCCGGCGGATCGCCGCCGCGGCCGACCGCCGCCTGGTCGTCATCGACGGCGTCCGCACCCCCGGCGAGGCCGCTGGGCGCCTGCGCGAGGCCGCCGCGTCGCTCCAGGGCGACGGCACCATCCTGCTCCTCAGCCGCTGGCCCCCGGAGCCCAGCTGGCTGCCCGAGGAGTGGGCCCACGCGATCGCCGAGCACGAGCTCGACGAGCTGACCCCCGCCGACGCCGACCGGATCCTCCACGCCCTCGGGATCGCCGACCCCGGCGCCCGCGCCCGGATCATCGGCTGGGCCGGCGGCTGGCCGCTCGGCCTCGTCCTCGGCGCCGAGGACCTCACCGCCGTCGCCGACGCCGACTGGCACGCCCCCGCCGCCGAGGAGCGCCGCAACCGCCGCCTGCTGCGCCGCCTGGTCCCCGCCGCCGTCCCGCCCTCGTGCCACGACGTCCTCCACGTCGCCGCGATCGCCCGCACCGTCGACCCCGCCCTGCTCGCCGCCGTCCTCGGCCGCGACGGCACCGACGCCTTCGCGTGGCTCGCCGAATCCGGCCTCGCCCGCGCCACCGGCGGCGGCCTGCGCCTGCACGCCCTCCCGCGGCGCGCGATCGCCTTCGCCCTCGCCGCCGGAGACCCCGGGGCCGAGCTGCGGCTGCGCCGCGCGATCGTCGAGCACCTCTACGACCAGGCCCGCGACGGCCGGATCTCGCTCTGCGTCGAGCTCGGACGGCTGAGCCGCAACCAGGCCCTGCGCGTCGGCTTCGAGTGGCTCGACGACGACCGCTACCGCTTCCGCGACGCCCGCGCCGGCGACGCCGACGTGCTCGGTCCCGCGATGGAGCGCATCGGCCGCGCTGCCTGGTGGGACCTGGCCCGGCGCTTCGTCGACGAGGCGCCGGAACGCGTCACGGTCGTCTCCGACGCCGACCACGGCCCCTTCGGCTACTGCATCGCCGTCACGCCCGAGAACGCCCCGCCGCTGGCCCACGACGACCCCGTCCTCGGCCCCCGGATCGCCCACGCGCGCCGGGTCCTGGCCACCCGCAACGCGATCATCTGGCGCGAGGCGGCCGACTCCAGCCGCCTCGCCGGCCACCCGCTGGCCTTCCTCTCCAGCGCCCTCCACGTCGCCAGCGTCCTGCGTTGCGGCCTGTCGAACCCGCGCTTCGCCTACCTCAGCGTCCGCGCCGGCAGCCACCGCTGGAGCCCGTTCCTGACCGCCACCGGCGCCGAGCACCTGACCGCCCTCGACGTCAGCCACGCCGGCGAGCACCTCGAGTGCCACCTGGTCGACTTCGGTCCCCGCGGCCTGCTCGGCGCCCAGCGCGACGTGATCCTCTACGAGCTGGGCGCCGCCCCGCCGCCGTTCGGCGTCCGCGCGCGCCGCGGCGAGCCGGCGACCGGCTCCGGCGAGGGCCAGCGGGTCGAGGAGCAGGTCCGCGCCGCCCTCCGCGCCTACCACCGGCCCGACCGCCTGGCCGACAGCCCGCTCGCCGTCGGCACCACCGCGGAGGATCGCGTCGCCTCGGTCCGGGCGCTGCTCGACGCCGCCGTCGCCGCGGCCTTCGGGGACACGCCCGCCGAGCAGCGCTTCGAGCAGGTCCTGCGCCGCTCCTACCTGGACCCCGCCGGCAACCACGAGCGGGTCGCGCTCGAGCTGCACATGAGCAGGACGAGCTACTTCCGCTGCCTGCGGCAGGCCACCGCCCGGCTCGCCGCCCAGGTCGAGCAGGGCCTCCAGGGCGGTGTCGCCGATGTCCGCTGAGCGCCGGGCGCGAGTCGTCGGCCTGTCGGTCGCCGTCCCGCGGACCGTCCTCGCCAACGACGAGATCGCCCGGGTCCCGATCACCCGCCAGGGGCTCCAGACCGCCTTCGCCGGAGCCGACCCGACCCGCTCCGACGACGAGCGGATCTTCCGCGAGGAGCAGGCCCGCTACGACGGTGATCCGTTCGCCGGCACCGTCCTGCGCCACCGGCTGGCCGACGACCGGCCCTCCTCCGCGCTGGCCCTCGCCGCGGCCCGCGAGGCGCTGGCGATCGCCGACGTCGCGCCCGGGCAGGTCGACCTGCTGCTCAGCGTCTCGGTCCCGTCCGACCGGGTCTGGCCCGGCGACTCGGCCCAGCTGGCCCATGCGCTCGGGATCGATGCCGCGGCCTGGAACGTCGAGGCTTGGAACGCCGGCGCGCTGAGCGCCTGGATCACCGCCGACGCGCTGATCGCCAGCGGCCGCATCCGCCGCGCGCTGATCGCCGTCGCCTGCGTCAACAGCCGGATCGCCGAGCCGGGCGACAGCTTCGGCTGGTTCCTCGGCGACGCTGGAGCGGCGCTGCTGCTCGACGGCCAGGCGACCAGCGGCCCGACCCTGACCGCGAGCGGGATGCGGGCCAACCACGTCGCCCGCGACGCCTTCGCGGTCGACGTCGCCGCCGACCCACCGCGGCTGCGCGTCCGGGCCCGTCCCGAGACCGGGGCCGAGCTGGTCGGCTCGAACTTCGAGAGCCTCCGCGGCGCCCTCGCCGGCCTGACGACGACCCCCGACCTGGTCGTCGCCTACGCCCCGACCGCGTGGCTGGCCGCGACCGCCGCGCGGATCTACGGCTGGCCGCCGGAGCGGGTCCTCGACGTCCACCCGCGCTACGCCAACATCGGCCCCGCGCTGCCCCTGGTCGGGCTCCACGAGGCCGCCGCCGGCGATCGGCTGCGGCCCGGGGACGCGGTCCTGGCCTACGCCCTCGGCCCCTCGTCCGGCGTCGCCGCGATCGAGCTGCGGTGGGAGGACGTGCCGCTGGGGCGGGTCGTCGTCTGACGAGCCCGCCCCGGTCCGCTCAGGCCTCCGCCCCCTGCAGCCGCAGGGTCACGATCCGGCTGCCCATCGGCGCGGCGGCGTGCGGGTCGATCCGCACGTCGACGACCACCGGCCCGCCGTCGGCCAGCGCCCGGGCGAGGGCGTCCTCGAGCTGCTCCTCGCGCGCGACCCGGATTCCGCGGACGCCCATCGCCTCGGCCATCTTGGCCAGGTCGACCCGCGGGAAGGCGGTCTCGTCGCCGCGGAAGTCGCCGGCCAGCCCCTGCGCGCGCATGCCCTGCTCGACCATCCCGTAGCGGGCGTCGTTGAGGACCACCCAGATCGCCTGCAGGTCGTGCTTTGCGGCGGTGTTGAGCTCGTTGAGCATCTGCATCGCCCCGTCGCCGACGAGCGCGACCGCGGGCCCCGAGCGGGCGTGCGCGGCGCCGAGCACGCCGGTCGTCCCGTGGCCCATCGACGCCCAGGCGGTGCTCGGGCGGAAGCGACCCGGCTCGCGCACGCGCAGGTGGTGGATCCCCCAGACCATCGCGCTGCCGCCGTCGGTCAGGACCGGCACGTCGCGGTCGACGACCTGGCGCTGGAGGGCCGTCAGCAGCGCCGCCGGGCGGACCGGTCCGGGACCGGTCCGCGGCGTCATCGCGTTCGGCCACGGATCGGCCACGACCGGTCGCGGGCGGGGCGCCGGAGGATCCTGCTCGAGCTCGCGCAGCAGCGCCCGCAGCACCAGCCGGACGTCGCCGACGACCGGCAGCGTCGGGACCTCGGGATAGGCGACGCCGATCGCCTCGGGGTCGAGATCGACCTGGACGAACCCGTTCGGCGGCACGAGCGCCGGGCTCCAGCTCGACGTGCCCTCGCTCAGCCGGGTCCCGAGCACCAGCGCGAACGACGGCGCGAGCGTCCGCAGCGTCTCGAGCGTCGGCCCGTGGCCGCCCAGCCCCGTCACCCCGGCGCAGCCGTCGCCGTGCTCGTCGACGATCCCCTTCCCGCGCGGGGACGTGATCGCGACCGCGCCGGTCAGCTCCAGCAGCCGCCGGACCTCGGGCGCGGCGCGGCGAGCGCCGAACCCGGCCCAGACGACGAACCGCTCGCGCCGGATCCGCTCGGCCAGCTCGGCGACGACCGCCGGATCGGGCCCGGCCACGACCGGGCGCGGCGCCGGCGCCGCGATCGCGGTGGCCCGCGGCGCGGCCTGCAGCGCGGTCGCCAGGCAGACGTGGGCGACGAAGCCCTGGGGTCGGCCGACCCCGTTGGCGAGCCGCCGCGCGACCTGCGGCAGCTCGGCCGCGTCGTCGACCACGGCCGCGTAGTCGAACACGGCCCCGGCCTCCAGCAGCCCGGTCGCCGCCAGCCGGTAGCCGCTGGTCTCCTGGATCGCGCCTCGGCCACGCTGGCCGCTGCCGGTCGCGGCCGACAGCAGGATCACCCGCGCCCCCTCCCAGCGCGCCGCCAGCAGGCCGGTGATCGCGTTCGTCAGGCCGGGCCCGGTGGTGGTGAAGACGACCACCGGGGCGTCGTCGACCAGCGAATGCTCGAGCGCGGCGAAGGCCGCGCCCGCCTCGTGCCGGAAGTGCAGGACCTCGATCGCGCTGCGCTCCAGCGCCGCCCACTGGGGGCCGATCCCGCCGCCCGAGACGCCGAACGCGGCGCGCACGCCGAGCCGGGTCAGCAGCTCCGCGATCGCGTCGGCGACGGTTCCCGGAGCGGTCGCGTCGACGAGGGCGGTCGAGGGCTCCGGCGGTAGCGCGGCGGGGCGTTGCTGGATCGTGCTCATGGCGTCCTTCGTCGTTCGGGCCTTCGCTGCACCGTCCCGCACCTGGTCGCCGTGGGCTAGTGCCGGAACGGTGCCCGATCGGTGCCGGTGCGGACGGGCGATGCCGCCCGCTACGCTCGCGGCGTCCGCTGGCAGTCCCCGCCCGGGCGGACGCCGAAGGGATACGACGATGGACGACGGCTTCACACGGATCAGCGGCGAGGACGGGCGCGAGCACGTCTTCGCCGACACGGGGGAGGGGCCGCTGGTCGTCTTCCTCCACGGCTTCCCCGACACGCCCCACGGCTGGGACGGGATCGCCGCGGCCGTCGCCGCGGCCGGTTTCCGCGCCGTCCGGCCGTGGCTGCGCGGCTACCACCCCGCGACGATCGTCCCCGGACGGCCCTACGACGCGCTCACGATCGCCGCCGACCCGCTCTCGCTGCTCGACGCCCTCGGCGAGCGCCAGGCGGTGATCGTCGGCCACGACTGGGGCTCCGTGATCGCCTACGGCGCCGCCAGCCTGGCCCCCGAGCGGGTCCGCGCGATCGTCCCGGTCGCCCTGCCGCACCCGACGCTGCTGCCCCAGAACCTGGCGACGCTGTGGACGGCGCGGCACTTCATCGTCCACAAGCTGCCGATCGCCGAGCGGCTCGCGCGGCGCAACGACTTCGCCTACATCGACGGGCTGTACCGCCGCTGGGCGCCCAGCTGGCACGGTCCCGCGCGCGAGCAGTGCCTGGCCCACGTGCGCGCCTGCTTCGCCGACCCGCGGTCGCTGAGCGGCGCGCTGGACTACTACCGCGCGCTCTCGATGAAGGTCCCGGCCGAGCTGGTGAAGGTGCCCGACGTCCGCGGCCTGGTCGTCGGCGGCGGAGGCGAGCACGTCCTCGACGGCACCTTCGAGGAGACCGCCAAGCAGCTCGGCGCGGGCTCCTCGGCGCTGGTCGTGCCCGGTGCCGGCCACTGGCCCCATCGCGAGGGCGAGGCCCAGTTCACGCAGGCCCTCGTCGACTTCCTCGGCGACCTCGATCCGGTCGCGAGCTGAGGTCGCCGCCCTCCGCGGCGACCCCGCCGGCGGCCCCCTCGGGGGCCGCTGATCCGTCCACGCGCGCCGTGACGTACGGCGACACGGCTAGGCTCCGCCCGGCGTGAGCTTCCGGGCCCGGCTGAACCTCTTCTTCCTGCTGCTGGTCGTCGTGCCGCTGATCGCGGTCGGCGTCGTGCTGCTGCGCACCATCGACGGGGCCGCTCGCGGCAAGGTCGAATCGGCGCTCGCGTCCGAGGCGCGAGCGGTCTCGAGCGTCGCGCGCGAGCAGCAGGAGGCGGCCGACTCGGTCTCCGGCCAGCTGGCCCGCGATCGCGCGCTCGCGGCGGCCCTGGAGCGGGGCGACACGGCCGCCGTCCGCGCCCGGGCGGCCGAGCTGCTGGCCCCCACGACCGACGCCCGCCGGATCCGGCTGACGCTGAAGCAGGGCGGCGACGTCGTCGACGTCGGCAGCAGGACGGCGATCCTGCCCGCCCAGCACACGCTGATCAGCCCCAAGGACAAGCGGCCGCTGGCCGATCTCGAGACCTCGGTCGTCGGGCCGAAGGCGTTCGTCCGCCGCGTGACCCGCCTGACCGGGCGCGAGGTCCAGATCCGCAACGCCTCCGACGGGCGCGTGATCGCCGGCGTCGTGCGCACGACCGGGGTGATCCCGGGCCCGGGTGAGGTCGGCGCGACCGGCAAGGGCGGCTTCACCGCGGTCACCATCCGCCAGCGCGGCTTCGGGCCCGGGGCCCAGGACGTGGTGCTGCTGGCGGCCGGCACCCAGGCCAAGGCGTCGAAGGGCGAGCGGCTGGCGCTGGTCGGCACCCTGATCCTGTTCCTGGCGCTCGCGGCCGCCGGGGCGCTCGCCGTCTCGCGCTCGCTCCAGCGCCAGGTCGGCGAGCTGCTGGCCGGCGCCCAGCGGCTCGGCCGCGGCGAGTTCGACCAGGAGATCGCCGCCACCGGCGACGACGAGCTCGCCCAGCTGGCCGAGGCCTTCAACGCGATGAGCCGGCAGCTGCGGCGGCGGCTCGACGAGCTGCAGGCCGAGCGGGCCCGGCTGCGGGCGGCGATCCGCCGGATCGGCGAGACGTTCGCCGCCAACCTCGACCGCGAGGGCCTGCTGGAGATCGTCGCCCAGGCCGCCGCGGACGGGGTCCGGGCCGACGTCGGCCGCGCGCGGATGGCCGTCGGCGACCGCGAGGAGATCGCGCTGACCGGCGAGCTCGGCGACCTGGAAGCCGTCATCGACGCCGCCGAGTCGCGGGTCCGCGGGGGCGGCGACGGGCTGGTCTCCGACGGCGAGCTGCACGCGCTGGCCGTCGTGATGGGCACCGAGGGCGGCCTCCACGGCGTCGTCGCGGTCGCCCGCCGCGAGGTCCCGTTCACCGCCGCCGACGCCGAGATGGTCTCCTACCTGTCCGGCCAGGCCGCGGTCTCGCTCGAGAACGTCGGCCGCCACGAGGAGGCCGAGCGCGAGGCCCACACCGACGCCCTCACCGGCCTCTCCAACCGCCGTCGCTTCGACGAGCTGCTGGCGGCCGCCGTCGATCGCGCGCACCGCGACGGCCGCCCGGTCTCGCTGCTGGTCCTCGACCTGGACCGCTTCAAGGAGATCAACGACCAGCACGGCCACCAGACGGGCGACGCGGTCCTGCGCGAGGTCGCCTGGACCCTGCGCTCCGGCGTCCGCGGGATCGACGCCCCGGCCCGCCTCGGCGGCGAGGAGTTCGGAGTGATCCTGCCGGCGACCGACGCCGCCGGGGCGATCACGCTGGCCGAGCGGCTGCGGATCGGCGTCGAGCAGATCCGCGTCACCAGCAGCACCGGGACCGAGCTGCGGGTCACGACGTCGGTCGGGATCGGGACCGTCGCGGGTGCCAGCGCGGAGACCGGCGAACTGGTCGCGTTGGCCGACGGAGCGCTGTATCGCGCCAAGCGCGAAGGACGCAATCGAACGGTCACGGCTGACGCCAGCGCCGAGCAGGGGTAGGGTTAGAGCGATGGGCGTGCTGGACGACGCGATCCGCGAGCACCTCGAGTTGAAGCGCCGCCACGGGGCCGACCCGGTGGACGTCGCCCGACTCGAGCGTGAGGCGCTGGGCCCGGTCACCGCGGCCGAGCTGGAGATCGCAGACGACGAGGGGCAGTGGGCGGACGAGCCCGAGCAGGCGGGAGCGGCGTACGACGCCGATCCGCACGCGACGGCGCTGATGGAGCAGCCGCCGACCGAGGCCTACCAGGCACCGCCGGAGGCGGCCGCTCCGCCGCCCCCGCCGGCGACCGCGCCGCCGGTCTTCCATCCGCCGGTGGCCGACGCGCCGCCCCCGCCTCCGCTGGCCGCGCCGCCCGCCGCGGCGCCGCC
>NZ_AGUD01000094.1 GCF_000240225.1 Patulibacter medicamentivorans
CCGCGCCCGATCCCGCCGAGCTGGCGCAGCGGCTCGACGCCGCTCGGCGTCGCCTCGACGCGCCGCGCCGGCGGCGCGGCGGGCTCGGGCGGGACTAGAGGTCCCGGCGCGCCCGCCGGCGTGGCGGGCTCCGCCGGGACGAGCTCCCACCCCGCCCCCGGCCACGACGGTCGGGCCCACTAGCCTGCCTGGCGTGGCCACCACCTTCACCCCCGCCCACCGCGGCGGATCCGGCTCGCCGCTGGTCTGCCTGCATGGCTTCACCGACACCTGGCGGACCTGGGAGCTGGTGCTGCCGGTCCTGGAGCGTCACCACGACGTCCTCGCCCCGACCCTGCTCGGGCACGCCGGCGGGCCGCCGCTGACCGGCGAGGTCGACGCCGACGCGATCGTCGACGCGGTCGAGCGGGCGATGGACGCGGCGGGCTTCGAGACGGCGCACGTCGTCGGCAACTCGCTCGGCGGCTTCGTCGCCCTGCGGCTGGCCGCCCGCGGCCGCGCGCGGTCGGTGGTCGCCCTGGCGCCGGCGGGCGGCTGGGAGGTCGGCGATCCGGCGCTGCGGGAGACGCTCGGCTTCTTCACGACGATGCAGGCGCAGGTCCGGGCGGCCGTCCCCCACGCGGACGCGATCATGGCCTCGGAGGCTGGCCGCCGGGCCGCCACCCAGTTCATCACGACCAACTACGAGCACCTGCCGGCCGAGCTGCTGGCCCACCAGATGCAGGGCGTCGCCGGCTGCGACGGGGCCGCCGCGATGATCGACCACGCGCTGCGCGACGGCTACGACCTCGACGCCGAGCGGATCACGTGCCCGGTGCGGATCGTCTGGGGCACCGCCGACCGGCTCCTCGCCTGGCCCTCGAGCGCCGTCCGCTACCGCCGCGACTGGCTCCCCCACGCCGACTGGGTCGAGCTGGACGACGTCGGCCACTGCCCGCAGCTGGACGTCCCGCTCGAGACCGCCGCGCTGATCACCGGCTTCACCGCCGGCTGACGCGTCCGGCGTCCTGGGACGTCTGGCGTCCCGAGAGGGCTAGGGCGCCTGGCCGGCCGCGGTCAGCGCGTCGAGCTCGACGGCCAGCGGCGCGTAGAGGTCGAGCGGGACCGAGGTCAGCGCGGTCACGTGCTGGATGCCCTCGCGCTCGGCCAGCGGCCCGAGCGAGGTGGCGGTCAGGGCGCGGGCCGCGGCGACGACCAGGCGCCGGACCTTCGACCGAACGCCCGGCCGGATCGCCAGCGCGTCGGCGAGCACCGGCGTCGACGTCCACAGGGCCCGCAGGCCGGCGGCCTCGGCCGGCCCGACCGGCAGTCGCGTGACGGCCGCGTCGACCTGGCCCCGGCGCACGGCCCGCAGCGCGTCGCCGTCGTCGGCGATCCGCCGCAGCGAGACGTCGCCGGCGCGCAGGCCCGCGGCCTGCAGCGCCCGCCGCGGCAGCAGGTCGCCGCCCGCCGTCAGCTGCTCCCCGATCGCCAGCGTCCGCCGGCGCAGGTCGGCGACCGTCCGGACGCGGCTGCCGTCGCGGACCCAGATCCGCGCCGGCGCCTGGCGGGCCGGGATCTCCTGGCCGGTCGCGAACATCCCGACGACGTCGACCGCCGCGACCCGGTCGGCCACGACGACCGCCTCGGGATCGAGCTGGGCGAGGTCGATCTGGTGCAGCGCCAGCGACAGCAGCAGCTGCTTCTGGCTGTCGCGCAGGACGACCTCGACCGGGCAGGCGACCAGGTCGCTGAGGTCGTGGGCGAAGCGGTCGGCGGCGGCCCGGCCCGGGCCGTCGCCGGCGTCGAGCGCGAAGCCGACCCGGATCGCGGTCTTCGTGCAGCTGCCGTCGTCGAAGCGCTCGGGGACCGCGGCGCCGCCGTCCGCGCGGGCGCCGGATCCGGGGACGAGCGCCAGGCCCGCCGCCGCGACGGCGACCGCCAGCACCAGCAGCAGCGCGACCAGGCGCGGGGACGGACGGACGGCGGACGTGCTCATGATCGAAGGGCCCGCGGCCGGCGCTCGGCCGGCGGGGTGCCCTGGAGGATGCCGGGTCGGCCCCGGGCCGTGCGTCGCGGGCCCGGTCAGCCCTCGCCCGAGGCGCGCAGCAGCGCCAGCACCGCCAGCACCCGCCGGTGGTCCCCGGACGACGCCGGCAGCTCGAGCTTGCCGAGGATGCTCGTGACGTGCTTCTCGACCGCGCCGTCGGTGATCACCAGCTGCTCGGCGATCCCGCGGTTCGAGCGGCCCTCGGCCATCAGCGCCAGGACCTCGTGCTCGCGCGGGGTCAGCGCCTCGAGCGCGCCGGCGCCGCCGCGGCGACCGCGCGCGACCAGCTGGGCGACCACCTCGGGATCGAGCGCGGTGCCGCCGGCCGCGACCCGCTCGCAGGCCCGGACGAACTCGGCCGGCTCGGCGACCCGGTCCTTCAGCAGGTAGCCGATCCCGCCGCGGCCGTCGGCCAGCAGCTCGCTCGCGTAGGTCCGCTCGACGTACTGCGAGAGCACCAGCACCGCCTGGTCGGGGACGATCGCGCGCAGCTCGAGCGCGGCGCGGATCCCCTCGTCGGTGAAGGTCGGCGGCAGGCGCACGTCGCAGAGCGCCAGGTCTGGTCGCAGCGCCGCCCCCCGGCGGACGATGTCGTCGGGGGTCTCGACCGCGGCCACGACCTCGTGGCCGTGGTCGCGCAGCAGCCGCGTCAGGCCGTCGCGCAGCAGGGCATGGTCTTCGGCGATCAGGACACGCACGGGATGGTCGCCCGGACGACGGTCGGTCCGCCGATCGGGCTCTCCATCTCCAGCATGCCATCCAGGGCGGCGACTCGGTCGCGCAGCCCCGCCAGCCCGCCGCCGGGGAGGATCTGGGCCCCGCCGCTGCCGTCGTCGCTGATCTCGACCCGCAGCAGCCGGCTGGTGCCGCGAACGGTCACCGTGCAGCTGGCGGCACCGGCGTGCTTGGCGATGTTGACCAGCGACTCGCTGACCACGAAGTAGGCGGCGGTCTCGGCGCTCGACGGCGGCCGCCGCTCCAGCTCGACGTCGAGCATCACCGGGATCGGCGAGCGGGCCACGAGCGAGCTGAGCGCCGCGTCCAGGCCGCGGTCGGCGAGCACCGACGGGGCGATCCCGCGCACCAGGTCGCGCATCTCGGCCAGCGCCCGGCGGGCCTCCGCGCGGGCGCCCTGGATCAGCTCGCGCGCGGCCTCGGGATCGCGGTCGACGCGCTCCTCGGCCATCCCGAGGTCCATCGCCACCGCCACCATCCGCGCCTGGGCGCCGTCGTGGAGGTCGCGCTCGATCCGCTTCAGCTCCGCGGCGGCCGCGTCGACCGCGCCGGCGCGGGTCTCCTCGAGGTGCGACACGCGCTGCACCAGCTCGGCCCGCTCGTCGCCGAGCAGCGAGCGGGTCAGCCCGACCGAGACGATGGTCGCGCCGCGCCCCAGCCAGTAGGCGACCGGGATCAGCAGCAGGCCGAACGGGATGCAGGCGAGCGCCTCCCCGAGGCTGTCGACCCGCAGCTGCGAGAAGCCGAACATGTCGACGCCCTCGGGGATCGCCCAGTACCACAGCGGGACGGTCAGGTAGCCCAGCGGCAGCGCCCAGAGCGACGCGGCGCAGAAGCCGGCGAGGGTGACCGGGAACTGGACGATCGAGTAGCCGACGTCCTTCCAGCGGCGCGGGTCGGAGACCATCGCCTGGGCCGCGCCGAGCAGGCCCTCGCCGAGCGGCCGGTAGGCGCCGCGGACCTCGTCCGGGTCGACGATCAGCGTCCGCCGGCGCTCGATCTCCGCGCACCAGCGGATGATCTGGCTGGAGAGCATCGCGATCGGGATGCCGACGATCAACACCAGCAGCCCGAGCGACAGCGACACCATCGTCACCGCGATCGAGAAGAAGGCGGTGCCGATCACCCCGCCGAGCATCAGGTAGGCGAAGTCGTGCCACGCGCGGTCGCCGTGGGCCGCGAGCCGGCGCCGCCGGTCGCGGCTCGCGGGCACCGCAGCGGCTTCCCGGGTCGGCGCGTCGCCGGTCCGCACGTCGTCGCGGACGGGCTCCTCGCCGACGGGCTGGTCGGGCGTGGGGTCGGGGGTGGAGCTCATGGGACGATCGTGGCGAGAATCGCAGGTCCCGCCCATCGGGCGGCCCGGCGAGTGGCGGTGGGGTTCTCCCCACCCCCTTCCCGGCGGTCAGCCGGCCGGCGGCGCGACGGGCGCGGTCCCTGGTGACGGCACCGGGCCGACCGTCGGCACCAGCGTCGTCGCGTAGACCGCGGTGTCGAACCGCGTCCAGTACCGCAGCGTCCCGCACAGGTACAGGACCACCGTCCGCCCGCCCTGCACCGTCGCCGTCGGCCGAAAGCAGTTGCGGCCGCCGGGGCTGAGGCGCCGGTCGCGGACCCAGGTCAGCCCGTGGTCCGGGCTGGTCCAGCGCTCGACGATCCCGCGCCCGCCGACGATCCGCGCCGGGTAGACGACGTCCGGATCCTGCGGGTCGATCGCGATCCCGCCGGTCTCGAAGGCCCCCGCCCGGAACCGCTGGCGGTTGTCGGAGTAGGCCGGCGTGATCCGGCTGACCTGCCAGGCGCTGCCGGTCCAGCGGGCGCTGTAGAAGCGCTGCCAGTTGCGGTTGAAGCCGACCGAGTAGACGACCACGGTGTTGCCGTTGCCGTCGTCGGAGACGTCCATCACCCACGCCCGCCCGAGCGCCTGCTCGTAGCGGTAGACCAGGTCGCCGGCCGACGCCGGCATCGGCAGCCGCCGGACCGATCCGACGACCCGGCCGTCGCTGCGGCGGAAGGTCCCCTCGTGGAAGTTCAGGCAGTAGACGTTGGTCCGGGCCTGCGCCGGATGGGCCTCGGTGTAGCAGGCGTGGACGACCCCGCTGCCGGGCTTGCCCGGGGCGTACTTCGCGTACGGTCGCTGCCCCTTCGGCCCCCGCACGATCTCGCGCGCGGGGCTCCAGTGGCTGCCCTTGCGGATCGCGAACGTCGGTCGCCAGCAGCCGCCGCGCCAGGCGACGAAAGTCCGCCCGCCGCCGATGCTGACCGGGTTCGGGTAGGTGTAGCCGAGCTCGCCGCGCGCGTTGACCGGGACCGTCCGCGTGCGGGTCCAGCGGCGGATGTCGTGGCCGCGGATCGTCTCGCGGTAGTACATGCGGCTGACCACGTGGAACGGCCGCTCGCGCCCCGAGTGCGGGCTGAAGAAGACCAGCAGCTTGCCTCCCGGCCGCACCACCAGCGCCGGGTTGTTGTGGTCGTCGCGCCCGGTCCGGCCGACGCTGACGACCCGCCGAACGCCGGTCGTCAGGTTGACCTTGGCGACCTGCACGCGACCGCCGCGGGTGATCCAGCCGGTGTAGACGTTGGGCCCGATCGAGACCGCACGCGGGTCGCCGAAGTAGCTCCAGGCGCCGTCGCCGAGCCGCATCGTCCGGGCCTCGAGCGTCGGCGCCGCCGGCACCGGCGGCAGCGCCTGCCGCGAGCGGCCCTTGCGCTCCTCCGGCGTGATCGGGACCGTCCGCCGGCAGTCCGCGGGGACGCGCTGCCCGGCGGCGGCCGAGGTCGGGCCGGCCCCGCCGTCGAGCCCCGCCGAGGCGACCAGCGCGACCGTCGCCAGGCCGGCGGTCAGGGCCGCGGCCCGGCGGAGCGGCGCGACGGGTGGTGCTGATCGCATCGCGGCATCATCGACCACCGGCCCGGTCGGGTGCGGCACCCCGGTCGCGGGTCTCCCGCCTGGCCGCCCAGCTCCTAGAGGATCAGCCGCCGCTCCATGTAGTGGACGGCCAGCCGCCAGGCGATCAGCGCGAAGGCGACGAGGAAGGCCAGGTGGCCGACGTCGGCCCAGCCCTCGAAGCCGAAGACGGCGTGGCGAACCAGCTCGACGCAGTGGTAGAGCGGGTTGACGTTGCCGAGGATCCGCGCCCACTCGGGCAGCTGGTCGAGCGGGAAGAAGGTCCCGGCGACGAGGAACAGCGGCGTCAGCAAGCCGCTCTGCCAGTAGGAGAAGCTCTCGATCGTCTTCGCCTTGGCCGCGATGAAGATCCCGAAGCTCGCCCAGCCGTAGCCGGCCAGCGCGGCGATCAGCGGCACCAGCAGCATCCCCCAGCTGGGGTCGAGGCCGAAGACGACCGCGACCAGCATCGGCACGCAGCCGTAGGTGCCGGTGCGCGCGGCGATCCACAGCGCCTCGGCGGTGACCAGCTCCTCGGTGTCGACCGGGGCGGCCAGGATCGCGTCGTACGTGTGCTGGAACTGGTACTTGACGAAGGTCGAGTACATCGCCGGGAAGGCGCCCGAGAAGAGCACCGTGGTGGCGACGATCCCGGTCCCGACGAAGTCGATGTAGTCGTAGCCGGCGACGGTCGAGACCAGCGAGCCGAAGCCGAACCCGAAGGCCAGCAGGTAGATCGTCGGGTCGACGGTCGAGGAGAAGGTCGACGAGCGCCAGAACGAGCTGAAGTTGACGATCTCGCGGACCATGACGCCGCGAACGGCGGCGCGCTCCAGCCGCCCGAGCCGGCGGGTCGGGGCGGCGGTCGTGGTGGTCGCCATCAGGAGATCTCCTCGCCGGTCAGGAGCACGAAGACGTCCTCCAGGTTGGTCGTCCGGCGCTCGCCCTCGAGCACCCCGTCAGCGGCGTCGCCGGCCCCCAGCACCGCCACCGAGGTGCCGGTCCGGCGCGTGCGCCAGCCGCGGTCGCGGGCCATCGCCTCGACCTGGCCGAGTCGCGTCGGCGAGCCGTAGACCTCGAGCGCCTCGGCGCCGGCGTGCTCGGCGATCAGCGCCTGCGGCGCGCCGACGGCGACCGCGGACCCGTGCGACATGATCGTGACGCTGTCGCAGAGGCGCTCGGCCTCCTCGATGTAGTGGGTGCTCATCAGAATCGAGACGCCCTCCGAGCGCAGGCGGTCGATCAGCGCCCACAGCTCCTGGCGGACCTGCGGGTCGAGGCCGACCGTCGGCTCGTCGAGCAGGATCAGCCGCGGCTCGTGCAGCAGCGCGCGGGCGATCAACAGCCGCCGTCGCATCCCGCCGCTCAGCTCGTCCGCCTTCGAGGTCCGCCGCTCGATCAGGTTGGCGATCTGCAGCGCACGGTCGATCGCGGCCTGGCGCCGGGCCTTCGGCACCCGGTAGAGGTGGGCGAAGACGAGCAGGTTCTGCTCGACCGTCAGCGAGACGTCGAGGTTGTCCAGCTGCGGGACCACGCCCATCTGCGCACGAGCCTGCTTCGAGTCCGCGGGCAGCCGGAAGCCGAGCACCTCGAGCTCGCCCTCGTCGGCGATCGCCTGGGCGGTCAGCATCTTCATCGTCGTCGACTTGCCGGCCCCGTTGGGGCCGAGCAGGCCGACGCAGGTCCCGGACGGCAGGTCGAGGTCGAGGCCGGCGACGGCGGTCAGCGGCCCGAACCGCTTCACGACCCGGCGCAGCCGGATCGCCGCCGGGGCGGTCGGGGTCGGGGTCGGCGGGGAGATCTCGCGATCGTCCCGCTCGATGGTCGGCATCTGGTCGTCCACCAGCGGCATTCTGCACCTCTCGCAGGTCGTTGCAGGAGCAGAGACCGCCGCCGGCGACGAGACTCATCGCAGCTTCAGCGTCACCCGCAGCGGCACGGCGCGGCCCTCGACCTCGCTGGCGGTCACCCGGACCGCGAAGCGCCCGCCCCGGCGCAGCGTCCGGCGCCCGGCCGCGGTCAGCCGCAGGGCGCCGCGAGCCGTCCGCAGCGAGAGCGTGCGGGTCGTGCCGCCGCGCGCCCGCAGCCGCAGCGT
>NZ_AGUD01000093.1 GCF_000240225.1 Patulibacter medicamentivorans
TGGCGCTGGAGCGCGAGCAGCGGCTCGACGCGCTGCGCGAGGGCCTGACCGCGCTGCGCGGCGAGCTGGACGGCCTGCGCGAGGTCGTCGCGACGTTGCCCGCGCCGGAGCCGCCGGTCGAGCCGGTCGAGCCACCGTCGCCGCTCGCCGGCGGCGACGAGTCCCGGCGCCTGGGGGAGCTGGCCCGCGGTGCCCGCGAGCTGCTCGCGGGCGGTCGCCTGGAGGCCGCCGACGAGGTCATCCGCGGCCTCGAGGACGCCGCCGCCCGGCTGCGCGCGCAGGCCCCGGAAGCGGTCGACGACGACCCGCCGACGCGATAGTCCCTGGACCCGCCGGGAAAGCCGCGGGCGAGGCCCCCGATGTCCGATCGGGGCCCTAGCCTCAGTGGCGTGAGCTCCGGTTCCTGCGTCCACCTGCACGTCCACTCCGAGTACTCGCTGCTCGACGGCCAGCCGAACATCGGCAAGCTCGTGAAGCGGGCGGCGGAGCTGGACCAGCCGGCGATCGGGCTCACCGACCACGGCGTGATGAACGGCGCGGTCGAGCTGTACAAGGCGGCCCAGAAGGAGGGCATCAAGCCGATCATCGGCTGCGAGCTCTACCTGACCGACGACCACGCCTTCCGCGACGGCAAGCGCGAGCTCAACCACCTGACGGTGATCGCCCGCGACCAGGTCGGCTACCGCAACCTGATGCGGCTCAGCTCGCTCGGGTTCACCACCGGCTACCACCGCGGCAAGCCGGGCGTCGACTTCGGCCAGCTGGCCGAGAACGGCGAGGGCCTGATCGTGATGACCGGCTGCCTGGCCTCGCGCTTCTGCCGCCGGCTGGCCGACGACCGGATCGACGACGCCCGCGCCCACATCGACGACCTCTTCCAGGCCGTCGGCAAGGACAACGTCTACTTCGAGGTCCAGAAGAACGGGATCGACGAGCAGGACAAGTGCAACGTCGGGATCGAGCGGATCGCGCGCGAGACCGGCCGCCCGCTGGTCGGCACCGCCGACGTCCACTACCTGCACGAGCACGACTACGACGTCCACGAGGCGCTGCTCTGCGTCCAGACCCAGTCGACGCTGGCCAACCCGAAGATGTCGTTCTCCACGAACGAGTTCTTCGTCAAGAGCAACGACCAGATGGCGAGCCAGTTCGCGGAGTGGCCGGACGCGATCCCGACGACGCTGGAGATCGCCGAGCGCTGCGCCGTCGAGATCCCGCTCGGCCAGATGCTGCTGCCGCGGTTCCTGCCCGAGGGCGAGGACGAGCAGGCCTACCTGCGGGCCCAGGTCGAGGAGGGCCTGCGCGCCCGCTACGGCGATCCGATCCCGGCCGCCGCCCGCGAGCGCGCCGAGATGGAGCTCGGCGTCATCAACCGGATGGGCTACGACGCCTACTTCCTGATCGTCTGGGACTTCGTCAAGTGGTCGAAGGACCACGGGATCTCGGTCGGCCCGGGCCGTGGCTCGGCGGCCGGCTCGATCATCGCCTACACGCTCGGGATCACCGACCTCGACCCGCTCCACTACGACCTGCTGTTCGAGCGCTTCCTCAACCCGGACCGCGTGTCGATGCCGGATATCGACATCGACTTCTCCGTCAAGGGGCGCGAGGAGGTCATGAAGTACGTGGTCGACAAGTACGGCCGCGAGCGGGTCGCGCAGATCATCACCTTCGGGCGGATGCTGCCCCGCAACGCGACCAAGGACTCGGCCCGGGTCCTCGGCTTCGACTACGCCACCGGCGACCGGCTGGCGAAGCTGATCCCCGACCCGATCATGGGCAAGACCCCGCCGCTGGAGAAGTGCCTCGCCGAGGGCTCCGAGCTGCGCGGCGTCTACGACTCCGATCCGGTCGCCAAGCAGGTGCTGGACACTGCGCTCGGGCTCGAGGGCACCGTCCGCAACGCCGGCATCCACGCGGCGGCGGTCGTCATCAGTGACCGCGACCTGACCGAGGTCGTCCCGATCCAGACCGCGTCGACGGGCAACGTCGACGAGTCCGGCAACAAGATCTTCCGCCGGGTCACGCAGTTCCCGATGGGGCCGGTCGAGGAGCTCGGCCTGCTGAAGATGGACTTCCTGGGGCTGCGCAACCTCGACGTGATCCAGGACGCCCTGGACATCATCGAGCGCTCGACCGGCCAGCAGATCGACATCGCGACGATCCCGCTCGACGACCGCCCGACCTACGAGATGCTCGCCCGCGGCGACTCGGTCGGCGTGTTCCAGTTCGAGTCCGAGGGCATGCGCAAGGCGATGCGCCAGGTCGTCCCGACCGAGTTCGACGACCTGATCGCCCTGGTGGCGCTCTACCGCCCGGGCGCCATGGACCAGATCCCGACCTACGCGGCCGGCAAGCACGACGCCAACTCGATCCGGATCCCCGATCCGCGGCTGACCCCGATCATCGGCCCGACCAAGGGCGTGATCCTCTACCAGGAGCAGTCGATGCGGATCGCCCGCGACCTGGCGGGGTTCACGCCCGGCCAGGCCGACGACCTCCGCAAGGCGATCGGCAAGAAGCAGCTCGACAAGATGGCCAAGCTGGAGCCGGCCTTCCGCGAGGGCTGCCTGCAGTCGGGGACCGACAGCCAGGTCGTCGACTGGCTGTGGCAGACCAACCTCAACGCGGCCAACTACTCCTTCAACAAGTCGCACGCGGCCTGCTACGGCCTCGTCTCCTACCGGACCGCCTGGCTGAAGGCGAACTACCCGGCCGAGTACATGGCCGCGCTGCTCTCGTCGGTGATGTCGACGAAGGACAAGGTCCCGTTCTTCCTCAACACCTGCGAGGAGATGGGGATCGAGGTGCTGCCGCCCGACGTCAACGAGTCCGACCACGAGTTCACCGTCGTCAAGGGCGCGATCCGCTTCGGCCTCGACGCGGTCAAGGGCGTCGGCCACGCCGCGGTCGAGGCGATCAAGACCGCCCGCGAGGACGGCCCGCTGACCACGCTCTGGGACTTCTGCGAGCGAGTCGACCACCGCGCCGTCAACGGCAAGGCGCTCGACTCGCTGATCCGCTGCGGCGCCTTCGCCTCGACCGGCGCGACCCGCCAGGGGATGCTGGCCGTCGTCGAGCAGGCGCAGGCGGCGGGCAAGAAGGTCCAGCAGGACGCGGCCGCCGGCCAGGGCTCGATCTTCGACCTCGGTGGCGACGCCGACGCCGGTCCGGCGGGCGGTCGCGCGGCGACCGTCGCCCACCCGCCGATCCCGACCGGCGAGTTCGACCAGCGCGAGCTGCTGGCGATGGAGAAGGAGACCATCGGCCTGTTCCTCTCCGCCCACCCGCTGAAGGACGTCCGCGACGCGCTGACCAAGGCCACCGACTGCGCCGTCGCCGACCTGCGGACCCGCGCGCACGACCAGTGGATCGAGGTCGGCGGGATGGTCGCCGACATCCGCCGGATCAACACCCGCAAGGGCGATCTGATGCTGCGCGGCGTGCTCGAGGACACCGAGGGCTCGGTCGACCTGGTCGTCTTCCCGAAGGCGGTGCCGGAGCTGGAGCCGATCCTGCGCCCGGACGAGGTGGTCCTGGTCCGCGGCCGGATCGACCTGCAGGACGTCGACCGGCCGGCGCTGCTGGTCCAGAGCGCCAAGCCGTTCCGCCCCTCCGAGGACGAGATCGCCAAGGCCAAGGGCGCCGCCGACGCCCGCCGCGCCGAGCGGGTCGCCGCGGCGATCCCGACCGAGCTGCACGTGCGCGTCGACGGCCGCTCGGTGCTGGAGTCGGTGCTCGACCGGCTCAAGCACCTGCTGCGGGATCACGAGGGCGAGTCGGCGGTGGTCCTGACGATCGCCACCTCGTCGGGACCGCGGACGCTGCGCCTGGGCGGCGGCTTCCGGGTCAACCCGGGCCCGACGCTGCAGGTCGAGCTGGAGCGGCTGTTCGGCGAGGGCGCGATGTCAACCGCCGCCCCGGCGCCGGAGGCTCCCGCGCCGGCCGCGGCGGCGGCGCCCGTCGGCGTCGCTGCCTGACCCCGCGGCCCGCGGCCGGTCCCATGACCGGCGCCGGGCCGACCGTCCGCGCCCCGAGCCGGCGGCCGGCGTCGCGGCGGCGCTCAGGCGGCCGGCGGCGCGTGCGGCTCGACCAGCGCCCGGACGTCGTCGGGGATCGGACGCGAGCGACCGCCCGGGACGACGAACACGTGGCGGACCGCGCCGTGGACGCAGACCCGGTCGCCGACCCGGAACGTCGGCTCCAGGACCAGGCTGCTGGTGCCGATCCGGCCGACCCGGACGTCGATCTCCAGCTGCTCGTCGAACCGCGCGCCGGCGACGTAGTGCAGGTGGGTCTCGGCGATCATGTAGTCGGCGCCGGCCGCCACCATCGCCGCGTAGCCGCCGAGCCGCGCCCGCCACAGCTCGACCATCGCGACGTCGTAGAAGGCCAGGTAGTGGGCGTTGAAGACGACGCCCTGCTGGTCGCACTCGGCGTAGCGGATCCGCATCCGGTGGGTGAACAGCGGCGGCCGGGGGTCGGGCTCCATCGTGGCGATGCTATGCCAGCGGCGCTCGCCGCCGGGCCGCCCGCGGCCGGCCGACTAGGAGGGTCTCCAACGGCCGAGCAGGCCGGCCATCGCGTCCATCGTCGCGCGCTGCAGGTAGGGGCCGAAGGTCACGCGCCGGACGCCGGTCGCCGCCAGCGCCGCCAGGTCGTCGCCGGGGTCGGCGAGCGCGTTGACGGGGCGGGGGAGGGCGGTGGCCAGCGTCCGCAGGTCGTCCGGGTCGCGGGCGCCGATCGGGTAGAGGACGTCGGCCCCCGCCGCCGCGTACCCCTCGAGCCGCCCGATCGTCCGCGCGAGCCGGGTCGCCGGGTCGCCGTCCCGCCGCAGCAGCAGGTCGCAGCGGGCGTTGAGGACGACCGGGATCCCGCTCGCGTCGGCGGCCGCGCGGACCGCGGCCAGCAGCCGCTGCTGCTCGTCGGCGCCGCGCAGCCGCCCGCCGCCGGCGTGGTCGCTGTCCTCGAGGTTCAGCCCGACGGCGCCGACGTCGAGCAGGCCGTCGACCAGCGCCGCGGGGTCGAGCCCGTAGCCCGACTCCAGGTCGGCGGTCACCGGCACGTCGACCGCCGCGGCGATCCGCTCGACGGCGTCGAGCATCTGGTGGACGCCGAGCCCCTCCTGGTCGGGACGGCCGATCGCGGCGGCGATCGCGGCGCTGGCGGTCGCGACGGCCGGGAAGCCGGCGGCGACCGCGGCCTGGGCGCTCGCGGCGTCCCAGACCGACGGCAGCACCAGCAGCGGGCCGTCGCGGTGCAGCGCCCGCAGGCGCAGCGCGCGGTCGGCCAGCGCGCCGCGCGGCCGGGTCCGCAGCGACGCCGGCTCGCTCATGCCGGCGGGGCGCCGGCGGTGAGCGGCGGCCCGGCCGGGACCGGGATCGCACAGACCGTACCGGTGCTGAACCCGTCCGGCGGGATCTCGAGCGCGGCGTTGAAGCGGGCGCGGTACTGCTCCCAGGCGATCGCGCTCGTCAGGTGGACGACCTGGCGCTCGTCGAACCGTTCGCGGAGGGCGGCGAACAGCTCGTCGTCGACGACCGCCGGCGTCCGGCTCATCGCCGCGGCGTAGTCCAGCACCAGCCGCTCGCGCTCGTCGAAGGCCGGGCTCTCGCGGTGGCGGACGAGGTCGCGGATCTGCTCCTCGGGGACGCCGTGGTGGGTGCGGGCGAGGAACGAGCCGATGTCCATGCAGTACTCGCAGCCGACGACCGTGGCCGCCTTCAGCACCGCCAGCTCGACCAGCCGCGGCTCGACGTCGCGGCTGCGCTCGAGCTGGTGCTCCATCGCGCCGACCCCGACCGCCGTCCGCGGGTGGCGAAGCATCACGCGCACCGAGCCCATGACCTTGCCGGTGGCCTTCCGCGACGCGCGGAACGCGAACCGTCCCAGCAGCCCGCCCTCGCCGTCCTGCACCTCGCTGATCCGTCCCACGGTCGCCTCCGTCGCGTTGGTCCCGGCCACCGCCGGGGCTGGGGTCCAGGCTAGGCTTGACCGCAGGCGATGGGCAAGGACCGGAACTCCCGTGCGGCGTCGGACCAGTCGGCGGAGCCGGGATCCAGCGGCGGCGCCGGGCCCGCGGCCGGGCGTCCGCCTCGCGGCCTCGACCTGGCCGTGGTGCTGCGGCGCGGCGACGGCCCGCTGCACCGGCAGCTGGAACGCGCGCTGCGCGACGCGGCGGCCGACGGGCGGCTGTCGGCCGGCACGCCGTTGCCGTCGACGCGGACCCTGGCCGCCGACCTCGGCGTGTCGCGCGGG
>NZ_AGUD01000092.1 GCF_000240225.1 Patulibacter medicamentivorans
ACCGCCGGCCACCGCCGGCCGCCGGCCACCGCCGGCCGCTGCCGCTCAGGCGTCCGCCGGAAGCGCTCGCTCGCGCGCGGGCGGGACCGGTGCCTCGCGGGTCGGCGACGGGTCGCCGAACGGCGAGCGGACGGTGCTCGGCGCGCCGCCCCAGATCGGCCGCTCCCCGCGCGAGAGGCGGGTCAGCGGCCGCTCGACGAGGTGGTGCAGGATCACGCCGAGGACGATCGCGAAGGCGGCGCCGCCGGCGAAGTAGAGGAGGAAGTGGCCCCACAGCGAGGAGGCGTCGACGCCGAGGCTGCGCAGCTCGAAGATCGCGATCCCGTGGATCATGAAGATCGAGTACGAGCGCTCGCCGAGCCAGACGACCGGCCGCCACCGCAGGATCGCCCAGGTCCGCCGGCCGCTGAGCTGCCAGAGCACCACGCCGCCGACGATCAGGCCGGCCGACGCGGCGTTGTAGAAGATCGCCTCGGCGCTGCCCAGCCGCGTCCACGAGCTGAGCTTGTAGGCCACGAGCAGGCCGAGCAGGGTCGTCGCGACGCCGATCGCCGGCGTGTGGCGCCAGCGCGCGATCCGGGTCCCGAGCCGGATCTCGAGGACCGCGAAGGCCACGCCGGGCAGGAACGCGACGAGCGCGCCGATCGGCGAGTGCATCGGCGGCGTCTCGGCCGGCAGCCAGGTGCTGCAGAGGACGGTCGCGACCACCGCGACGACCAGCAGGAGCGCCACGGCCAGCCAGCCGCCGATGCCCTTCCAGCGGCGCATCGCCGACCAGCAGAGCCAGCCGACCAGCGGCAGCGCGACGTAGAAGACCGCCTCGACGTCCATGCTCCAGGCGTGGCCGACGGCGCCGTTGACGGCCGCGGGCTGCCAGACCTGGGAGAAGCCGAACATCGCCACGATGTCGCCGGTGCTGGACCCCAGCGTGCCGTACATCACGAGGGCGATCACCATCACCGCCCACATCGCCGGCACCACGCGGCCGATCCGGTGGCGGACGTAGCGGCCCGGGTCGGGGAACCCGCGCGCCTGGCCGAAGGCGGCAGCGACGAACGGCCGCGACAGCAGGTACGCGGAGAGGGCGAAGAAGACCCAGACCGAGATCTGGGTCGCCTGGAGGGCGGCGCCGATCGTGGTGCCGTACTGGCCGAAGTCCGGCTCGGGCGCGGGATGGCGGACGCTCACCGCCCAGCCGGCGGTGTGCCAGACGATCACCGCCAGCAGCATCCAGCCGCGCAGCGGGTCGCCGCCCTCGAAGAAGCGCATCCGCTGGCGCAGGCTGCGGACCTCGTCCGGGGCGTCGGCGGCGACCGGCACCAGCGGCGG
The DNA here is from genome assembly GCF_000240225.1 of Patulibacter medicamentivorans. Classification (GTDB taxonomy): domain Bacteria; phylum Actinomycetota; class Thermoleophilia; order Solirubrobacterales; family Solirubrobacteraceae; genus Patulibacter; species Patulibacter medicamentivorans. The sequence goes on from NZ_AGUD01000092.1 coordinate 1,330, forward strand.
TGCGACGCCGGGGGCGACGCTGGTGTGCGTGACCGACCCCTCGGGCGCGACCGGGGCGGGGGTGGCGGCCGCGGCCGCGGCCGCCCGGTCGTCCTCGCCGGCGTCGGGGGGCGGGGGCGGGCGATGCGCGTCGAGCGCCGCCGCCGCGGCCGGGTCCGCTCCCAGCGGCCCCGGTCGGCGGGCGGTCAGGCGCTTGGCCAGCTCCATCCCCGGGACCTCGACGAAGCGGTACATCAGCGCGGCCGCGAGCAGCGAGACGGGCAGGGCGACCGCGCCGAGCGCGACGTAGCCGAGCCAGCCCTTCTCGTCGGGGGCGACGTGCGGCAGCAGCAGCCCGAGGACCGGGAAGTGGACCAGATAGAAGCTGTAGGAGCGCAGGCCGACCCAGCGCGCGACCTTGCCGTCCAGCCGCAGCGGCGGGCGCCCGCCCTGCCACTCGACGCCGAGCAGGCCGAGCAGCAGCAGCGCCGCGCCCGCGACCTGCATCGGCAGCGCCAGCCAGGTGCCGGCGCGGGTGGCGTCGACCAGGATCCCGAACGCCCGCGGGATGTCGTCCGTCGGCAGCGGGCCGTTGGCGCTGACGTGGTGCTGGATGACCGCCTGGCTGGCCGGCTCGGAGCCGATCAGCAGCAGGAACCCGATCAGCGCCATCAGCAGCGTCGGTCCACGGCGCCAGCCGGCGATCCGCCGCTGGAGCGGGTCGTGGGCCTCGATCAGGGCGACCGCCAGCCCCGGCAGGAACAGCCACTGCATCACCGCCGGCCCGTCGAGCAGCGGCAGCGGAAAGCTGGCGAGGAAGTGGAAGCGCAGGAAGAAGGTCAGGACCGCCAGCCCGGCCAGGCTGACCGCCAGCCCGCGCATCCCCCAGCGCCGGCCGATCAGGAACCACAGCCAGCCGAGCAGCGGCAGCACCAGGTACCCGAGCGCCTCGACCCGCACCGTCCAGGTGACGGCCAGCGGCGCCATCCAGCTGAAGCTCCCCGACGCCGACTTGTTCCAGCCGCCGTCGACCAGCAGCAGCGTCTTGAGCGAGTGGCCGAGGTCGAACGAGCCGCCCTTCAGGACCACCAGCCAGAGGACGACGAGCACGCACAGCGCCCAGTAGCCGGGGACGATCCGCAGGACCCGGCGGATGTAGAAGTTCCTGGTCCCCGGCTGGCGGTTGCGGTCCAGCGCCCAGGCGATGAACGGCCGCGCCAGCAGGTAGGCCGAGAAGGCGAAGAACAGGTTCACCAGCCGTGCCGGCGAGAACGCGGCGTGCAGCCCGACCTCGCCGCCGAAGATCGACACCGCGTCGCGGCCCGGCAGGCCGGTCCACTGCAGACCCGCGTAGGTCCCCTCGGCGAACGCGATGTGCGCCATGAAGACCATCAGCGCGCCGATGCCGCGGGCGCCGTCGCCGCCGATCCATGGCCGCCGCCAGGCGGGCAGCTGCTCAGCCGTCGTGGCCACGGGCCCGTCGGGCGTGTCGGGAGGACCAGGACCGCTGCACGACGGGCGACGATACCGATCGGTCGGCGCGCCCGGCCCGCACGCGCGAGGGGCGAGGACGGGCATGGCGGACGCCTGGCGGTCGTCGGTCCTCGAGCGGCCGTCCGTGGTTCGCCCCGACCGCCGTCGGGGGTTCGCCCGGAGGCCGCCGGCCGGCCCTGCCGCGTACGCTCTCTGGATGGTCGATCTGGGATACGCGGCGCTCGGCGCCTGGAGCGGCGGACGGTTCATGCACTTCGGTCAGCCGCTCGACGACGAGGCGCTGGTCGAGTTGCTGAGGCCGAGCGGTCGCCTGCGGACCGTCATCACCGCCGACGTCTACGGCACGGGCCAGGCGGACGCCGTCGTCGGACGGGCGATCGCCGGCGTGCCGCGCCGCGACGTGCGGCTGGTCGGCGCGATCGGCCACGACTTCTACGACGGCGAGCGCCAGGGGGCGAAGGGCTTCCCGCGCTTCACCGACCCGGCGCTGCGCGGCCCCGAGGGCTACGCGGACTACCTCCGATCGGCGGCCGAGCGGAGCCTGGAGCGCTGCGGCAGCGACCGCTTCGACCTGCTGCTGCTGCACAACCCCGATCGGATCGGCTACACGTCCGAGGTGGTCTGGGACGCCCTCGTCGACCTCCGCGACCAGGGCCTCACCGACGCGATCGGCGTCGCTCCGGGGCCGGCCAACGGCTTCACCCTCGACCTGCTCACCTGCCTCGACCGGTTCGGCGACGAGATCGACTGGGCGATGCTGATCCTCGGTCCGCTGGAGCCGTGGCCGGCAGGGCTCGTGCTCCCCGCGTGCGAGCAGCACGACGTGCGGGTGCTGACGCGCGTGACGGACTACGGCGGGATCTTCTGGGGCGATCTGCGGCCCGACACGCCGCTGGTCGACTACGACCACCGCCGCTACCGGCCCGAGGGCTGGATCGAGCGCGGGATCCCGGTGCTGGAGAAGCTGGCCGAGATCGGTCGCAACCACCGGATGACGCCGCTCCAGGTCGCGGCCCAGTGGACGCTGGCGCAGCCGGCCGTCCACTGCGTCGCGCCGACCCTGATCCAGGAGCTGGGCGACGGCGCCCGGCCGATCGCGGACAAGCGCGAGGAGCTGGAGGCGCTGACCGCCGAGCCGCGGCTGACCCAGGCCGAGCTGGACCGGATCACCGTCCTCGGCGACAACAGCGGCTGCATGGCGCTGAAGGGTGCGACGCCGGCCTTCGAGGGCGACGAGCGGCCCGACCAGTGGGCGATCGGCGACCTCCAGCTGCAGGCCGCCCGGCGGTGGGGGATCGACCCCGACCGCCAGCTGGTCAAGATCCACTGAGCGGTCCCGTGCCGCGAGGGTCCGCGATCGTCCCCGGATGGCGGGGGCGATCAAGGACCCTCGGGCGCGCGCGGTCGGCGGCCGCGCGCCGGCATCAGTCGCGGGCGGCGATCAGCTGCCAGGGATCGCGGGGGTCGTCGCCGAGCGCGAAGGTCCAGCGCGCGCGGCGCTCCGTCTCGCGGTCCTTCGACCCGGCGAGGACGGCGGCGGTCGCCCGGTCCTCGCGGTACCAGCGGGCCCGGTAGTCGAGCGCGACCTCCATCGTCGGCGCTCCGCCGTCGGACGCCGCGCCGCTGACGCGCTCGATCGTGACCGACGCGACCCGCGGGCCGCGCACGACCGTGCGCGTCGCCTCGCTGGCGTCGTCGCCGTAGAGCAGGGTCCGGGCCGCGTCGGCGGTCGCGAGCCGGCGGAGGTCGTCGTCGGCGCCGTCGATCGCGTCGGCCCAGGCCGCCACGGCCCGGTCGACGGCGATCGTCAGGACGTCGGGGCTGAAGCGGTCGTCGACCAGCGACAGGTCGAGCGCCGCGCCGCGGGCGTCGTCGCTGAGGCCGGTCGAGACCAGGCTGGCGACCTCGGCCGCCGGGGCCGCCGCGTCGCCGACGGCCAGCTCGGTGCGGGCGGCGGCGGCCAGCTCGGGATCCTGGTCGGGGGTCAGCACCAGCGTCGATCGCAGGTTGTGCTCGCCCTCGTCCTCCTGCTCGATCGACACCAGGATCCAGCCGCCGTCGCGCTTGGCCAGGGTCCAGTACTCCGAGAGCGTCATCGCCGGGGTGGTCTGGCCGGTCGGGAACTGCTTGCCGGCGGGCGTGTCGACCCAGCTCTCGATCGCCAGCCTCACGTGCACGACGACGCGGTCGGCGGCGTCCTCGGCGCGGTTGGCGATCGAGATCAGCTGGATCTCGGGACGGCCGGTGACCACGACCCGGTTGTGCCAGCGCTTGGCGTCGAAGTCGTCCAGGCGCCGCAGCCACTCGGCCAGCAGGTCGCCGCCGATCAGCTGGCGGATCCGGTCGCGGTCGCGGGCGTCCCAGGCGGCCTGGGCGGCGAGGACGAGGGCGGCGGCCTGCTCGCGGATCGCGTCGGCGTCGAACGCTCCGTCGTCGGCGGCCGCGACCGCCGCGGCCGAGCGGACCTCGCTGTCGCGAGCGGCGCGGGCGGCCTCCCGGCGCCGGATCGCGGCCCGCCGGGCGAGCGCGGAGATCGCGACGAAGATCAGCACCGCGACGATCAGCACGAGGAACAGGCCGCCACCGCCGCTGCTGCCTCCGCCGGAGTACGACCCGCCGCCGGAGAAGCCACCACCGCCACCGCCACCACCGCCGCCGCCGGAGAACCCGGACGATCCGGAGCCGGCCTGGGCGAGCAGCCACGAGGCGAGGGCGGGCGCGGAGAAGGTCACGGGCACCATTCCATCGCTTCCAGCGCGGTCGCGTCGGGATCCCGGCGCGTTCCCGGTGGTGCGTCCCGCCCCGGGACGCGAAAGAGCCCGGCAATGCCGGGCTCGTCGGTCCTGCGGAGCGGCCGCCCAGGGGCGGCCGGGTCCTGGGAAGGGCGTCTACTCGCGGTCGTCGCGATCGCGGCCGCCGCGGTACCCACCGCGGCCACCGCGCTCGGGACGCTCCTCGCCCCGATCCTCGCGGCCCGGCATGGCGATCATGCGCGGGTGCGGGTAGGGGAGCAGCGCCAGCTCGCGCGCCTGCTTGACGGCGCGAGCGGCGTGAGCCTGGTCGCGAGCGTTCAGGCCGGTCGCGCGACGCGAGCGGATCTTGCCCTTCTCGGTCACCAGAGCGCGCAGCGCGTCCACGTGCAGGTGGTCGATCTGTGCGATCTGCTCCTTGGTGAGCTTGGGGGCACGCCGAGTGCCGCCCTTCGGCGACCGGCGGCCGCGAGGAGATCGAGAGGGTCGGGCCATAGACGGGTCATGGTGGCACAACCGCCCCGTCCGGCGTCGTCCGCCCGGGGGCGGCAGCCGTCCGCCGGCGGGCCGCCGGCCGACCGCGGCGGCGCGATCCCCGATCAGTCGCCGGCGTCGCCGGCGGCGTCGGTCAGGTTGGTCGTCACGACCTCGGGCCAGCCGGGCGGCATCGGGAAGGTCTCGTCGCCGACGCCGAGCACGAACGGCTCGCTGCCGTCGGCGCGGACGGTGATCGAGAAGTCGACCTGGGGGCGGGTGGTGTCCCAGCGCAGCTGCAGCACGTCGCCGCCGGAGCCGAGCAGCGACGCGGCCTCGCGCGTCCCGCGGGCGTAGTGCTCGACGCCGCCGAGCGGCGCCGCGACGTCGCCGGTCTCGGGGTCGGCGTCGAACGGCGGCAGCTGCTTGAAGTCGATCCCGGCCAGCCCCGGCGGCGGCGCCGCGTCGAGCTCGATCGCGTGCGGCAGGTGCACGACCCGCTCGCCGATCGTGACCTCGATCGGGTTCAGCCGCTCGACGTCGACGATCGCCGGCTCGATCAGGTCGTGGCGGCCGACGCCGCCCTCGACGACGGCGATCGCCTGGTTCGCGCGCGAGGCGTGCAGCAGCTCGCGCAGCAGGACGATCACGTCGTCGAGCGGTCCGACGGTGGCGACGAGCTCGACGGGCTGCTCGGGGTCGGTCTCGGTCACGCGGGCTCCTGGCTGTCGGCCGGCGGCACGACGGGGATGGTCTCGGTGTCGGGCCACGGCGCCGGGCGGCCGCTGCGGAGGGTGTCGGCGACGACCGCCGCCCACTTGGCGTCGCCCCAGCGCTCGGCCTGGCGGTCGGCGGCCCGGTCGCTGTCGTAGGCGACCCGGCGGTGCTCGACGCGGCCGTCGTCGTGGAGCAGCGCGTAGGCGGCTCGCGGGTCGCCGTCGAACGGCATCCCGACGCTGCCGGGGTTGACGACGAGCGTGGTGCCGCCGTCGGGGCGCGCGACCTCGCGGCGGATCGGCAGGTGGGTGTGGCCGACGACCAGCAGCGGCGGCGTGCGGCCGGCCAGCAGCGCGCCCTCGTCGGGCCCGGGGACGGGCAGGAAGCCGTCGACGTCGGAGCGGGGCGACGCGTGCCAGGCCTCGCCGCCGCCGGGCAGCGGCTGGAACAGCGGCAGCGCGTAGAGGTCGGCGATCGTCGCCTCGTCGAGCGCCAGGTGGGTGGCGGCCTCGCCGGCGCGCGCGAGCGGTGCCTCGGGGACCGCGTCGGCCTCGATCGCCCAGCGCTCGTGGTTGCCGCGCAGCCAGCGGGCCGGCCGCAGCTCGCGCAGGCGCTGGAGGGTTTCCTCCGGCCAGCCGCCGAAGGCGGTCATGTCGCCGCCGACGAGCCAGTCGTCGGCCCCCTGCCGGCGTGCGTCGGCGAGCACGGCGTCGAGCGCGGCCAGGTTGCCGTGCACGTCGTAGAGCAGCGCCAGCACGCCCGCCACGGTAGCGCGCGCTCGCGCCGGGGCGCCCGCAGAGCCGCTTTGGCCCGCCGGAGGATTCGAACCGCGCGAGGTCGGCCCGGAGGGCGCAGGGCGGCCGCCCGACCAGCGCTACCGTTGAAACGGATCATCTGCTCCGCTTCACGGACTGGAAACGGATCAAGCGCTCCGCTTGTGCTACCGTCCTTGAAACGGATCGCTCGCTCCGCTTCACGGCGGCCGCGTCGTCCCGTCCGCCGCACGTCCCGCGCACCGTCCCGACACCCCTGCAGGAGAACCGCCCGATGAGTCCCGGAACCACCAACCACAGGCGCGACTGGATCGCGCTCTACGTGCTCTGCCTGGGCATGCTGATGATCGTCCTCGACGGCACGATCGTGAACACGGCGCTGCCAGTGCTGAAGGACAGCCTGGACTTCTCCGACAGCAACCTGACCTGGGTCCTCAACGCCTACCTGATCCCGTTCGGCGGCCTGCTGATGCTGTCGGGCCGGATCGGCGACCTGATCGGCCAGCGGAGGATGTTCCTCTGGGGGATGAGCTTGTTCACCCTCGCGTCGCTCCTCTGCGGCCTGGCCGAGAGTCAGGAGATGCTGATCGGCGCGCGCTTCCTGCAGGGCGTCGGCGGCGCCCTCGGATCCTCCGTGATCCTGGGGATGATCATCACGATGTTCCGGGAGCCCAAGATCCAGGGCGAGGCGATCGGCGTCTACTCGTTCGTCGCGTCGGCCGGCGGCTCGATCGGCCTGCTGCTGGGCGGCGTGCTGACCGACATCCTCAGCTGGCACTGGATCTTCATGGTCAACCTGCCGATCGGCGTGGCGACCGTGCTGCTGGCGCTGCGCCTGGTCCCGGACCGTCCCGGCCTGGGGCTGAAGGAGAACAAGGTCGACGTGCCCGGCGCGCTGATGCTGACCGGCGGCCTGATGGTCGGCGTCTACGCGATCGTCGGCGTCGAGCGCGAGGGCTGGGGCTCGGCCCAGACGCTGATCCTGTTCGCGGTCGCGCTGGTGCTGCTGGCGGGCTTCGTGCTCCGGCAGGCCCGGATCGCGCACCCGCTGCTGCCGCTGCGGATCTTCCGCTCGCGCAACGTGACGGGCGCCAACCTGGTGCTGCTCGGCGTCCTGGCCGGCATGTTCAGCGTCTTCTTCTTCGGCGCCCGCTACGCCGGCGAGGTGCTCGGCTACAGCCCGATCGAGATCGGCCTGGCCTTCCTGCCGCTGACGGTCCTGATCGGCGGCGTGTCGACGCGAGTCGCGCAGCCGGTGTCGGAGCGGTTCGGCGCGCGGATGACCCTGATCGGCGGCCTGTCGCTGATCACGGCCGGCGTCCTGCTGTTCCTGCGCTCGTCGGTCGACGGCAGCTACGTCGGCGACATCCTGCCGTCGATGGTGCTGCTCGGCTTCGGCGCCGGCCTCAGCTTCCCGTCGATCATGTCGCTGGCGATGTCCGGCGCCACCCCGGCGGACTCGGGGATCGCGTCCGGCCTGGTGAACACGTCGATGCAGGTCGGCGGGGCGATCGCCCTGTCGGTGCTGGCGACCTTCGCCGCCGAGCGCACCACGAGCCAGATCGCGGACGGCGCAAGCCGGCTGGAGGCCCTCAACTCGGGCTTCCACGTGGCCTACCTGATCGCCGCGGGGATCGTCGTCGCCGCGATCGCGGCCGCCTTCTTCGTCCTCCAGGAGCAGCCGGCGGCAGCCGGCGAGGGCGTAGCGGCGCACGCGGGAGAGGGCGAGCACGCCGGCGCCCCCGCCCCGGCCTACTCCGAGGCGGCCTGAGCGTCGATGGAGGACCGGTGCGCGGCGCCCGCCGCGCACCGGTCCGCTCTCGGCCCCGGCCCGCGCGACCAGTGGACTAGCATCTGCCCATGAGCACGATCACGGCGGAGAGCGTCGTCGACGCCGAGGCGGCCCGGCCGCTGCGTGCCGACGCCCGGCGCAACCGCGAGCGCGTGCTCGTCGCGGCCACGGCCGTCTTCGCCGAGGAGGGCGCGGACGCCAGCGTCGCCGAGATCGCTCGCCGGGCCGGCGTCGGAGCCGGAACCCTGTTCCGCCACTTCCCGACCAAGCACGACCTGCTGCTGGCGACGCTCGAGCAGGGCTTCGACGACATCCAGGCCGCGATGGAGCGGGCCGAGGCGATGGACGACGCCTGGGAGGGCCTGGTCCACGTGCTGACGGTCTGCGCCGAGATCCAGGCCCGCGACCGCAGCTTCCTCGACTCGGTCGGCCCCGAGCTGTTCCGCGAGCCGAGCCTCCAGCGGCGCAACCAAGAGCGGATGGAGCACATCCGCCAGCTGGTCGCCCGCGCCCAGGCGGCGGGCCTGCTGCGGGACGACCTCCGCGCCGAGGACGTCCCGTTCCTGCTGAGCGCGGTCGGCGGCGCGACCGGCCAGTGCACCAGCGGCGGCGAGATCTCGCCCGAGCTGTGGCGCCGCTATCTCGGGATCGTGCTCGACGGGCTGCGCCCGGTGGCGGCGACGCCGCTGCCGGTGGCGGCCCCGACGTTCGAGCAGCTGACGGCGAAGTGCGCCGCGGTCCAGCTCGCCGACGAGGCCTGAGGCACCGGCCGCGACCGTGACCGACCACCGGCCGTGGTGGGAGGGGACGCTCACCGCCGTCGCCGGGATCGCCGCGGCGACGCTGGCGATCGAGCTGCTGAAGGGCGCCGCGCCGGTCGTCTCGCTCGGCGTCCTCTACGTGCTGCCGGTGCTGCTGGTGGCCGTGCGGTCCGGGGTCCGGCTGGGCATCGCCACCGCGGTGGCGTCGATGCTGGCCTACAACTGGTTCCACCTGCCGCCGGTCCACCGCTTCACGCTCGCCGACAGCCGCCACTGGGCCTCCGTCGCGGTGCTGCTCGTGGTCGCCGTGGTGGCGGCGCGGATCGCCGAGGCCGGGCGCCGGCAGGCGCGACGGGCCGAGCAGGCCCGGCGCGAGGCCGACCTGATCGCCGACCTCGCGCGGGCGGTGCTCGGTGCCGACCAGGTCGCCGCCTCGCTGCCGGTCGCGGCCGATCGCCTGCGCGGCCACCTCGGCGTCGGCGTGCGGATCGCCGTCGGCGGACCGCTGCCGCCGGGGGCGGGAGGACCGCTGGCGGTGCCGCTCGACGGCCCGCAGGGAACGGTCGGCTGGCTGCTGCTGGCGTCGCCGCTGGAGCGCGACGACGGCGTGGCGCTGCGCGAGCGGATCGTGCCGGCCCTCGGCGCCCTGCTGGCCGCCGGGATCGAGCGCCAGCGGCTGGCCGACGACGCGGTCGAGGCGGAGACCCTGCGGCGCAGCGACGAGGTCAAGACGACGCTGCTGCGGACCGTCAGCCACGACCTGCGGACCCCGCTGACCCAGATCGGGACGGCGGCCGCGGCGCTCCGCTCGCCGTCGCTGGAGGACGAGGAGCGGGCCGAGCTGGCGACCGGGATCGAGGAGGGCACCGTCCGGCTGGCGGCGATGATCGACAAGCTGCTCGACCTGTCGCGGCTGGAGGCGGGCGCGGCCGAGCCGCACGCCGAGGTCGTCCCGCTCGACGACCTGGTGCGCGACGCGCTCGAGGCGGTCGGCCCGCGGGCGGCGCGGGTGACGCTCGAGGTCGAGAGCCCGCCGCCGAGCGTGCGGGCCGATCCCGTCCAGATCGTCCGCGCGGTCGCCAACCTGCTCGAGAACGCCCTCCTGCACGGCCGCGGCGGGGCAGCCGGCGACGACGAGCGGGTCCTGGTGCGGGTCGCGACCCGCCGCGGACGAGCGGTCGTGCGGGTCGTCGACCGCGGACCGGGGATCGAGAAGGGCGAGCTGGAGTCGATCTTCCGGCCGTTCCAGCGGGGGCTGAGCGCGGGCGGCGCGGGCTCCGGCCTGGGGCTCGCGATCGCCCGCGGGTTCGCCGAGGCCAACGGCGGCACCGTCCGGGCCGAGAGCTACCCCGGGCAGGGCGCGGCGTTCGTGCTCGAGCTGCCCCCGGAGGCGGAGCCGGCGGCGACGCGCCAGGATGTCCCGGTGGCCGACGAGGACGAGACGTGAGCGCCGAGGGCAACACGGTCCTGGTCGTCGACGACGAGCGCCAGATCGTGCGGGCGCTGCGGGTGCTGCTGCGCGACGCCGGCTTCGAGACCGTCGCGGCCGGCGGCGTCGAGGAGGCGCTGGACCTGGCGGCCCTCCACGGCCCCGACGCGGCGATCGTCGACCTGATGCTGCCCGACGGCACCGGCGTCGACGTCTGCCGCGGCCTCCGCGAGTGGTCGTCGCTGCCGATCCTGGTGCTGTCGGCGGTCGACGAGGAGGACCAGAAGGTCGAGGCCCTGCAGGCCGGCGCCGACGACTACGTCACCAAGCCGTTCGGCCCCCGCGAGCTGCTGGCGCGGCTGCAGGCGCTGCTCCGCCGTGCCGCGCCGGCGGGCGAGGAGCCGGTGATCCGGGTCGGGGACCTGGACGTCGACGTCGCCGGTCATCGCGTCAGCCGCGACGGCGAGGAGATCCACCTGACGAAGATCGAGTTCGGCCTGCTGCGCACGCTCGTCCGCCACCGCGGCAAGCTGCTGACGCACCAGGCGCTGCTGCTCGAGGTCTGGGGCGCCGCCTACGCCGAGGACACCGCGACGCTGCGGACCCACATCGCCAACCTGCGGCGCAAGATCGAGCCGCCGGACGGGTCCGGCGCCCCGCGCCTGATCAGGACCGAGACCGGCGTCGGCTACCGGCTGGTGGCCTGAGTGGCCCCGGGCTACGCTGGCGCGATGGGCCGCCGCGAGATCCGCTCCTGGTTGATGGACATGGACGGCGTGCTCGTCCACGAGGAGCAGGCGATCCCCGGGGCGGAGCGGTTCCTGGCCCGACTGGCCGAGCTCGGCCTGCCGTTCCTGGTCCTGACCAACAACTCGATCTACACCCGCCGCGACCTGGCGGCCCGGCTGCGGGCCAGCGGGCTCGAGGTCCCCGAGTCCTCGATCTGGACCTCGGCGCTGGCGACCGCGGGGTTCCTCGCCGACCAGCGGCCGGACGGCTCGGCGTTCGTGATCGGCGAGGCCGGCCTGACCACGGCGCTGCACGAGGCCGGCTACACCCAGACCGACCGCGACCCCGACTACGTGGTGCTGGGGGAGACCCGCACCTACAGCTTCGAGCGGATCACCCGCGCGATCCGCCTGATCGAGCGCGGCGCGCGGTTCATCGCCACCAACCCGGACGCCACCGGCCCGTCGCTGGAGGGGCCGCTGCCGGCCACCGGCTCGGTCGCCGCGCTGATCAGCAAGGCGACCGGCGTCGAGCCGTACTACGTCGGCAAGCCGAACCCGCTGATGATGCGCTCGGCGCTGAATGCGATCGACGCCCACTCCGAGACGACGGCGATGATCGGCGACCGGATGGACACCGACGTCGTCTCGGGCCTCGAGGCCGGGTTGGAGACGATCCTCGTCCTGTCCGGCGTCGCCACGCGCGAGGCCGCCGAGCGGTTCCCGTTCCGGCCGACCCGGATCGTCGACTCGGTCGCCGACCTGGTCGACGGCCTCGGCTGAGGCGCGCCGACGCGGGGGTCACCCGCGTTGCGCGTGGAACGCGATCCGGCAGGCGCCGACACGCAGCCCGCCGCGAGCGCGCTGATCCGCGCCGCCCGTCCGCGGCCGTGGCGGTCAGGCGGCGGGTGAACGGCGCGCCCTGGGCGACGTCGGCCTGGTCGAGGACGACCTCCGCGCCGGCCGGGTGGCGGGCATCAGCCGCATGTGGCTGGTCTCGCGGCCCGTGCCGAGGAACCCGACCGTGACGGAGACCTGGCTGGCGGTCGTCGTCAGGTCGCCGGCCGCGGTCAGGGTCCACCGCTCGCAGTTGGGTTCGCAGCCGCCGAAGCCGGCCGGCGGGTCCTCGAAGTCGATTGCGGTGGTCGCGGCCGACGCCGAGGCGGACCCGGCCAGCAGCGCGGTCGCGAGCGCGAGCGGCACCAGCGACCACGATCGGCGGCCGTATGACGGCGGGCGGACAGGACGGAACCGGCGCGGCATCGAGCGGACGGTGGGTCCGAGCCGGGCCCGGCGCATCGGGAGGGATCCCTATCCCGGCCGCTCCTCCGCGAGTGCGCCGTGTCCCCCCGGATGCGTTGCCGCTCAGCGCCGGCGGGCCCGGAACGGCAGCTCGCAGCCGCCGACGACGAGCCGGCCGTGCGCCTCGCTGGGGCCGTCGACCACCAGCGCCAACCGTCCGGGGACCGGGCGGCCGTCGCGCGTCAGCGTCACCGCGACGGGGGAGATCCCGTCGCTGCTGCGGCGGTCGGCACGGCCGAGCAGCCGCAGCGGCCGGCCGGCCACGCTGCGGACCGCGACGACGACCCCGCGGCGGAGGGCGAGGGCGGAGCGGCCGCAGCGTGCGACGACGTCGGCCCGGGGCGTCGCCCGCAGCGTCACGATCCGGCGGCGATCGGCGGCGAACGTCAGCGACCCGCTCCGCACGGCGTCGCCGCTGATCGCCCAGCTCCCGCTCCGCGGTCGCGGCGGCGCGGGGGCGGCGACCACCGTGCGCGCGGTCG
>NZ_AGUD01000091.1 GCF_000240225.1 Patulibacter medicamentivorans
CCGACGACCCGGCCCGGCGCCAGGTCGGCGCGCCGGACGAGCAGTCGGCGGCCTCCGCGGTCGGTGGTCGCGGCGACCCCGGCCCCGGCCTCGCCGAGCCAGACCGCGGTCCCCAGCGCCGCTCCGGCGCGCACGGCGTGGCGCCGCGTCAGGCGTCCGCCGAGCGGTCCGTGGGACCCGTCGCCGGGGATTCCGGCGCGCGCGCAGCTGCGGCACGTGCCGTGCCGATCGTCGTCTGGGGGATCAACCTGCTCCATCGAAGGTCCCAACCGGGGACCGCCCCGAGAGTTCCGGTCGCGGGCCCAACCCGCAAGGCCTGCAAGCTCTCGCACGGGGCCGGGGACCCGGCCGGAGGGCGCCGATCAGGCGCTGAGCGCGACCCGCGACGCCTCGTCGGCGCACTCGTCGGCCTGCAGCCAGTGCCTGCCGTACTCGCGCATGCCCTCGATGATCGGGAGCAGCGCCAGGCCCTTGGCGGTCAGGGCGTACTCGACGCGCGGCGGGACCTCGGGAAAGGTCTGGCGCTCGACGATGCCCTCGTCCTCGAGCGCCCGCAGGCGCAGGGACAGCGTCCGCGGGCTGATGCCGCCGAGCGAGCGCTCGAGCTCGCAGAAGCGCGTGTGGCCCTCGGCGAGGTCGCGCACCAGCAGCAGCGTCCACTTCCCGCAGACGATCTCTGCGGTCCGGCACACGGGGCATGTCGGATCGGCGGCCATGCCGATACTTTACCGAATGAAGCATTGGCGCCAACGAGGCGCGGGCCGTCGGCCGGCTCAGACGGCGGGCAGCGCGGCCTGGCGATCCTCGCCGCCGGCGCCGCGGCGCTGCTGGTCGGCGACGTCGTCCATCGACGTCCCCATCCGGCCGTCCGCCCGCAGCAGCAGCTCCAGGTCGTGCGGCCGGGCGGCGGCCCGCATCGCGTCGTCGTGGGTGACGACGCCGTCGAGCACGAACCGGCAGAGCGCCTGGTCGAAGGTCTGCATCCCGTAGTGCTTGCCCTCGGCGATCACCTGGCCGAGCTCGCCGAGCCGCGCGGGGTCGCGGACGATGTCGCGGACCAGGCCGGTCGCGCGCAGCACCTCGCAGACCGCCATCCGGCCCTTGCCCGCCGCCAGCGGCACCAGCCGCTGGCTGACGACGCCCTGCAGCGTCAGCGCCAGCGCCTCGCGGATCGGCTGGTGCTGGTGGGGCGGGAAGAAGCCGACCAGGCGGTCGACCGCGCCGGTCGCGTCGAGCGTGTGGACCGTCGAGAGCACCAGGTGGCCGGTCTCCGCCGCCGACAGCGCGGCGCGGACGGTCTCCTCGTCTCGCAGCTCGCCGATCAGGATCACGTCGGGGTCCTGGCGCAGGACCCGGCGCAGCGCCTGGCCGAAGCTGCGGGTGTCGGATCCGACCTCGCGCTGGTTGATCGTGGCCAGCCGGTCGCTGTGGAGCATCTCGATCGGATCCTCGATCGTCACCACGTGGCACTGGCGCGCGCGGTTGATGCGGTCGACCATCCCGGCCAGCGTCGTCGACTTGCCCGAGCCGGTGATCCCGGTCACGAGCACCAGGCCGCGCTCCTCGTCCGCCAGCTCCCCGATCACCGGCGGCAGCCCGAGCTCGTCGAGCGCGCGCGGCTCGCCCGGCACCACGCGGCAGACGATCGAGACGCTGCCGCGCTGCCGGAAGGCGTTCACGCGCAGGCGCGCGATCCCGGGCTCCTCGTGGGCCAGGTCCATCTCGTCCTCGGCGGCGAACGCCTGGCGCGCCGCGTCGTCGCGCAGCATCAGCTGCAGGACGGCGTCGGTGTCGGCCGCGTCGAGCGGCGGGTGGTCGGGCAGCAGGGGTCGCAGCACCCCGTCGATCCGCCCCAGCGGCGGACGGCCGACCTTCAGGTGCAGGTCCGACCCGTCCTGGGCGACGAGGGCGGCGAGGCAGGTGCGCAGATCGACCGGCATGGGTCCCCGATCGGCGTTCCCGCCCCCCGTCACGCGCGCGGGCGGCCGCGGCTGGACGGACGAACGACGCCCTCGCGGGCGGCGCCCCGGATACGGGGAGGGCTATAGCGTTTCGGTCCCACCCCCCGCCCCAGGACGTCCCCCCGATGATCTCTCTCGCCCTGTCACCGGTCCGGCACCGCCGGCTGCCGGCCGTGGCGCTCGCCGCGCTGCTGCCCGCGTCCGCCTCGGTCGCCCTGCCCGCGGCGGCCGACGCCGCCCGCCCGACCGCGATCTACGGCGTCTGCAAGGGCCGCCACCTGTGCACCGTCGATCCGCGCACGAAGAAGGTCACGGTCGTCCGCAAGGGCACCGCGTCGGCCCCGTTCGCCGGCGTCGCGACGACCGCCGACGGCCGCGCGATCGCCTACGCGAAGGGCCGCCGGATCTACCGCGCCGACGGCCGCGGCCGCGGCGGGCGCCAGGTCGGCGGCGGCAGCAGCCCGCTGATCAGCCCCGACGGGCGGACGGTCGGCTGGAAGACGGAGATCCAGACCCAGCAGTGCGATCCGTTCGGAGGCTGCGCCCAGATCCAGACCTTCGCGCTGTTCACCCGCGGAGTCCGCGACGCGAAGCCGACCGTGGTCGAGGCGTACTACGCCAGCGGCGGCTGGTGGGGCTCGCAGCTGGCGACGACCAGCGACCGCAAGCAGGGGGACGGGCGCGACCTGTTCCTGCTCGACGGCGATGGGCGGGCCGTGCGGCCGCTGACCCAGGACCCGACGCGGACGTTCGACGGCCTCGCCGCCTCCCCCGACCGGCGGCTGATCGCGGTCGTCTCCGAGCCGGTGACCGAGAAGCCGCGCTTCAGCGGCCGGATCGAGCTGTTCGATCCCGCGACCGCCCAGCGCGTCCGGATCTTGACCGAAAGCGCCACCGACACCCTCGGCGGCTTCAGCCCGGACGGCCGTCAGCTGGCCTTCAACCGCGGTCGCGACCTCTACGTCGTCGCGACCACCGGCGGCCCGGCCCGCCGGATCGCCAAGCAGTTCCTGGTCGGCGCGCCGTCCTGGGCGCGGACGCGCTGATCCGGAACGACGAAGGGCGCCTTTCGGCGCCCTTCGCGGAGCTTCGTGGTGCGGTCAGTGGTCAGGCCACGTCGCGGAGCTTCTGGGCCTCCGCGAGCGACTGGAGCTTCTTCAGCGACTGGTTCTCGATCTGGCGGATCCGCTCGCGCGTGACGTTGAAGCGGTGACCCACCTCGTCGAGCGTGCACGGCTTCTCGCCGCCGAGGCCGTAGCGCAGCTCGAGCACGCGGCGCTCGCGGTAGCTCAGGTTCTCCAGCGCCTCGCGGAGGTGCTCCTTGGTCAGGATCTCCGCGGCCCGCTCGTACGGCGACTCGGCCCGCTCGTCGGCGATGAACTGGCCGAACTCGGACTCCTCCTCGTCACCGACCGGCTTCTCGAGCGAGACCGGCGCCTGGGCGGAGCGCTTGATCGACTCGACCTCCTCGGGGTCGATGCCGGTGACCTCGGCGATCTCCTCCGGGGTCGGCTCGCGGCCCAGCTCCGTCACGAGCTTGCGCTCGGCACGGCCGATCTTGTTCAGCTTCTCGACGACGTGGACCGGGATCCGGATCGTCCGCGCCTTGTCGGCCAGGGCACGGGCGATCGCCTGGCGGATCCACCAGGTCGCGTAGGTGGAGAACTTGAAGCCCTTGCGGTAGTCGAACTTCTCCGCCGCGCGCACGAGGCCCAGCGTGCCCTCCTGGATCAGGTCGAGGAAGGGCAGGCCCTGGTTGCGGTAGTTCTTGGCGATCGAGACGACCAGGCGCAGGTTCGACTCGACCATCTTCTGCTTGGCGTCGAGGTCGCCGCGCTCGATCCGCTTGGCGAGGTCGACCTCTTCGGCGGCGGTCAGCAGGCGGACCTTGCCGATGTCCTTGAGGAACAGCTGGAGGCTGTCCGTGGTCATGTCCGGACGCAGGTCCAGCGGCGTGGCCTGGCGCTTCTTGCGGGTGCGCTTGTCCGGCGCGCGCTCGACCTGCGCGGCGCTGTGGGCGGGATCGATCTCGTCGACGAGCTCGATCTCGCTCTTCTCGAGATAGGTGTTCAGATCCTCGACGTCGGACTCGTCGAAGTCGAGCTCGGAGATGGCCTTCTGCACCTCCGCGTGCGTGAGCACCCCGAGCGTCTGGCCGCGGTGGACCAGCGTCTTGACCTCTTCGAGTTCCTGGAGTTCAACTGCAGACATATAGGGAGGCGTCTCTTCGGCGCTCCGCCGGGAGACGGCGGAGGCGGTGGCAAAGCAGTGAGGAGTGCGCGTCGGTCGAGGCAGAGGTGCGGGCAACAGCGGCCCAAGCTACCGACAGCGTTCCGTCATTCTAACAGGCCGCCGTCGCGCTTCTTCACACGTGGGCGCGTCGAAGCTCGCGCGGCGAACCCGTCGAGATCCAATACACCGGCCGAGGCGAAAAGGTGCACGTGGAGCCCGAGTGCGCGACGATTCGCGCACGATGGCCGACCCGAAGCCCGACCAGGACCCGCCCGCGAACGACGGCGTCCTGGGCAACCTGCCCTCCAGCCGCCCCCAGCGCCGCAGTGCCCGGCGGGCATCGTCGGGAGCCGCGAAGGCGAGCTCCGGGGGCACGAAGGCGACGGCCGCGACCGGCAAGCGCGCGACCGCCGCCGGGAGCGCCGGCAGGGCCGCATCGCCCGCCAAGCGGACCGCGGGCGCCGCCAAGCCGTCGCCGAGCGGCACCCGCAAGCGGACCGCGACCGCCGCGACCGCGGCGAAGTCCGCGACCGCCCGTAAGCCCGCCGCCGGCGGATCCCGCAAGGCCGCGACGGCGGCGAAGGCCACCGGCGGGACGGCGGCGAAGGCCAAGGTCGAGACCGCCCGCAGCGGCCCCTCGGGACCGGCCGCCGCCCGTCCCGTGCCGAAGGCGCCGCGGTCCGGCTGGGCGACCCCCGAGCCCTCCGCGACCCCGGGCGAGCAGGCGCTGCGCGACGTGCTCGACGCGGTCGGCGCCGTCGCCAGCCGCGGCGAGACGCTGGTTCGCGGCGTGCTGCGGCGGATCACGCCGCGCTGACGCCGTCCGCTCGGTCGTCCGTTCCGGCGCCGGGCGAGAAACGGGACTGGCGCTCCAGGATCGATGTGCCATAATCCCCGCCGCCGAGCTTCTGACGACCGGTTCGTCAGAAGGCGGGGGAACCACTGCGACCGATCCGAGAGGGTCGGCCGCTGGGGCGAATCGGATCGACTTCGATCCGTAGCGCACTCGTTCAGCGCGAGCCCGACAGCTCACCCCGTAGGCGCAGAACGAGACCAACAGGATCACGTGATCGCCCGCACCTTCGCGCGCCGCGCTGCCGTCATCGGCCTGCTCGCGGTACCCGCGCTCCTTCCAGCCACGGCCCTCGCCGCCGACGGCACCGGTGGCCTGACGCTCGAGAGCGCGGCCGCTGCCGCCGCTCCCCCCGTCGACGCCGCCGCCGAGCTGGCCGGCGCCGGCACCTGGACGGCCACCCCGTCGACCGTCGTCGGCACCCCGGTCGAGATCACCGGGCGCTTCGCGCGCTCGCTCGCCGGCCGCTTCGTCCGCGTCGAGCGCGCCGACCCGACGGGCACCTGGCGCCGCGCGGCCGTCGCCAAGGTCCGCACCAACGGCAAGTTCCGCGCCCGCTGGCGGACCCGCTCGACCCGCTACCACGAGCTGCGGGTGCTGCTGACCCCGGCCGGGCAGGCCGATCCCCGCAAGGCCCGGACCGCGACCGTCGCCGACGCCGACGAGGCCGACACGGTCCGGATCGTGGTCCTCGGCAAGGCCCGCGCCACCTGGTACGGGCCCGGCTTCTACGGCCGCAAGACCGCCTGCGGGACGACCCTCTCCGCCGGCACGGTCGGCGTCGCCCACCGCACCCTCCCGTGCGGCACCCAGGTCGAGATCCGCCGCGGCGGCGAGCGCTTCGTCGTCCCCGTGATCGACCGCGGCCCGTTCGCCAACGGCGCCGACTTCGACCTGACGAAGAACCTGGCCGACGACCTCGGCGTCTCCGGCGTCGACGACATCCAGTACGTCGTGCGCAGCGACCTGCGCCGGATCGCCACGCCGCAGAACGCCCCGGCGAGCCGCTGAGCCGCCGCCGCGCGACCCGATCCACCGGCGGTCGCCGACCGCACGGCCTGGGATAGGGTCCGCCTCGAACGTCGCGCCCGTGCCCCGCCACCGCGGGGCACGCGCCGTCCCAGACCCGTGTTCCCCGAACCGATCGCCGAGAGCATGATCACCACGCCCGACCGCACGCTCGCGATGGAGCTCGTCCGCACGACCGAGGCGGCCGCCCTGGCGGCGTCGCGCCTGGCCGGTCGCGGCGACAAGATCGCCGCCGACCAGGCCGCCGTCGACGGCATGCGCCACGTCCTCGACACCGTCGCGATGGACGGGCTCGTCGTGATCGGCGAGGGCGAGAAGGACGAGGCGCCGATGCTCTACAACGGCGAGCGCGTCGGCAACGGCGACGGCCCCCAGGTCGACATCGCCGTCGACCCGCTGGAGGGCACGACCCTGACCGCCAAGGGCCAGCCGAACGCGCTCGCGGTGATCGCGATCGCGCCGCGCGGCTCGATGTTCGATCCGGGCCCCTGCGTCTACATGGAGAAGCTCGCCGGCGGCCGCGACATCGCCGACCTGCTGGACCTCGACCGCCCGGTGGTCGAGACCGTCGGCATGATCGCCGAGCGGCGCGGGAAGGACATCAGCGAGGTGCTGATGATCACCCTCGACCGGCCGCGCCACGAGGAGCAGATCGAGGCCGTGCGGGCCGCCGGCGCCAAGGTCCGCCTGATCTCCGACGGCGACGTCGCCGGCTCGCTGCTGGCCGTCATGAGCGACTCGGCCGTCGACTTCCTGTGGGGCATCGGCGGCACGCCCGAGGGCGTGATCTCGGCCGCCGCGATCAAGTGCCTCGGCGGCGCGATCGTCGGCCGCCTGTGGCCGCGCAACGACGAGGAGCGGCAGGCCGCGATCGACGGCGGCTACGACCTCGAGCGGCAGCTGAACCAGGACATCCTGGTCAACGCCGACCAGTGCCTCTTCTCGGCCACCGGCGTCACCGACGGCGAGCTGCTGCAGGGCGTCCGCCGCCGGCCGCAGGGCGGCGCGACCACCGAGTCGGTCGTGATGCGCGCGGGGTCGGACACGATCCGCCGCGTGCTCGCCCAGCACCGGCCGGAGAAGCTCGCCAGCATGCCGGGCGGCGGCCCCGGGATCGCGATCTCCTAGGAGCGCCCGGACGGGGTCGGCATCTGCTCGGGTGCCGGCCCGTCGTCCTCGACGGTCAGCCGCGGCGCGAACCGCCCGACGACCGACTCCGCGAGCTGGCCGCTCGCCAGCGAGCGGATGAAGCCGTAGGCCAGCAGCACGTGGTAGCGCGACTGGGTCTGCTTGTAGATCCAGTAGGCGATCCCCGACGACATCGCCGGGTAGAACTGGCTGACCTCGAGCTCGACGTAGGCCTGGCTGAGCGGCGTCGGCGGCGCCTCCCCGTCGTGGCCGGTCGTGGCCTCGACGCCGTCGCGGCGGTGGACCTCGATCTCCAGGAACCCGCGATCGCGGCCCCGGCGCGAGACCAGCAGGCCGCGCGTGATCGGCCATCGGACCAGCCCCAGCGTCGAGGTGAACTCGTACTCCGGCTCGCTGAAGCCGAGCATCACGATCCGCCGCGAGAAGAGGCACACGTAGCGCCCGCGGTCGTCGTAGTGGACCCGCACCATCCCGAGCGAGAACCGCTGCATGTAGCGCCAGTACGAGCGCGCCAGCCGCTCCAGGTGCATCGGCGTCCAGATCCGATCGAGGTTCTCGGTCGGCGTCGTCAGCGTCGCGGTCTGGATCGAGTAGACCGAGCCGGACGCGACGTCGCGGCCGGTGTGGTCGACGAGCCGCCCCACGCGAACCTGCTGCTGGGCCCCGTGCGCGCGCAGGCGACGCCGGAGCACGGCGGCGACGACCGCGGCGACGATCAGGAGCACGGCGGCGAGCAGCGGCATGCACGCGGGATTCAACCCGAATCCGATCGCGACCGGGCACGCGTTCGCTCGTGCTGCTCCAGCCGGCGCAACCGGAGCCCTGGGTCTTCACCTGCTGGCGTCGAGCGATCGGGCGGAATGTGCGAACCTCGCGGCGATGGATCGCACCGCCCGCACTGCCGGAGTGGATGTCGGCGGCACGAAGGTCGCCGTCGCCCTGCTCGACGGCACCACGCTCGCCGACTCCCTCCTGGAGCCGACCGCGGTCGACGATCCCAGGGCGCTGCTGGACCAGATCTCGCGGATGGTCCGCGAGCTGGGCGACGTCAGCGCCGTCGGCGTCGGGGTCCCGTCGGTGATCCGGATCGCCGACGGCAAGGTGATGAGCACGACCAACATCGCCGCCTTCCGCGACGTCGCGCTGCGCGACGCGCTGACGGAGCGGCTGGGCGTGCCGGTCCACGTCGACAACGACGGCAACCTGGCGACGCTGTCGGAGGCCTGGGACGACGACCTGCGGCTGTTGTACCGCTCGCTCGTCGGGGTCACCGTCGGCACCGGGATCGGCAGCGGGATCGTGCTCGACGGCCGCCCGCTGCACGGCTCGCGGACCTCGGCGGTCGAGCTCGGCCACCTGACGATCTCCGCCGATCCGACCGACGGCGCCCCGCCGGCCGGCACCGCGCCGCTGCCGACCTCGCTCGAGCACTGGGCCAGCGGCCGCGCGCTCGACCGGCTGGCGCTCGCCCGCGGCTTCTCCGACGGCTCCGCGGTGACCGACGCCGCCCAGACCGGCGACCCGCGGGCGATCGACGCGCTGCGGATCCTCGGCGAGCGGGTCGGGATCGGGATCGCCTCCCTGATCACGCTGCTGGAGCCCGAGGTCGTCGTCGTCGGCGGCGGCGTCTCGCGCGCCGGCGAGCTGCTCGTCGGCCCCGCGCGCGAGGCCGCGCGCCGCCTGCTGCTGCCCGGCCTCGGCACCGACACCGAGATCCGCGTCGCCCAGCACGGCCCCCGCGCCGGGGTCCGGGGCGCCGCGCTGCTGGCCCGTATCGAGGAGAGCACCGCGCGATGACCACGAGCCCCGCCCCCGCCGTCCGCTGGCAGCTGGACGACGAGCAGCGCGCCGCCGTCGCGGCGCTGCTGGACCGTGCCGGCGCCGAGCGCGTCCCCGAACGGCTGTGGGAGCGCGACGCGACGCTCTGGGGGCCCGCCGGGCAGGCCGAGGTCGCCGACCGGCTCGGCTGGCTCGACGCGCCCTATCACGGGCTCGAGCAGCGCGCCGCGCTGGAGCAGCTGGCCACGGACGTCGTCGCCGACGGCTACACCGACGTGGTGCTGGTCGGCATGGGCGGCTCGTCGCTCGCGCCCGAGGTCATCTGGCGCTGGGCGCACGATCCGACCGCCGAGGGGCGTCACCCGCACCTGCACCTGCGGCTGCTGGACTCGACCGACCCCGACGCGGTCGCGACCGTCGACGCGGCGACCGATCCCGAGCGGACGCTGGTGCTCGTCTCGACGAAGTCCGGCGGGACGGTCGAGACGCTGTCGCTGTTCCGCCACTTCTGGGCCCGCCATCCGCACGGGCCGTCGTACGTCGCCGTCACCGACCCCGGCTCCGGGCTCGAGGCGCTGGCCCGCGAGCACGGCTTCCGCTCGATCCTCCACGGCGACCCCGAGATCGGGGGCCGCTACAGCGCGCTGTCGCCGTTCGGCACCGTCCCGGCCGCGCTGATCGGCGCCGACCTCGAGGCGCTGCTCGGCGGCGGGGTGGCCGCGCTCGACGCCTCGAAGCTGCCGCTCGCCGACAACGCCGCCGTGCGGCTCGGGGTCGCGATCGCGGCGCTCGCCGGGCTCGGCCGCGACAAGCTGGTGCTGCGGGTCGAGGATCCGCGCCTGGCCTGGTTCGGCCTCTGGCTCGAGCAGCTGGTCGCCGAGTCGACCGGCAAGCACGGCCACGGCCTGCTGCCGGTCGTCGACGAGGCCGGCGCCGGCGGCGGCCTCGCCGTCGGACCCGATCGCCAGCTGCTGGTGCTGCGCTCGGGCACCCCCGACGAGGCGCTGGAGCGCGACCTGCAGGCCGCGGCCGACGCCGGCGTGCCGGTGCTCGAGCTGCAGGTCGACGGCCCGGGAGCGCTCGGGGCCGCCTTCGCCGCGACCGAGGTCGCCGTCGCGGTCGTCGGCTGGGGCCTGGCGATCAACCCCTTCGACCAGCCGGACGTGCAGGCCGCCAAGGACGCCACCAAGGCGGTCCTGGCCGAGGTCGCCGGCGGCACCGCGATCGAGCCCGCGCCCGACGCCGACGCAGCGGCGGTGCTGGCCCTGACCGATGGGCTGGCCGCCCCCGGCTACCTGGCGATCCTCGCCTACCTGCCGCCGAGCGACGGCGCCTCGGCCGCCCTCGACCGCCTGCGCGCGGCGCTCGGGGCGCGGACCGACGCCGCGATCACGACCGGCTTCGGCCCGCGCTACCTGCACTCGACCGGGCAGCTGCACAAGGGCGGCCCGCCCCAGGGCCGGTTCCTGCTGCTGGAGCACGACCCGCGCGCCGGGCTGCCGATCCCGGACGCCGACTACGACTTCGCCACCCTGTTGCACGCCCAGTCCGCAGGCGACCATCGGACGCTCGTCGCGCACGAGCGACGAGCGCTGCGGGCGAGCTTGGGCGGGGACTGGCTCGAGGGCCTCGACGCCCTCGTCACCGCGATCGAGGAGAACTAGCGATGCAGATCGCCTTCGTCGGCCTGGGCAAGATGGGCGGCAACATGGTCCGCCGGCTGCGGCTGGCCGACCACGACGTCGTCGCCTACGACCGCGACGTCGACGTCGCCCGCGCGCTCGGCGAGGAGACCGGCGCCCGCGCCGTCGCCTCGCTGGAGGAGCTGGTCGCCGCGCTCGACACCCCGCGCCACGTCTGGGTGATGGTCCCCCACGGCGAGCCGACCGCCTCGACGGTCGAGGCCCTCGGCGAGCTGCTGGAGTCCGGCGACGCGATCGTCGACGGCGGCAACAGCCGCTGGACCGACGACGGACCGCGGGCTGCGGCGCTGGCCCCGAAGGGCATCCACTACCTCGACGTCGGCACGTCCGGCGGGGTCTGGGGCCTGGACGTCGGCTACTGCATGATGGTCGGCGGCCCGCAGGAGGCCGTCGCCCGCCTCTCCCCCGTGCTCGACAGCCTGGCGCCGAGGACCGCCGAGGAGTCACGGCACGTGATCGGCGAGTTCGGCTGGGAGCACGTCGGCCCGTCGGGCTCGGGCCACTTCGTGAAGATGGTCCACAACGGCATCGAGTACGGGGTCATGCAGGCGTTCGCCGAGGGCTACACGCTGCTGAACAAGAACGACCCCGACCTCGACCTGGCCAAGGTCGCCCACCTCTGGGAGCAGGGCTCGGTCGTGCGCTCGTGGCTCAACTCGCTGGCGGCCCGCGCGTTCGAGGCCGAGGGCACCTCGCTCGAGGCGCTGCAGCCGTGGGTCGACGACTCGGGCGAGGGCCGCTGGACGATCGAGGCCGCGATCGACCACGACGTCCCCGTCCCCGCGATCACGGCGTCGCTGTTCGCCCGCTTCGCCTCGCGCGGGGAGGACGACTACGCCAGCCGCGTGCTCGCGGCGTTGCGGAACCAGTTCGGTGGCCACGCCGTCAAGCGCGTCGGCTGACCGCCTCCGACCGACCGGATCGCAGTCATGAGCACCGACACCCCGCCGGAGACGTCCGCCTCCCAGGCGCTGCCGGCCGACCCGCTGGCCGAGGGCCTCGACCAGCTGCCGCCGCCCAGCTCGGTGCTGGTGATCTTCGGCGCGACCGGCGACCTGGCGCGGCGCAAGCTGCTGCCGGCGCTCTACAACCTGGCGCACGAGGGCTCGCTGCCCGAGCGCTTCCAGCTGATCGGTGTCTCGCGCGGGGAGCTGACCGACGACGGCTACCGCGACGAGGTCCGCCAGGCGATCGAGCGGTTCTCGCGGCGTCCGCCCGACGCGACGGTCCTCGACGCGCTGCTGGAGAACGTCTTCTACGTCACCGGCGGCTTCGAGGAGGACGACGCCTACCGCGGCCTCGCGCAGCGGCTGGGCCAGCTCGACGCGGCGGCCGGCCAGCCGCTCAACCGGATCTTCTACCTGTCGACGGCGCCGCGGTTCTTCGGCGCGATCGTCGGTCAGATCGGCGGTCACGGGCTGGCCCGGCGCGAGGGCGCCGACACCCGGGTCGTGATCGAGAAGCCCTTCGGGACCACCGAGACCGAGGCGCTGGAGCTGAACCGCCGCGTGCTCGAGGTCCTCCACGAGGAGCAGGTCTTCCGGATCGACCACTACCTCGGCAAGGAGACGGTCCAGAACCTGCTGGCGCTGCGCTTCGCCAACGGGCTGTTCGAGCCGATCTGGAACCGCAACCACATCGCGTCGGTCCAGATCACCGCCGGCGAGGCCGTCGGGCTCGAGGGTCGCGCCGGCTACTACGACGGCGCCGGCGCGCTCCGCGACCTGGTCCAGAACCACCTGCTGCAGCTGCTCTGCATCCTCGCGATGGAGCCGCCGACCGCCTTCGCCGCCGACGACATCCGCGGCGAGAAGGTCAAGATCCTGCGGGCGATCGAGCGGATCGACCGCGACCAGATGCACCTGCACGCCGTCCGCGGCCGCTACGGCGCCGGCGCGGTCGGGGGCGACGTCGTCCCGGCCTACGTCAACGAGCCCGACGTCCCCGCCAGCTCGACGACCGAGACCTTCGTCGCGCTGCGGCTGCAGGTCGACACCTGGCGCTGGGCCGGCGTCCCGTTCTACATCCGCACCGGCAAGCGGCTCTCGCGCAAGCTGACCGAGATCGCGGTGACGCTGCAGCCGGTCCCCCACCTGGCGTTCCACGGCGGCGGGACGGTCGAGCCGAACCAGATCGTCTTCACGATCCAGCCCGACGAGCACGTCTCGATCAAGCTGGCGGCGAAGGTCCCCGGCAGCGGCATGCACCTGCGGCCGGTGACGATGGACTTCTCGTACGGGACCTCGTTCCTGTCGACCTCGCCCGAGGCCTACGAGCGGCTGATCACGGACGCGCTGCGGGGCGACGCGACGCTCTTCACCCGCGCCGACGAGGTCGAGGCGCAGTGGGCCGTGATCCAGCCGATCCTCGACGCGTGGGCCGCCGACGCGTCGCCGCCGGACGAGTACGCGGCCGGCAGCGACGGACCGCAGAGCCAGCAGCGGATCCTCCGCGACGGCGACCACTGGCGGGCGATCTGAGCCGATGTCGACCGTCGCCCACACCGTCTGGCAGCAGGACGACGTCGACCCGGCCGGCGTCGAGGAGGCGATGCGCGCGCTGGAGCGGGAGCGGTTCCGCCAGCGCTCGGCGCTCCCGGCGCGGGCCCTGAACCTGGTCACCGTCGTCGACGCCGACGACGCCGACGAGGTCGTCCGCCGGCTGGCCGCGACCGGCGGCAACGCCCCGTCGCGCTCGATCCTGCTGCGCGTCCACCCCGACCGCTCGCGGCTGTCGGCGCGGGTGACGCTGGCCGCCGACGGCGACGCCGGCGACCGGACCTCGGCGATGAACGAGCTGGTGACCGTCGACGTCGGGCTGCGGCACCTGTCGCGCCTGGAGTCGATCGTCGACCCGATGGTGCTGACCGACGTGCCGACGCTGCTGTGGGCGCCGCACGACCACCGCGGCGCGATCGAGAGCCTCGTGCCGCTGGCCCAGACCGTGCTGCTGGACAGCTCGGACGCGGCGCTCGCGACGACCGGCCTCGACGAGGCGCTGGCGCTGCAGGCCGCCCACGCCGTCGGGGTCGTCGACCTCTCCTGGATGCGGACGCTGCCGTGGCGCCAGCGGCTGGCGGCCGCCTTCTCTCCCCCGTCCCGCCGCGACGAGCTGGCCCGGATCGGCGACGTCGAGGTCCGGCACCAGCCCGGCTCCGCCGCCGCGGCCTGGCTGGTGCTCGGCTGGCTCGCCGCCCGCCTGCGCTGGACGGCCGTCGGGGACGAGGTCCGTGACGCCGCCGGCCACGAGGTCCACCTGCGGCTGGTGTCCAGCGACGTCGGGGTCGCCGGCCTGGCCGGGACGACCGTCACCTCGCGGACCGGCGCCCACTTCGCGCTCGATCGCAACCCGGGCGGCCTGCGGGCGCGCTACGCGCCCCCCGAGGGCGCCGCCGGGTCCGGGGGCGACGCCGCCGACCGCGAGCGCAGCTGGACGATCCTCGGCGCCTCGCGCGGGGAGACCGGGGTCCTCAGCGCCGCCCTTCGCCGCACGCTCGTCCCCGACGACGGCTACCGTGAGGCGCTCGCCACCGCCAGGAGATTGATCCAGTGCACCTGAGCCCCGTCGAGCGTCCGAACCCGCACTCCGCCTATCCGCCGATCGCGGACTACGCGTTCCTGTCGGACTGCGAGGTCAACGCGCTGGTGGCGCCCTCGGGCGGGATCGAGTGGTTCTGCGTTCCGCGGCACGACAGCCCGTCGGTCTTCGGCGCGCTGCTGGACCGCGACGCCGGGTCGTTCCGGCTGGCGCCGGTCGGGCAGACGGTGCCGGCCGGCCGCCGCTACCTGCCGGGGACGATGATCCTCGAGACGACCTGGGGCACCCGCACCGGCTGGGTCGTCGTCCGCGACTGCCTGCTGATCGGGCCGTGGCACCACGAGGCCGAGCGCTCGCAGTCGCACCGCCGATCGCCGACCGACGACGACGCCGACCACGTGCTGCTGCGGACGATCCGCTGCGTCAACGGCTACGTCGAGATGTTCATGGAGTGCGAGCCGGTCTTCGACTACGGCCAGCGCCACGGCAGCTGGACCTACGACTCCGAGGGCTACGGGATCGGCCGCGTCAAGGATCCGGGCTCGAGCACCGAGCTGGTCCTGACCACCGACCTGCGGCTGGGCTTCGAGGGCGCCCGCGCCCGCGCCCGCACCACCGTCCGGGCCGGCGACACCCACTTCATCGCGCTCTCCTGGTCGCACCACGGCGCGCCTCAGACCTACGAGGACGCCCACGCCCGGGTCAACTACACCGCCGACTTCTGGCACGAGTGGCTGAGCCACGGCGAGTTCCCCGACCACCCGTGGCGGACCTACCTGCAGCGCTCGGCGATGACGCTGAAGGGGCTGACGTTCGCCCCGACCGGCGCGATGCTGGCGGCCGCGACGACCTCGTTGCCGGAGACCCCCCAGGGCGAGCGCAACTGGGACTACCGCTACTCGTGGATCCGCGACTCCACGTTCATGCTCTGGGGGCTGTACACCCTCGGCTTCGACGAGGAGGCCAACGACTTCTTCTATTTCATCCAGGACGTCGCCAAGGGCGAGCGGCCGCTGCAGGTGATGTACGGCATCGGCGGCGAGCGCCAGCTGGAGGAGTTCGAGCTCGACCACCTGGAGGGCTACGACGGCGCCCGCCCGGTCCGGATCGGCAACGGCGCCTTCGACCAGAACCAGCACGACGTCTGGGGCGCGATGCTGGACTCGGTCTACCTGCACACGCGCTCGCGCGATCAGCTGCCCGAGTCGGTCTGGCCGACGCTGAAGAAGCAGGTCGCCGAGGCGATCGCCCACTGGCGCGAGCCGGACGCCGGGATCTGGGAGGTCCGCGGCGGCCTCAAGCACTTCACCTCGTCGAAGGTCATGTGCTGGGTCGCCCTCGACCGCGGCGCGCGCCTGGCGGAGCTGCGCGGCGAGCGCGAGATCGCCAGCGAGTGGCAGGCGATCGCGGACGAGATCCACGCCGACATCTGCGCCAACGGCGTCGACGAGCGCGGGGTCTTCTGCCAGCACTACGAGACCGACGCGCTCGACGCCTCGCTGCTGCTGATGCCGCTGGTGCGGTTCCTGCCGGCGGACGACCCGCGGCTGCGGGCGACGGTCCTCGCGATCGCCGACGAGCTGTCCGAGGACGGCCTGGTCCTGCGCTACAGGGTCGAGGAGACCGACGACGGGCTCCACGGCGAGGAGGGCACGTTCACGATCTGCTCGTTCTGGCTGGTCTCGGCGCTGGTCGAGATCGGCGAGGTCGAGCGGGGCCGCGCCCTCTGCGAGCGGCTGCTCGGCTACGCGTCGCCGCTGCAGCTCTACGCCGAGGAGCTGGATCCGAAGTCGGGCCGCCACCTGGGCAACTTCCCGCAGGCGTTCACCCACCTGGCGCTGATCAACGCGGTGATGCACGTGATCCGGGCCGACGCCGACGCCGACGGCGCCGGGAGCGCGGCGCCCTACCACGTGATCCCCGGCCAGGGGGAGCTGGCATGAGCGAGGCCGCGGCCGGCGGCGCCGAGGTCCGGGCGTTCGCCGATCCCGAGGCGACCGCCGCCGCGGCCGCCGAGCTGCTCGCGGAGCTGCTGGCCGCGGCGGCCGCGCGCTCCGGACGCGCCCGGATCGCGCTCTCGGGCGGCGGCACGCCGGTCGCGGCCTACCGCCGGCTCGGGCCGCTGGTCCGCGACTGGTCCGCGATCGACGTCTTCCTGGCCGACGAGCGCTGCGTGCCGTTCGAGCACGACGACAGCAACGCGCGGCTGGTCGTCGAGTCGCTCGGCGCGGGTGCCCACGACCTGCTGGTCCACCGCCTGGTCGAGGGCGGATCGCCGGGAGACCGCGCGCGGGCCTACGCCCACGACCTCGGCGAGACCCCGCTCGACGTCGTCCTGCTCGGCCTCGGCGAGGACGGGCACACCGCGTCGCTGTTCCCCGGCCACGGCGCGCTCGAGGCCGAGGGCCGGACGGTCGCCGTGCTCGACTCGCCGAAGCCGCCGCCGGAGCGGGTCACCCTGACCGTCCCGGCGCTCTGCGCGGCCGGCCGGCTGGTCCTGCTCGTGACCGGCGCCGGCAAGGCCGACGCGCTGGCGCGATCGCTCGGCGAGCCCGGCCCGCAGGCCCCGGTCAGCCTGCTCCCCCGCGAGCGGCTGCTGGTGCTGGCCGACGAGGACGCCCTCGCCCCGGCGCGCGCCGCCGGCCTGGTCCGGTCGTGAGCGCGCTGAACGGCGGCGTCCGCCTGTGGCTCGTCCGCCACGGCGAGACCGAGTGGTCGCGCGCGCTGCGCCACACCGGCCGCACCGACCTGCCGCTGACCGACCACGGCCGCGCCCAGGCGACGGCGCTCGCTCCCCGCCTGCGCGAGGTCCCGTTCGTCGCGATCCGCTGCTCGCCGCTGCTGCGGGCCCGCCAGACGCTGGAGCTGGCGCTGCCGGAAGCGGCGCCGACGCTCGACGATCACCTGCAGGAGCGCGACTACGGCGTCGCCGAGGGCCGGACCACCACCGAGCTGCGGGCCGAGGCGCCCGGCTGGGACTCGTGGACCGTCGCGATCGACGGCGCCGAGACGATCGACCAGGTCGGCGCCCGGGCCGATCGCGCGATCGCCCAGGCGGTCGCGGCGGGCGAGTCCGCCGGCGGGCCCGGCGACCACGACGTCCTGCTCGTCTCCCACGGGCACCTGCTGCGCGTCCTGGCCGCGCGCTGGCTCGGCCAGCCGGCGGTGCTCGGCGCCCAGCTGGCGCTGGCGGTCGGCACCGTCTCGGTGCTCGGGTTCGAGCGGGAGCGGCGCGCGCTGCTGCGCTGGAACGACGCGGGCTGAGCCGGCTGCGCGCTCCCGGCCGCCGACCGTCGGGTCCCCGTGGAGGCGATTGGCTGGTCAGCCAACCGACGCGCTAGATTGCCGGCCATGGCTCAGATCGCAGGCAAGAGCGCACTCGTCACCGGCGGCGCGTCGGGACTCGGACAGGCGACCGTCCGGCGGCTCCACGCCGACGGCGCGCACGTCACCATCGCCGACGTCCAGGAGGACAAGGGCCAGGCGCTCGTCGCCGAGCTGGGCGAGCGCGCCCAGTTCGTGAAGACCGACGTCACCGACGAGGACGCGGTCAAGGCCGCCGTCGAGGCCGCGGCCGGCGTCGCCCCGCTGGTCGCGACCGTCTCCTGCGCCGGCACCGGCTGGCCGCAGCAGGTCTTCCACCACAAGAAGGGGCCGCACCCGATGCTGCCCTTCGAGACGGTCCTGAAGATCAACCTCTTCGGCACCTTCAACGCGCTGCGGTTCTCGGCCGAGGCGATGTCGACCAACGAGCCCAACGAGGACGGCGAGCGCGGCGTGCTGATCAACACCGCCTCGGTGGCGGCGTTCGACGGCCAGATCGGCCAGGTCGCCTACTCCGCGTCGAAGGGCGGCATCGTCGGCATGACCCTGCCGGTCGCCCGCGACCTCGCCCGCTACGGCATCCGCAACATGACGATCGCGCCGGGGCTCTTCGACACCCCGCTGCTGGCCGCCCTGCCGGAGGAGGCCAAGGCCTCGCTCGGCGCCCAGGTGCCGTTCCCGCCCCGCCTCGGCCACCCGTCCGAGTACGCCGACCTGGCGGCCCACATCATCAGCAACCCGCTGCTCAACGGCGAGACGATCCGGCTCGACGGCGCGATCCGGATGGCGCCGAAGTAGCGGCGCGGTCGGTGGTCGCGGGCCGTGGGCGGCCGGCGACCGGGACGTTCACCGGTTCCGCGTCTCCGCGAGCCAGCGGTCCGCGTCGTCTAGCCTGGCGGGACGATGCGGCTGGTGGCCTCCTCACCCGATCCGCGCCTGCGGGGGATCGTCACGCGCTACGCCGACTTCGGCGACCGGCCCGGCGTCCCCCAGGAGACGCTGGAGGTGCCCGGCCGCACGATCACGGTGATCGTCGACCTCGACCGCGGCTGGACGGTCGAGGGCGAGCGGTTCGGCTCGTTCGTCGGCGGGCTCTACGCGCGGCCGGTCCGGGTCGCCCACCAGGGATCGTTCCGGGGCCTCCAGCTCGACCTCGAGCCGCCGGCGCTGCGGCGGCTGTTCGGGATCCCGGCCGGCGCGCTCGGCCAGGCGACGGTCGGCCTCGACCAGCTGCTGGGGCCCGGCGCCGACGAGTTGGCGGAGCGACTGGACGGCGCGCCCGACGAGGCGGCGCGCTTCGCGATCCTCGACCAGCTGCTGCTGCGGGCCGCGGCCCGGGCGGCCCCGCCGCGGCGCCCGGACGTCGAGCGGGCGTGGACGCTGCTGCGGGCCAGCGGCGGCCGGCTGCGCGTCGACGCGCTCGCCGACGCGATCGGCAGCTCCCGGCGCTCGCTGTCGGCCGGGTTCGCCGAGGAGATCGGCCTCGGGCCGAAGGCCGTCGCTCGCCTGATGCGGGTCGAGGCGGCGCGCCGGCGGCTC
>NZ_AGUD01000090.1 GCF_000240225.1 Patulibacter medicamentivorans
CCGCGCCGGCCGCCGCCGACGCGGCGCCGGGCAGGGGACGAGGCCGTCGCCGGTCGCTCGACGACCCGCCGCCGGACGGCGGGCGGGCCGGTGGCGCGCCGATCGGCCGGACGGTCGACCGGTCGGACTCGCGGGGCGGGACGGCGGGTGGCGGAGACTCGGGCATCGGACGGGACGCGACGGACGCGCACCGTGATGACCCGCGAGCCGTGGGATTCACTCCCCCCTGATCGGCGAGCGCTCCCGGCCGTCAGGATGCCAGACCTCACACAGTGGCGTTTCCGGCTCCGTCGACCTCGGCGTCGGCCGGCTGCTCGGGCTCGATCCCGAGCGCCTGCCCCAGCAGCACGACCTCGTCCGGATCGTCCTCCACCGGCACGCCGCCCGTCAGCCGCCCCTTGACCGGAGCGTCCCAGTTGCGGAGCCCCAGGTCGAAGGCCGCGATCGGGACGTCGAGCTCGCGCGCGAGGGCGCCGATCCGCCGCTGGAGCAGGACCGCGTCGTCGGTCCGGACCGCGCGCTTGGCGGCGACCGTGACCGGGTCGCGACCCGGGTCGAGCAGCAGCGACCACGGCGTGGCATCGAGCAGGCCGGCGCACGCCAGGCTCAGCAGGAACTCGAACCGCGGGCCGCGGCCCAACCCCGGCAGCGCCAGCGCGCGGAAGCCGGCGTCGAAGCGGCGGGCGGCGTCCGGCTGCGCGACGCGCCCGCCCTGGAGCCCGGCCAGCTGCCCCCCGCCGCGGACCGCCCACTCGCGGTAGGCCTGGAGCGTGCGCGTCCCGCGGTCGTGCTCGTGCGCGCCGCGCGGCCCGATCTTGGCCGTCCGCAGCAGCTCGTCGTCGGGCAGCGGGTCGTCCCAGCCGACCGACAGCCGGGCGATCTCGGCGAACGGGTGCTCGCCCTCGACGGGGCCGTAGTACGCGACCTGGAACAGCAGCCAGGTCGCCTCCTCGCGCTGCCGCTCGTCGCCGCCGGCCAGCTCGGCCGCCGTCGCGTAGGGGCCGAGCGGGTCGTTGGCCAGCCGATCCAGGCGGGCCCGCGACCGCACCAGCTGGCGGCAGAGCTCGAGCGCGTCGCGACTGGAGACCACGCCCGGCAGCAGCTCGCTGCGCCAGCCGTCGTCGGCGTGGCGGGCGAGCTTGCGGACCCGGACCCCGGAGCCCGGCTTGCGAGCGCTGGCCCGCGCCTCGGCGACCGCCCGCGGCGGCCGGGCGATCGAGCTGTGCGAGGTGGCGCTCGACGCGGTCGGCTTGCGCTTCTTCTTCTCACGGGCGCAGATGGGGCAGAGATCCTCGCGGCGACCGTGACGACAGAACACCGATCCAGTGTAGGTCAGGGCCGTTCCGCACCTCGTGCCGGCCGGCGAGATGCGCCGGCCTACGCGCGCCTCGCGCCGCCGCCGAGGACGCCGTCCAGGACCAGCGCCCGCAGGACGGTCAGGGCCTCCTGCGGATCCTCGATCCCGCGCTCGGCGAAGCGCATCGCGATCTCCATCCCGGCGCCGATCAGGCCGGCGGCCAGCAGCTCGGTGTCGAGCCCGGCGGAGGGCGTCCCCGCGGTCAGGCGGTCGAGATCCTGGCGCAGGGCATCGACCACGAGGTGCAGCAGGTCGTCGTCGGCATAGGCCCGCATCGTGCCGGAGTTGCGACGGAACAGGGCCAGCATCTCGGGCTGCTCGACGAGCATCTGGAAGTAGGCGGCGGCGCCGCGCTCGATCGCCTCGGCCGGGGTGCTGGCCGTCGAACGGGCGACCTGCATCCGCTCCCCCGCCTCGCGCACGTGGGCGCTGGAGATCTCGGCGAGGATCGCGTCCTTGTCCGGGAAGTAGTTGTAGAAGGTCCCCGACGCGAGGCTCGTCCGGCGCACGATGTCGCGGACCGTCGTCGCCCCGAAGCCCAGCTCGGTGAACGCCTCGATCGCCGCGGCGAGGATCTCCTCGCGGTTGGCGGCCTTCGTCCGCTCGCGCTTGCCCGGCGGGCGCGGAGTCGTCGAGGACGGCGAGGTGGTCGTGTCGGTCATGGACGGTCGCGCCCCGGAGCGGGCGCTCGAGGCGACGCTAGCAGGACGTGACGCCTGCGTCATCTTTGTCGGTCGGCGGGTCCGACCGCGGCCTGCGCTCGCCCGGATCGACTCCGGGCGAGCACCCGCTCAGATGCCGGCGAGAGCCGCGGGACGGGCCCGGCGGCCGGCCTTCTGCGCCAGGTAGCGATCGGCCATCCGGGCCGCCTGGCGCCCCTCGTTGATCGCCCAGACGATCAGCGACTGACCGCGACGGCAGTCGCCGGCGGCGAAGACGCCCTCCTCCGAGGTCGCGTAGGCCCCGGCCTTGATGTTGCCGCGCGGATCCTTGACCAGGCCGAGGCCGTCGATCAGCCCCTGCTCGGGGTGCAGGAAGCCCATCGCCAGCAGCACCAGCTGCGCCGGCTGCTCGCGCTCCGTGCCGGGAACGGCCGCGAACGGCGGCGCCGGCTCGGCCTGCCCGTAGTGCAGCGTCTGGACGTTGCCGTCGGCGTCGCCCTCGAGCTTCAGCGTCGCGACCGAGAAGTTCTGCACGCCCTTGCCGAGCGCGCGGGCCTCCTCCATCGCGTAGCTGAGCCGGAACTTCGCCGGCCACAGCGGCCACGGGGTGCGGTCGTCGGGGCGCGACGACGGCGGCTCGGGCAGCAGCTCGACCTGGACGACCGACTCGGCGCCCTCGCGGATCGACTGCGCGACGCAGTCGGCGCCGGTGTCGCCGCCGCCGATCACCACGACGTGCTTGCCGCGCGCGCTGATCCCCCGCGGCGCCGGGCGCGGCACCTGGGGGACGACGCCCTGCTCGTCCTGCGTGGCGCGGGTGCGCTCGTAGAGGTACTCCATCGCGAAGTGCACGCCGCCCAGCTGGCGACCCTCGACCGGCAGGTCGCGCGGGACCCGCGAGCCGGTCGCCAGGACGACCGCGTCGAACTGCTCGCGCAGCTCCTCGACCGTCACGTCGGTGCCGACGTCGACGCCGCAGCGCAGCTCGACGCCCTCGTCGACGAGCTGCTGGACGCGGCGCTCGACGACGCGCTTCTCGATCTTGAAGTCCGGGACGCCGAAGCGGATCAGCCCACCGGCCGCCTCGTCGCGCTCGAACAGCACCACCGCGTGGCCGGCGCGACGCAGCTGCTGCGCCGCCGCGAGGCCGGCCGGACCGCCGCCGACCACGGCGACGCGCTGGCCCGTCTCCTGCTCCGGCGGCTCGGGACGGACCCAGCCCTCGGCCCAGGCGCGATCGATGATCGTGTTCTCGATCTGCTTGATCGTGACCGCGTCGCCCTCGTTGATCTCCAGCACGCAGGAGGCCTCGCACGGGGCGGGGCAGACGCGGCCGGTGAACTCGGGGAAGTTGTTCGTCGCGTGCAGCTGGCGGATCGCGTTCTGCCAGTCGCCGCGGTAGACGAGATCGTTCCAGTCGGGGATCAGGTTGCCCAGCGGGCAGCCGTTGTGGCAGAACGGCACGCCGCAGTCCATGCAGCGCGCACCCTGCTGCTGGACCTCCTCGACGGGACGCTCGGCGATGAACTCCGTGTAGCGCCCGGCCCGCTCGGCCGGGTCGTCCCACTTGACCGGGGACCGCTGGATCTTGAGGAAGCCTCCGAGCTCGCCCATCAGACCTGGCCCTCCGTCGTCGTCGTGTTCGTGTCGTTGCCGCCGGACCGGCGTGCCGCCCGCCCGATCACGGCCGGGCCTCGGTGGCGTCGGCCGTCCGCGCGGCGGCGGCCTCCTCCTGCGCCAGCTGCGCGAGGACCCGCTTGTAGTCGGCCGGGAAGACCTTGACGAAGGAGCGCTTGATCGCGTCCCAGTCGGCCAGCACCCGGGCGGCGACGGTCGAGCCGGTCCGCTCCCCGTGCTCGGCGATCAGGTCGCGGAGCTCGATCAGGTCCGCCTCGTCCGGCTCCTCGAGCTGGTCGAGCATCGTCGGGTTGACGTTGGCCCGGAAGCTGCCGTGCTCGTCGAGCACGAACGCCAGGCCGCCGGACATGCCGGCCGCGAAGTTGCGCCCGATCGAGCCCAGGACGACCACGCGGCCGCCGGTCATGTACTCGCAGCCGTGGTCGCCGACGCCCTCGACGACCGCGCTCGCGCCCGAGTTGCGGACGGCGAACCGCTCGCCGGCACGGCCGCGCAGGAAGAGCTTGCCCTTCGTGGCGCCGTAGAGCACGGTGTTGCCGACGATCTGCTGCTCCTCCGGGACGAACGTGACCTGGTCCGACGGACGGACGGTCACGACGCCGCCGGAGAGGCCCTTGCCGGTGTAGTCGTTGGCGTCGCCGACGAGCGAGAACTCGACGCCCGGCGCCAGCCAGCCGCCGAAGCTCTGCCCGGCAGAGCCGACGAAGTCGATGTGCAGGGTGCCCTCGGGCAGCCCCTCGGCGCCCTGGACCTCGGCGATCCGCGAGCTGAGGACGCCGCCGACGCAGCGGTCGATGTTGCGGACCTTGGCGCTCAGGCGGACTGGCTCGGCCCGCTCGATCGCGGCCTCGGCCTGCTGGATCAGGCCCCAGTCGAGGTGGTCGTCGAGGTGGCCGGTCAGCTGCGGCTCGGTGCCGCGCAGGACGGCGCCCTCGCGCAGCTGCGGCCGGTGGAAGAGCTGCGCCAGGTCGACCCCGCGCGCCTTCCAGTGCTCGATCGCCTCGTCGGCCCGCAGCAGGTCGCTGCGGCCGACCAGCTCGTCGAAGGTCCGGACGCCCAGCTGGGCCATGATCTCGCGGATCTCCTCGGCGACCAGCAGGAAGTAGTTGACGACGTGCTCGGGCGTGCCCTTGAAGCGCTTGCGCAACTCGGGGTCCTGCGTCGCGATGCCCACCGGACAGGTGTTGAGGTGGCAGGCGCGCATCATGATGCAGCCGGTCGCGATCAACGGCGCAGTCGAGAAGCCGAACTCGTCGGCCCCCAGCAGCGCGGCGATCACGACGTCGCGGCCGGTCTTCAGCTGGCCGTCGGTCTGGACCCGGACGCGCGAGCGGAGGTCGTTGAGCAGCAGCGTCTGCTGGGTCTCGGCGAGGCCGATCTCCCACGGGACGCCGGCCGAGACGATCGAGCTCAGCGGCGAGGCGCCGGTGCCGCCGTCGTGACCGGCGATCACGACGTGGTCCGCGCCGGCCTTGGCGACGCCGGAGGCGATCGTGCCGACGCCGACCTCGGAGACCAGCTTGACCGAGACCGACGCCACGGGGTTGCCGCAGCGGAGGTCGTAGATCAGCTGCTTGAGGTCCTCGATCGAGTAGATGTCATGGTGCGGCGGCGGCGAGATCAGGCCGACGCCCGGCGTCGTGTGCCGGACCGAGCCGATGTACTTGTCGACCTTGTGGCCGGGCAGCTGGCCGCCTTCGCCGGGCTTGGCGCCCTGGGCCATCTTGATCTGCAGCTGGTCGGCGTTGACCAGGTAGTGCGCGGTGACGCCGAAGCGGCCCGACGCGACCTGCTTGATCGCGGAGCGCTTGCGGTCGCCGTTCGGCTCCGGCGTGAACCGGCGCGCGTCCTCGCCGCCCTCGCCGGTGTTCGACTTGCCGCCGATGCGGTTCATCGCCACGGCCAGCGTCTCGTGCGCCTCGGTCGAGATCGAGCCGAGCGACATCGCGCCGGTCGCGAAGCGCTTGACGATCTCGCTGGCGGGCTCGACCTCCTCGAGCGCGATCGACTCGACCGCGTCGGTGCGGAAGGCCATCAGGCCGCGCAGCGTCGCGCGACGGGTGGCGTCGCTGTCGGACGCGGCCGAGAACTCGCGGTACTTCGCGCGGGCCTGGTCGCCGGCCACGAGGTCGGGCTGGTTCGACGGCGCGTCGCTGGTGCGGACGGCGTGCTGCAGCAGCGAGATCGTGGTCGGGTTCCACATGTGGTGCTCGCCGTCGCGGCGCCACGCGTAGAGGCCGCCGACCGGCAGCAGGCCGTCGATCGCTCCCGGATAGGCGCGGGCGTGACGGTCGATCGCCTCCTCGGCGAGGACGTCGAGCCCGATCCCGCCGATCCGCGACGCGGTGCCCGCGAAGTGGCGGTCGATGATGCTGGAGTCGAGCCCGACCGCCTCGAAGATCTGGGCGCCGGAGTACGACGCGATCGTCGAGATCCCCATCTTGGAGATCGTCTTCAGCAGGCCCTTGCCGATCGCCTTGACGACGTTCTTCTGGGCGACCGAGGCGTCGCTGACGCCCGGCACCAGGCCGTCGGCGACCAGCTGGTCGACCGAGTCGAACATCAGGTACGGGTTGACCGCGGCGGCGCCGTAGCCGAGCAGCGTCGCGAAGTGGTGGACCTCGCGCGGCTCGGCCGACTCGACGACCAGGCCCGCCTCGAGCCGCACGCCCTCGCGGACCAGGTGGTGGTGGACGGCGGCGGTCGCCAGCAGCGACGGGATCGCGACGCGATCCTCGCCGGCGGCGCGGTCGGAGAGGATCAGGACGTTGCGCCCGGACTGGATCGCGTCGTAGGCCTCGTCGCAGGCGTTGGCGACGCGCGCCTTCAACCCGTCGGGCCCCTCGGCGATCGGCCAGGTGATGTCGATCGTGTGCGACTTGAAGATGCCCTGGTCGACCTGGCGCAGCGTCTCCAGCTCGTCGTTGCGCAGGATCGGGTGGTTCAGGACCAGGTTGTGCGCGTGCTCGGGCGTCTCCTCGAGCAGGTTCAGCTGGCCGCCGATCGAGGTCGACAGCGACATCACGATCTCTTCGCGGATCGGGTCGATCGGCGGGTTCGTGACCTGCGCGAACAGCTGCTTGAAGTAGCTGAACAGCGGCGGGCGCTGGTCGGAGAGGACCGCCAGCGCGGCGTCGTTGCCCATCGAGCCGAGCGGCTCCTGGCCACCCGACGCCATCGGGCTCAGCAGGACCTTCTGGTCCTCCTGGGTGTAGCCGAACGCCTGCTGCAGCTGCCGCAGGTGCTCGCCGGTCTCGTGGACCGCCTTCTTCGGCGCGAGGTCGGAGAAGTGGACGGCCTGCTCGCGGAACCAGGCCTCGTACGGGCGCTGGGTGGCGACGCGGCGCTTGATCTCGTCGTCCTCGACGACCCGGTGCTGCTCGAGGTCGACCAGGAACAGCTTGCCCGGCGCCAGGCGACCGAGCCGCTCGATGTTGTCGGGCTTGATCGGCAGCATGCCGGCCTCGGAGCCGAGGACGATCCAGCCGTCCTTCGTCTCGACCCAGCGACCGGGACGGAGGCCGTTGCGGTCGAGCGTGGCGCCGACGATCCGGCCGTCGGTGAAGAGCACCGCGGCCGGCCCGTCCCACGGCTCCATCAGCAGCGAGTGGTACGCGTAGAAGCCGACGAGCTCCGGGGGCAGGTCCGCCCGGTTCTCGAACGCCTCGGGGACCATCATCATCACCGCGTGCGGCAGCGAGCGGCCCGCGAGCATCAGCAGCTCGAGGACGTTGTCGAAGGTCGCCGAGTCCGAGCCGCCGGGGCGGACGACCGGCTTGATCTTGCCGATGTCCCCGCCGAACAGGTGCGAGGCCAGCTGCGACTCGCGGGCCTTCATCCAGTTGACGTTGCCCATCAGCGTGTTGATCTCGCCGTTGTGGGCGATCACGCGGTTGGGATGGGCGCGGTCCCAGCTGGGGAACGTGTTGGTCGAGAAGCGCGAGTGGACCAGCGCGATCGCCGAGGCGAACCGCTCGTCCTGCAGGTCAGGGTAGAACGCCGGCACCTGGGCCGACAGCAGCATCCCCTTGTAGACCAGCGTCCGCGACGAGAACGACGAGGCGTAGAACTCCGGCGTCGCCAGCTCGCAGACGCGGCGGATGACGTAGAGCTTGCGCTCGAACGCCTCCTGGTCGTGGTCGAAGCCGGGGCCGGCCTCGATGAAGAGCTGCTTGACGTAGGGGCGGCTCTCGTTGGCCGTGACGCCGATCTCGTCCGGGCGGACCGGGACGTCGCGCCAGCCGAGGACGCGCTGACCCTCGACGCGCACGTTGCGCTCGAGCATCTCCTCGACCTTGTGGCGCTGGGCCTCGTCGCGCGGCAGGAAGCACATCGCGACGCCGTACTGCCCGGGCTGGGGCAGCTCGAAGTCGACGACCGCGCGCAGGAAGGCGTGCGGCAGCTGGACCAGGATGCCCGCGCCGTCGCCGGTGCGCGCGTCGGCGCCGGCGGCGCCGCGGTGGTCCAGGTGCTCGAGCGCGGTGAGGGCGCGGACGATCGTCTCGTGCTGCGGATCGTTGTCGAGACGGGCGACCATCGCCACGCCACAGGCGTCGTGCTCGTTGCGTGGGTCGTAGAGGCCTGCGGCCTCGGGAAGGCGGGAGAATCGCGTCATAGAAGGGAGTGCTCCGTGGGAGAGGCCCGTCAGCTACGGGGCGGAGCGGCTGGGCATCCCAAAGGAACGCTGAAGGGTACACCGCTCCCTGCGAGGACTCCACTCCGGCGGGGGCCACGGACCCGCCGTGCGGGCGCCGGTTCGCGCTCCGTTCGCGGTCCGCTCCGGCTCGGTTCCGGCTGTACGCAGAACCGCACGGGCGTCCGGGACCCCGTCCGCACCGGAGCCGCCGCACACGGCACCGTTCCACGATCCTGGCGCGTCGCCACCCATCGGCCGGCGAGCGGACGCCGTCCGCGGCGATAGCGTGCCCGGGCGTGGCCCCCTCCACCCCGCGCCCGACCCGTCGCCGACCACCCCGCGGCGAGCGGCTCCCCCGCGAGGCCTGGCCGGGCGTCGTGCGGCGCGCCTTCGCCGCCTTCCGCGAGCAGGGCATGACCGACTGGGCGGCGACCCTCGCCTACTACTCGATCCTGTCGATCGTCCCGACGCTGCTGGTCGCCGCGGCCCTCACCACGTTGCTCGGCGCCAGCACGCTGCCGGAGCGGATCGCCGACGAGTTCGTCTCGCTGGTCAAGGACAACGCGTCCAGCGCCAGCGCCAACGAGAGCGCCAACGCGATCCGGCAGCTGGTCGCCAAGGCCCTCGACCAGGCCAAGGGCGGGGCCAGCATCACGCTGGCGATCTCGGTGCTGCTGGCGATCAACGGCGCGTCGGGCGCCTTCGCGGCGGCCGGGCGGGCCCTCAACCGGGTCCACCACGTCAGCGAGTCGCGCGGGTTCGTCCGCCACAAGCTCGCCGATGTCGGGATCGCGCTGCTGGTGATCCTGCTGCTGGCGCTGGCGGCGATCGCCTTCGTCGTCGGCGGCGGGATCGCCGACTCGCTCGCGTCGACCCTCGGCCTCGGCAGCGCGGCCCGGACGGTCTGGGCGGTGCTGCGGTTCCCGGTCGGGATCGCGCTGCTGCTGGTCGCCCTCGCGGTCGTCTACCAGCGGGCGCCCGACGTCGGGCGCCGGCCCCTGCGCCTGCTCTCGCACGGGGCCGCGATCGCGCTGCTCGCCTGGTGCCTGGCCACGGTCGGCTTCGTGGTCTACGTCCAGGTCGCCGGGTTCGGCAGCGCCTACGGCGCGCTCGGCGGCGCGATCGTGCTGCTGTTCTGGCTCTGGCTGTCCTCCGCCGCGTTCCTGTTCGGCGCCGAGGTCGACGCCGAGCTCGAGCGGACGCTGCTGCTCCGGGACCTCGGGCCGCCGGCGCTCGGGTCCGGCTACGAGCGGCCGGCGACCGACGGCGCGTCGGGCTGAGCGACCGCCGAGGTCACGCCCGGGCCGCGGCTCGAGGCGGCGGCGCGGAGCCGTCCGGCCCCGAGCACGACGCCGCCGACGGTCAGGGCCCCGGCCGCGCCGCCGATCAGGAAGCTCATCCACGGGCCGGACGCGTCGATCGCGATCCCGCCCAGCGCGGAGCCGGCGGCGAGCCCGGCGCCGAGCCCGGCGACCAGCCAGGTCGAGGCCTCCGTGATCGTTCCCGGCAGCGCCACGTCGCTCAGCAGGCCGTAGCCGATCGTCATCCCCGGCGCCAGCGCCGCCCCGGCCAGGAACAGCAGCACGGCCAGCGACGCCGGCGACCAGGCGGTGGCGGCGAGCGCGTCGCCGGCGGCGATCGCCGCCAGCAGGATCGCGAACCGGCGGACCGGGTCGGCGGGGTGCCAGCGACCGGCGAGGAAGCCGAAGATCATGCTCGAGAGGCCCCAGCTGGCCAGCAGCGGGCCGGTCAGCGCCTTCTGCCCGTGGTCCTCGGCGAAGGCGGCGATCGCGACCTCGGTCGCGCCGATCCCGGCCCCGAACAGCAGCCAGACGACGAGCAGCACCCGGACCCCGGGGCTGGCCAGCGCCCCCAGCGCGCCGTGGTCGTCGCCGCGCCGGGAGGAGCGCCACCCCCGCGACGCCGGCGTCGAGGCGAAGAGGGCCGTGCCGACCAGGATCGCGACGCCGGCGACGATCAGCGCCACGCTCGCCGACCAGGCGCCGAGCGCCAGCAGCCCGGCCGGGACCACGACGTACGCCGCCTCGAACGAGGTGGCGTCGAGCGCGATCGCGGCGTGCCGGCGCGCCGGCTCGGGGATCAGCACGTCCCACAGGGCCCGCAGGCACGGAGCGACCGGCGGCAGCGCCGCGCCGCCGAGGACCGCCAGGACGACCAGGACCGCGGCCGACGGGCGCCCAGGCAGGAGCGCGATCGCGGTCAGCACGGTGGCGGCGACCGTCGCGGTCGCCAGCAGGACCCCGGTCTGGCCGCGGCGGTCGACGAGCCGCCCCAGCAGCGGTGCCGCCCCCGCCAGGCCGACCGCG
Source organism: Patulibacter medicamentivorans (assembly GCF_000240225.1). Lineage (GTDB taxonomy): Bacteria > Actinomycetota > Thermoleophilia > Solirubrobacterales > Solirubrobacteraceae > Patulibacter > Patulibacter medicamentivorans. Next base: position 10,621 of record NZ_AGUD01000090.1, read on the forward strand.
TAGGCCGCGGCGACCGCGCCGCCGAGGCCGTAGCTGCCGCCCAGCTCGCGGACGCGCAGGATCAGCAGCAGGCCGAGCGCCCCGTTCGACATCCGCGCCAGCATCGAGCTGCCGAACAGGCGGGGCACCCCAGGCGTGCGGAGGATCGAGGTGTAGGGGCCCACGCGATCCATGATGGCGCCCCGCGGCGGGCGGTGATGTCTCGTTCATCAGGAGCGGCTCGGCGGGTTCGAGTCCGCCGTTCCCGCGGCGGCCGGGATCGAGCGCGGCCGACGGTCGTCCGCCGCGACGCGACCCGCGGGTCGGCGGATCCGACCCTCAGTCGCGCGGCACGATCGCCTGGGCGCGGTCGATGGCGTCGGCGACGGCGGCCCGCAGCCGCGGCTCGTCGCCGGCATCGAAGCGCTCGACCACCGGATCGTCCGGCGCCTGGGCGAAGACGAAGCCGACCTCGACCTCGCGGGCGCCGGAGAGCAGCGCCGCGAGCGCGTAGACCCGGCACTGCAGCGCGTAGCCGTCGGCGACGACGTCGGCCGGCGCCTGGCCGTCGTCGAGGCGATTGGTCTTCCAGTCGACGATCGTCACGCGACCGTCGCCCTCGTCGAGCCAGAGGTCGACGACGCCCTGGACCAACGGCCGCTCGCCGCCGACGTCGAAGAGCACATCGCGCTCGACGTGACGACGATCGGGCGCCGTCGCGAGCGCCCGGCGGGCCGCCGGGGTCCGCTCCAGGCGGGTGGCCGTCTCCGCCAGCGCGCTCGCGGCAGCGTCGTCGAGCGGTCCGGCGTCCGGCAGCTCCTCGGCCAGCACCGCGCGGGCCTCGGCGGCGGTCGGCGGCCGGCGGCCGGCCAGCGGATCGCGACCCACCAGCCGACGCTCCAGCAGCCCGTGGACGACGGTGCCGCGGCTGCGACCGTCGAGCGGGTCGCCCGCGAGATCGCCGGTCGCGACCGTCGCGGCGGACGCGACCGGCCCGGCCGTGGTCGCCGGCGCGTTGTCGTCGCCGTCGCTCGCGACCGGGTCCGTGGCCAGCCCCAGCCGCTGGGCGAGCAGCGTGTACGAGACCGGGTCGGGCAGCGGCAGCAGCGGCGGCGGGACCGGCCGATGGCGGCCGGGATCGTCGTCGTCGTCGGGATCGGCGAGCCGCGACGCGGCGGCGGCGCCAGCGGGACCGCCGGTCGCGGCGTCCTCGCGTGGCGCACCGGCTGGCGACCACGGCTCGGCGTCCGGCCGCAGCGCCGCGGGCATCGGTGCGCCGTGCGGGTCGCGAACCAGCATCCGGGCGGTCGCCGGCCGCTCGACCGCGCCGGTCGGGTCGGCGACCTCGAGCAGTGCCTCCTCCCCCAGCCGCGGCCAGACCTCGGGGTCGGCGATCAGCGGCAGCAGCCAGCGCAGCGGCGGCCGGCGCGGCTCCCGGTCATGGCCCTCGCCGGGCGCGACGGCGACCGCGCGCGCCGGGTCCAGGCGATCGGTCGGGCGCTTGTCGGCGCCGCTGCCCTCGACCTCCACCGGCCAGGTGCCGCAGAGGATCAGCCGCTCCTTGGCCCGGGTCATCGCGACGTGCAGCAGCCGCCGCTCCTCCTCGGACTGGGTGCGATCGGCCTCGGCCTTGAGCGCCTCGTGGTCCCACAGCCCGACGGCGTCCGGGCCGGTGCCCAGCCGCATCCCGACGCGATCGCTGGCGGGATCGGGGTCGATCAGGATCCGCGGCCGGTCGGCGTTGATCCGCGATCCGAGGTCGCAGCAGATCACGACCGGCCACTCGAGTCCCTTCGAGCGGTGGATCGTGGTGATCCGGACGGCGTCGCCGTCGGTCAGGACGGGCGCGCTCGGGCCGTCGGCCCGGTCGGCGACGATCCGGCGGGTCAGCGCCAGCAGGTCGTCGCCGGCGGCCTCCTGGGCCTCGACCCAGTCGCCGAAGGCGGCGACGGCCGCCCAGCGGCGGGCGCCGCCCGGGCGAGCCAGGATCGCGGCGCGGTAGGCGTCGTCGGCGCGGATCTCGGCGAGCAGGTCGGCCGGGCCCGCGCGACGGGCGAGCCCGCGGTGGCGCAGCAGCGCGACGACCTGCAGGTCGAGGGCGTCGCGAGCGGCGTCCGGGATCGGCACGGTCGCCGGCTCGCGATCGAGCGCCCGCAGCGTGTCCCAGAGCGCCGGCGGCTCGGCGCGCCCGCGCTCCTCGGGCGACGCCTCGCGGAAGCGGTCGAGGGCGCCGCGGTGCTCCGCCGCCAGCGGGACCAGGGCGTCGGCGTCGACGCCGGCGGTCGGCAGCCGCAGCGCGCCGAGCAGCGCCACGTCGTCGTAGGGATTGGCGACCGCGCGCAGCCAGGCCTCCAGCTCGCGGACCTCGAGCGTCTCCAGCAGCGGCGCGGCGACGACCGGGACCGCGTCGATCCCGGCTCCCAGCAGCGCCCGCTCGAGCGCGGCGACCGGGGCGGTGCGGCGGACCAGCAGGGCGATCTCGCCGGGCGCGCGGCCCGCCGCCAGCAGCTCGCGGACGAGCGCCGCGACGTGCCCGGCCTCGTCGGGATCGATCGGCGGCGGCTCCGGCTCGCCGTCGTCGCCGTTGCCCCCGGGCGGCTCCGGGCCCGGGCGGCCGCCGGGAGCGTCCGGCAGCTCGGCCACCACGTGCAGCTCGACGACCGGCGCCGCGCGCCCGTCGGCGGGCGGCCGGTCGTGACCGTGCAGCAGCGGCTGGTAGTCCAGGTGGGCCCGCGCGCCGACGCGGTTGGTCAGCGCCAGGACGTCGGAGGGGCAGCGGAACGTCTCGTCGAGCGCGAGCCGGCCGCCGACCTCCTGGGCCCGCTCGGCGGCGGCGTCGAAGCCGCGGACGGTCGCGTGGCGGAAACCGTAGATCGCCTGCAGCCGGTCGCCGACCTGGAACCGGCGCTCGGGAGCGCTGAGCAGGTCGACGAGCGCCAGCTGGACCGGGTTGGTGTCCTGGAACTCGTCGACGAGCACGTGGCGGAAGCGCTGGCGCAGCCGCTCGCCGACGTCCGGGCGGCGGCGCAGCAGGTCCAGCAGCGTCAGCAGCAGGTCGTCGAAGTCCATCACCGCCTGCTCGCGCTTGAGCCGGCGGTAGGCGCGGGCGGTCGCGACCAGCAGCGCCTCCCGCAGCGCCAGCTCCTGGACCCCGTGCGGCACCAGCTCGGCGGCCCGCGCGCCCCGGCGGGCGCCGTCGACCGCCTGCCGCAGCGCCTCGACCGCGGGCCCCTTGACCGTCGCCGCCTGGCGCGCCGGCAGCGTCCAGGCCGCGG
>NZ_AGUD01000089.1 GCF_000240225.1 Patulibacter medicamentivorans
CGCCGGCTCCCGACGGCGCGGCGACGACCGCGCCGGCAACCCTCGGCCCGCCGGCGTCGGGGCTGACCGCCGAGCTGCTGGCGCCGGCCGGCAGCGGTCCGCTCGACCAACCGGCCCCGGCGATCCTCGCCCCGCCCCTGACCGGCTCGTCGCCGTCGCCGACCACCGGCGAGGGCGACCCGGGAGCGGGCGGGCGCACGCCGGACGCGATCGCCCCCTACCTGGTCCGCGCCGGATCGGTGCGGCGATCGGACCTGCGCCTGGTGCCCCTGCACCGCGGCAGCAAGATCACCGCCGGCACGGTCCTCGGCCGGTTGCGGGAGCCCTCCGAGGGCCGCCGCGCCAGCCTGCGGTTCGCGATCCGCCCCGGCGGACCGGGCGCGCCGCGGATCGACCCGCGGCCGATCGTCGACGGCTGGCGGCTGCTCGACGAGGCGTCCGTCTTCGGCAACGAGCGCCGCAGCCGGCTGCTCGGCGACGGCGGGCCGTCGGCCGACGTCGGCCGGCTGCTGCTGATGAGCAAGGAGCAGCTGCAGCGCCGGGTGCTCGCCGACCGCCGGCTCTCGATCTACCCCGGTGGCCGCGGCGACATCGCCGCCGGCGTGATCGACCGCCGGGTGCTGGCGACGCTCGAGTACCTGACGGCCAACGGCCTGCGGCTGACGATCACGTCGCTGCGGACCGGCCACGGCTACCTGTCGGCCTCGGGCAACGTCTCGGAGCACTCGTCCGGCAACGCGGTCGACATCGCCCAGGTCAACGGGATCACGATCACGCCCGCGACCCAGGGCCCGGGCTCGATCACCGCCTCGACGATCCGGCTGCTGCTGCGCCTGCAGGGGACGATGGAGCCGCACCAGATCATCAGCCTGATGCGACCGTCCGACTTCGGCGGGGCGGCCAACGTGCTGGCCCTCGGCGACCACGACGACCACATCCACGTCGGCTTCCGGCCCCAGGCCGGCGCCGGCGGCGACGCTCCGCGGCTGGCGAGGCAGGTGGCCGAGGTCCTGCGGCCCGCCCAGTGGCGCGAGCTGGCCGACCGGCTGGCGCAGATCGACAACCCGCGGGTCGGAGGGCGGCGGTAGGGCGCCGGGCCCGGGGCGACGAGGTCCCGGGCCCGGCGGGAGGGTCAGCGCGCGGCGCGCGCCTTGGCCTTGACGGCCTTCTTCTTCGCGACCTTCTTCAGCTTCGGGTCGCGGATCTTGCCCTTGAACGGCCCCGACAGCGCGCCGACGATCGTCGGGCTGCCGTCGGCGTTCTTCTTGAAGCCGCCCTTGCCGTCCGGCGAGCCGGTCCAGCGGATGGCGGTGACCGTCACCTTCAGACTCGGGATCTGGCGCAGGTTCGTGACGGCGGCCGGCACGTCCAGGTCGAACTTGCCGGGGATCACCGCGTAGGCGCCACCATAGGTGCCGCTGCAGCTGAAGCCCCAGCCCGGCAGGTCCCCGAAGCAGCCGAACGCCTGGTCGGGCAGGGTCTCGCCGGTCTTCTTCTGGGCGAAGATCTCGCTCTCGAAGACCGACACCGGCTCGGGACCGTCGGCGCTGACCGACACCGCGTAGGCGTTGATCGGCAACGCGCACTGCAGGGTGTAGTCGACCGTCAGGTCCTCGCCCTTGACGCGCTTCTGCGACTTGAGGTTGAAGTGGCAGCTGTTCTGGTTGGCGTTGCGGCTGCCGTCGGGGGCGGTCAGCGACCCCGGCGTGACGATCTGGTCCGGCGGGTCGACGGTCTGGGCGGACGCGGTCGAGATGCCGAGGGTGGCCACGGTCGCGACGGCGGCCGCCAGGCCGACGATGCGGGCTGATGCGTTCAACGGAGGTGCTCCTCGATGGTTGGGTGAGGGTTTCCGGAGGTTCCGGAGCGGGGCACCGGCCCGAGGGCCGGGGCGTGCCACCGTCGTTGGCGGGTGCTCATCGACGGGGAACGTTGGTGGGCGTGCGCGCGGCGGCCGCGCGCGACTCGGCGTCCGTCGCGCCGGGGGCGGCGCGGCCGAGGACGTCGTTGCCGAAGGTGGGGACGGCGCCGTCGGCCGCGGCACCCGGGGCAGCGACCCCGAGCACGGTCGCGACGGTGCGGGCGATCGAGAAGCCGTCGTAGGCGACCGTGCTGGTCGACCCGGCCTCGGACCAGGGGCTGTAGACCACGGTCGGGCTGGGAACGCCGGCCGGGGCCTGCGGGTCGCCCGGGAAGGCGGCGCGGTGCACGGCGCGGTTGCCCGTCGCGGCGCGCCGCCAGCGGCCGGTGGCCGCTCGCTGCGCGGGCGTCGCGGGCGCTCCGCATGGCGCCGCGCCGTCGGTGGTGGTGACGACGAGCAGCCCGTCCTGGCCGTACGCCCGGCTGGTGGTGATCGAGACGACGGCGTCGCGCAACTGGTCGGCGAGCGGCTTCGGGGGCGCGCCAGGCGGGACGCAACCCCCGAGCGCCAGGTACGAGAAGACGGCCGTGGTGCCCGCGTCGGCCAGGTCGCCGTCGAGCTGGCCGAGGCTGCGGACCGCCGTCGCGCACGCGCCGCCCTCGCGGAGGCCCGTCAGGTGCGCGAACGGTGAACGCGCGGAGAGGGCGATCGCGGCGGCGTCGCCGGCCGGCGGCAGGTCGCAGATGCCGGCGGGCGGGGCGGCGCCGGCGGCCCGGCCCTCAGGAACCGCGTCCAGGTAGGCCCGCCATGGGCGCTGGGCCGCTCCGAGCGCCGCCGGGATCGACGCCGTGCCGGCCGGCAGGGCGCAGGGATCGTCGCTGGCCGGGGCAGCGCCGGCGGCCGCCGCCTGCGCGTCGCGGCAGCCGGAGCGGGTCCGCGGGGTCGGCGTCGCGCCGGCGGTCAGCGCCAGGGCGTTGGCCAGGCCGCCCTCGGTGACGGTCCTGGCGCCCTGCAGCTGGACGCCGCCGCCCCCGATCGCGGAAACGGCCTCGGCCGCGCCGGGCCCTTGGAGCGCGACGAGCCAGACGTGGCCGATCGTCGTGCTCTCGGGGCCGAGCGGCGGGTCTTCCTCCTCGGCCGGCGGGGGCGGCGTCACCGTGGTCGGCTCGTCGGTCGCGGTCGGCTCGGCGGCTGCGGGTTCGTCGGCGACCACGTCGGCGGTCGGCGCGTCGGCGTCGTCGCCGGCGGTCGGCTCGTCGGCGCCGGAGTCGCTGACGGGGGCGGGGGCCGTCGCCGTCGCGGGCGGCGCGGCCGGCGGCG
>NZ_AGUD01000088.1 GCF_000240225.1 Patulibacter medicamentivorans
GCCGCCGGCGCGGGCGGCGGTGCCGGGACCGGCGTCGGCGGGTTGTCGGCCGGCGGCTCGCTCGGATCGTCCGGCGGCACGCTCGGCTGGATCTCGGGCGGCCGCGCCGGCGGCGGGTCGACCAGCGGCACCGTGCCGCAGGGGCGCAGCGCGCTGCCGGCGCGGACGGTCACCGTCGTCGCGTAGGAGAGGCCGCCGGCGCTGATCGTGACCGTCGTGCGGCCGGCGTTGAACGCGCACAGCAGGCCCGACGCGGCGTCGGCGACCGGCTTGTCGGTCCGCGGGTCGATGAACGGCTTGCGGGGGTTGGTCGACTTCGGGTCGAGCCGCACGAAGTCGGCGATGTCCGGGTTCGAGGAGCTGAAGCGGACCTCGGGGTCGATCCGCCCCGGGCAGCTGTCGTTCGGGCACGGCGGGTTCGGCAGCTCCGTGTACTGGACCCGGCGATCGGCGCTGCGCGGCCGGCGGCCGAGGCCGCGGAAGAGCGCCGGCTGGCTGCGGTTCAGGAGCCGCCCGTCGACCGCCTCGATCGCCAGGTCCTCGACGACGGGGATCAGCCGGGCCGCGACCGGGGCGCGGTTGCTGCGCGCGTCGCGCTTGGCGCCGTCGACCTCGAGCAGCAGCAGCCCGGGAGGACCGAAGCCGCGATCGTTGCCGGCGCGGATGCCGAGCGTCCCGCTGGCGAACGCCGGCACCTCGCCCGACCCCTGCGGGATCGCGGTCCGGCGCTGCTCGCCGGCGCCGTCGTAGACGTACGCCGACGCCCCGCCGTCGCGCAGGATCGCCGCCACCGCCGCCGCGTCGGTGGCGGCGTTGGGCAGGCTCGGGTTGAGGCCGCGGCTGCCCATGACGATCGCCGGGATCCGCCTGCCGCGGGCGTCGGCCAGCACGTCGCGCAGCCAGGCGGCCTGGTCCTCGACCGGGTTGCCGCGGTCGTCGCGCTCGGCCAGCGATCCGCCGGCGTTGTCGATCACGATCAGCCGGACCGTGCCGCCGCTGCCGTCCTGGTCGACCGCGTAGTGGGTGCGGGCGCGTCCCGCGACCGCCGGCCGGCCGATCGCGACGGGCCGCATCGACGACGCGGCCGGCCCCTGGCCGAGGGGCGCGGGGAAGGGCCCGAAGGCGGACTCGAACGCGAGGCTGCCGCGACCGCTGGCGTCGCCGTCCGCGGTGGCGATCAGCAGCGGCGTCCGCGCCAGCCCCATCAGCTGGGCGTAGCGCTGCTCCTCGCCGTCCGCCTGGGCGGCGCCGTCCGCCGGCGCCTGCGGGTAGCCGCCGGTGTAGAGCAGCGCCCGCGGACCGTTGGCCTGGCCGGCCAGGGCGTCGGCGAGCGGCAGCGCCCGCGCCAGCGTCCGGTCGGCCCCGAGGTCCAGCGGCACCGACTCGGCGCAGTCGCTGCCGCAGATCGCGTGGCCGCCGACGGCGAAGCGGGCGACGCCGGACGGCGTGTCGACGCCCGCGCTGCGCACCGTCGGCGGCAGCGCCGGGCCGGCCGGGTCGTAGCGGAAGATCCCGGCCGTCTCGGTCTCGTCCTCCACCGCGGCCCCGGGGCCCGCCGCGCCGTTGAAGCCGCCGACCGCCCAGCCGCGGCCGGCCGGGTCGACCAGCAGCGCCAGCGCCGCGTCGCTGCGACGCCCCAGGCCGGAGCGGTCCTCGTCGCGCCAGCCGGCGGCGGTCTCCCGCACCAGGTATGCCTCGGGCGTCGTCGACAGCGGTCCCAGGCGCGGCGGCGGGGCGTCCGGATCGGTCGCGCCCGGCTCCAGCTCGCTGCGCAGCGGGTACTCCTCGAGCGGCGCGATGCTGAGCAGCGCGCGCACGCGGTCGCCCTCGCGGAACGCGGCGGCCGCGACCGGCGTCTGGCGGCCGGGCAGCGGCTGGTCGCTGAAGCGCCACGGCCGGCCGGCGCCGTCGCGCTCGAGCACGAACCCGCGACCGGCGACCACGACCCCGCCGTCGGGCAGCCCGGCGACGGTCGTCGCCAGCGGGTCGCGGCGGCCCGTCGCCTTCGTCATCAGCGCGGTCGCCTCGTCGTCGACCCGCCAGCTGCCGCCGCCGTCGTCGGTCAGGATCGCGCGACCCGCGGCGGCATAGGCGGTGCGCCCGGCGAAGGCGACCCCGAAGAGGTCGACCGGCCCACCGAGCGGGCCGCCGCCGCGGGCCGCGGCCGGCAGCTCGACCTGGGTCCAGCTCTTGCCGTAGCGCAGCAGCACGCCGGCACGGCCGACGGCGTAGCCGTGGTCGGGATCGCCGGCCGGGAAGGCGACGCCGGTCAGGTTGCCGACGAAGTCGTCGGGCGCGGCCGGGTCGGACTCCCAGAGGTCGGTCGACCGTCGCCAGCGCCACATCGCGCCGCCGTCGCCGACCGCGTAGGCGACGTCGCGCGAGGGCCAGGCGACCCCGCGCAGGTTGGCGGTGCCGACGCCGTCGCTGGCCAGCAGGACCTCGCTGTCCCAGCCCTGACCGGGCGCGTAGCGCAAGATCGTCCCGCCCTCGCCGACGGCCAGCGCCGGCGTGTCGATCGCGCCCGGCGCGCCCGGCCCCGACGCGACCGCCTGCAGCGGCCGCCGGACCGGCAGCGGCCAGGTCGCCAGCGGCGACGTCGGCCGGTCGCGGGTCACGTGGGCCGGGCCGATCCAGCCCTCGTCCGGCTGCACGAAGGCCAGCGGGCGGCTGGGGTCGACGAAGGTCGGGATGCTGCGCCAGCGGTCGCCGTCGAGCGTCGCGTAGCGCGCGATCGTGGTCCCGCGCTCGGCCAGCGGCCCGACGACGCGGCTGCCGTTGCCGTCGCCGGCCCAGGCGTAGGAGCGGCCGCGGGGGCTCAGCTCGATCCCCAGCGGGTGGTCGCAGGCGGCGGCGACGTCGCACCAGCTGGCGACGCCGGAGGCGCCGACGCGGAGGGTCACCTGGCGCCCGACGCCCCGGTCCTGGAAGCGCCCGTCGACCCAGACCCCGTCGGCGGTCGCGGTGAGGGCGAAGCCGCTGTCGAGCGGGGAGACGTCGCTGATGCCGCGATCGGGCGTGGCGGCGGCGTCGAAGGCGGGCACCCCGAGCGGCCGCCGGACCCAGCGCGCGCGGCCGCCGTCGGTGGTGCGCTGGAGCAGCACCAGGCCGAGGCCCGACCGCGCGTCGGCGCGGGCCAGCGCCCACGCGCCGCCGCCCTCGCTGGCGGCCAGGGCGACGACCGTCAGGCCGAAGCCGGTCCCGCCCAGCGACTCGCCGGTCGCGCAGCCGGGCGGCGGATCGCCGGCGACGTTGAGCGCGCAGATCGGCTCGCGGGTCCAGGTCGTCCCATCCCAGCGGGCGATCCCGAGCTGCTGCGGACGACCGGTGATGCCGACGAACGCGACCGTGCGGTCGTTCTCGCTGCGCCCCGTCATCGCGCTCGGGGAGAAGGTCTCCGCCGGCACGCTGCCCGACCGCGGCAGCAGCACCGTGTCGTCCGGGGCCGGCGCCGCTCGGGTCTCCCCCGCGGGATCGCGGGTCAGCACGTGCCGCCCGCCCGCCGCGTCGTCGGCCACCAGCACCAGCCCGCCGCGACGGGTGACGCGGCCGTCGCGGAGCGTGCCGGCGAACGACGCGCCGCGCTCGTCGCGGGCGGCCTGGACCACGCGCCAGCCCTCGCCCGGGCGGTAGCGCACCAGCGCCAGCGGCGCCTCGGCATCGCGGTCCCAGGCGATCGGCTGGCCGTCGACCGCCACGCGAGCGGGATCGGTCCCGACGCCGTCGAGCCCGACGACGCCCCATGCCTCGCCGGGGACGCCGCTGTCGGGCGCGCCGCCGAGCAGCCGGGCGTCGTACCCGGGGCCGCGCTGCAGCTCGAGCCCGAGCGTGCCGCCGGCGACCTGGGCCCGCGCGCCGGGATCGGTCGCGACGCCGACGAGGATCGCGATCGCCAGGGCGAGGCCGAGGACGACGACCACCGCGACCGGTCGACGCCGGCCGGCCGCTGCGTGCGACCGGCTCATCGCGTCGACGGCGCGCTGCGCGTCAGCAGGGTGGCGTCGTCGCCGCCGCCGAGCGGCGCGCAGGGCGGCGTGCCGAGCTCCTTCGTCCGCATCGCGAGCTGCTTCGGCCAGCGCGACCGCCGGACCTGGATCTGGAGGCTCCGCCGGCCCTTGGCGAACGTCTTCCAGCTGCTCTTGGCGACGGTCCGCCTGCCGCGCTTGCCGAGCAGCTGGACGCGGGCGCGGCGCGTGACGCGGAACCGCACCACCAGGCGCGCGCGGGGGTCGCGCACGCGCCGCTGGAGCCCGCGGACGAGCGGCTTGCGGACGCCGGTCACGATCGCCGGCGGCCGGCCGCAGCGCTGCTCCGGCTTCAGCGGCGTGATGTCGAGCGGCGGCGCCTGGTTCCGAAGCGCGTCGTCATCCGGCGGGGCGTCGGGGATCACCTGCGCGGCGGCCTCGTTCGGCCGCGTGGCGATCAGGCCCTGGAACGCCGGCTCGCCGTCGACGGGGTAGCTGGCGCCGTCGGTCCAGCGGTACAGGTAGCCGCGAGCGGTCGCCAGCCAGCAGTCGCCGGCCGTCGGGCAGGCGATCCGGGTCGCGGCGCCGCGCAACGGGTCGGCGGGGCCGGCCAGGTCGTGGACCTCGCTGCTGCCGTCCGGTCGCAGCAGCGCGACTCGCGGCTGCGCGCCCTCGCCGTTGGTCGACAGCCCGGCGGTCGGCAGCTCGGTCACCGTCGTCCAGACGCCACCGCCGCCCGGGAGCACCGCGACGTCGCCGAAGGCGGCGGTGGTGATCGAGGCCGCCGGGCCGGTCAGCGTCAACTCGCGCCAGCTGCCGTCGCCGCCGAGCCGGGCGACCAGCGGCGGCCGCTCAGGCGGCCCGGCGGTCGCGGCCGGTCCGTTGAGCGTCCGCCCGCCGACGGCCCAGGCGGTCGTCCCGTCGCTGTCGATCGCGCGCAGGTCGGCCGCGTCGTCGCGGACGCCGGAGAGCGGCGCGGGCACGAACGGATCGTTGCGGAACGCCGTCCCGTCGATCCCGTGCAGCAGCGCCGGCGTCGCCTCCGGCTCCAGCAGCGGCGGCGTCGCCAGCGTGTCGTCGGGTCCGACCCCGACGTGCGTGCTCTCGAGGATCCGGCCCCGGAACGCGTGCAGGTCGCTGACCCCGCGCCCCTGCGGCCCGTAGACCACGCGCACGTCGCGGCCGTCCCAGTGCAGGTGGAGGGCCCCCGCCTGGCTGCCGTCGCCGCTGATCCCGCCGCGCCCGCCGAACCAGCAGTCGTCGGCGGCCCGGCAGGCCGCGGCCCAGACGACGTCGTCGAAGCCCGGGACGTTCGGCAGCGCGTAGGAGCCGACGACCTCGCCGTCCTTGAAGCGACAGAGCCCCTGACCGCTGTTGGCCCGGCCGCTGGGGGTCGAGATCACCCAGAACTCGGTCGGCCCGGCCCATGCGATCCGGGCGTCGATGCCGCCGCCGCAGACCGTCGACAGCTGCCGCCAGCGCTCGCCGTCGAAGACGTAGATCCCGGCCGGGACCGCGGCGTTGCCGGAGACGGCCATCAGCCCGCGGTTCGGGGCCCAGAACGACAGGTCCGAGACGTAGCCGGCCGGGGTCGGGAACTGACCGCCGGGCGGTGCCGGCAGCGGGTACGGCTGCCAGGTCGCGGCGGCCGCGGTGCCGGCGCCGCCGAGCAGCGCGGCGACGAGGACCGCGAGCAGGCTGGCCAGGCGGGTCATCGGCCGCTCCTCGCCGTGGTCCGCCGCGCCGTGTAGCGGCGAGTGACCGTGGTCGCGGCGGCGTCGCGCGGCTCGTAGCGCAGGCGCAGGCTGACGCGCAGCCGGTGGGGGCGCGCCCGCAGCGCGCTGCGGGCCG
>NZ_AGUD01000087.1 GCF_000240225.1 Patulibacter medicamentivorans
TCGGAGCCGGGCGCGGCTCGCGGAGCGCGCCGCGGAGGGCTACGATCGGTCGCGGCCGCGGTGGCGGTCCTCGGGTCGAAGAACGGAGAGCACGCCATGACGTCGGGTCATGTCTCGTTGGTCACGGGACCGAAGCGCCGGCCGGTCGGCGGCCGCGGTGCGAGCGCCGCCCTCGCGGTCGCGGCGCTGCTCGCCCTGGCCCCGGCGTCGGCGGCCGCCGATCCGACCACGGCCCAGTTCCTCGCCGCGTGCCCCAAGGCCGACCAGCTCCAGCGGAGCACGGGGGACGCCGAGCGGATGCTGCGGTGCCTGGTCGACACCGCCCGTCGCGATGCCGGCGTGCGGATGCTGCGCCGCAACGTCAAGCTCGACCGCGTCGCCGCGCGCCAGGTCTCGCGGTCGATCGCCGAGAACCGCCTCGACCACCAGGCCGGGGGGTCGCTGCAGGCGCGGGTCCGCCGCTCGGGCTACCTGAGGGGCGCCGGACGCTGGGACGCCGGCGAGGCGCTGGCGGCCGGCCGGGGGAGCTTCGCCACCCCGCTGGCGACGGTCCGGCGCTGGCTCGCCTCGCACGCCGGGCATCGCCAGGTCGTCCTCGGCGCTCGCTCGCGCGACGGCGGCTTCGCCTGGTCCGGTCGCGGCGCGGCCGGCGTCGGCGGATCGAGTCCGGGCGCGACCTGGGCGCTCGTCACCGGCTGGCGCCGCTGAGCCGGTCCCCGCCGGCCCGCCCACGGCGCCTGGCCCGTGGACGCCGCGCGATACCGTCCTGGCATGAGCCTGCCCGACGTCCTGCGCGAGCTGCTGACCACTCCCGGGCCGTCCGGTCGCGAGGCCGCGGCCGCCGCGGTCTGGCGGCGCCATGCGGGGGCCTTCGCCGCGGTCGAGCACGACGTGGTCGGCTCCTCGGTCGCGAGGGTCCCGGCGAGCGGCGACGGCGCTCCGTCGCTGGCGGTCGTCGGGCACATCGACGAGATCGGGCTGATCGTCACCCACGTCGACGAGCGCGGGTTCCTGCGGGTCGACCAGGTCGGCGGCTGGGATCCCCAGCAGCTGGTCGGCCAGCGCGTCCGGCTGCTGGCCCGCGGCGGCGAGATCAGCGGCGTGGTCGGCAAGAAGCCGATCCACCTGATGGAGCCCGACGACCGCACGCGGGCGACGAAGCTCAAGGAGCTGACGATCGACATCGGCGCCGCCGACCGCGAGGACGCGCTGTCCGTCGTCCGGGTCGGCGACGTGGCGGTGATCGACGTCGCCCCGCTCGAGCTGCGCGGGGGCCGGGTCGCGTCGCGCTCGCTCGACAACCGCGTCGGCTCGTTCGTCGCCTACGAGACGGCGCGGCTGGTGGCCGAGGCCGGCGGCGCCCCCGGCGAGGTCCAGGGCTGGGCGGTGACCCAGGAGGAGACCGGGCTCTCGGGCGCCAAGACGACCGCCCACCGCGTCCGGCCCGACATCGCCGTCGTGGTCGACGTGACCTTCGCCAGCGACCAGCCCGGCGTCGACAGCAACGAGATCGGGGAGCATGCGCTCGGGTCGGGCCCGGTCATCGAGCGGGGCACCCCGCTGCACCCGTGGGTGACCGACACGCTGCTCGAGGTCGCCGAGGCCGAGGGCATCGCCCACACGATCAACGCGGTCGGCCGCGCGACCGGCACCGACGCCGACGCGATCCACATCGCGGCCGACGGCATCCCGACCGCGGTCGTCAGCGTGCCGCTGCGCTACATGCACTCCTCGGTCGAGACCGTCCAGGTCAGCGACGTGCTCGACACCGCCAAGCTGCTGGCCGCGTTCGCCCAGCGGCTGAGCGCGGACGTCGACCTGCGCCGGTGACCGTCCGCGACGACAGCGACGCGGGAGCCGCGGCCGTCGGCGACGGCCGCTGGCTGCTGCTGTGGGACATCGACGGCACGCTGCTGCTGCGGGCGTCGGGCAGCCACGCCACGGCCGTCTGGGACGCGCTCTGCGACGTCCACGGGATCGAGCCGGCCACGCTGCGGAACGGCAGCGGGCGCGGCGGTGCCGGCAAGACCGACGGCCAGATCGCGCGCGAGATCCTGGAGGCGCTGGGGGTGCCGGCCGCGGCGATCGACGAGCAGGCCGACGCGGTCCGGGCGCGGACCTGCGAGCGCTACCGCCCCGAGGACCTGACCGCCCACGTCAGCCCGGGGATCGACGGCCTGCTCGCCGAGCTGCACGCGCGCGGCGACGTCGTCCAGTCGCTGGTGACCGGCAACTTCGAGCCGGTCGCGCGGCGCAAGCTCGACGCCGCCGGCCTCGGCCGCTGGTTCGACCCGCGCTGGGGCGGCGGCTTCGGCTCCGACCACGAGCAGCGCGAGCGGCTGCCGGCGATCGCGCGCGCTCGCGCCGGGGCCGCGCTGCGTCCCGACGGCGCGCCGTGGCCCGCCGAGCGGACGGTCGTGATCGGGGACACCCCGCGCGACATCGCCTGCGCCCGCCACGACGGGGTCGCCGTGATCGCCGTCGCGACCGGTCCCCACGCCGCCGACGACCTGCGCGCGGCCGACGCCGTCGCGGGCGACGCGGCCGAGCTGCGCGCCGCCGTCGCCGCGCTGCTGGACGGCGGGGCGCCGATCGGGAGGGACGGGCGCCAGACCATCCCCGACGACCCCCAGGAGACCACCGCATGAGCGAGCCGACCGTCGACCCCCAGCGCCTGCAGGACGACCTCGAGCGGCTCGTCCGGCTGCCGTCGGTCGCCTTCCCCGGCTTCCCGCCCGAGCCGGTTCGCGAGGCGGCCGACCTGACCGCCCAGCTGCTGGCCGACGCCGGCCTCGAGGGCGTCACCCAGATCGACGTGCCCGACGCGGCGCCCGCGGTCTTCGCCGAGATCCCCGCCCCGCCCGGGGCGCCGACCGTGGTCCTCTACGCCCACTACGACGTGCAGCCGTCCGGCCCCGAGGAGGCGTGGACCACGCCGGCCTTCGCCCCGACCGTCCGCGACGGGCGCCTCTACGGCCGCGGGACCGCCGACGACAAGTGCGGGATCGCGATCCACCTGGCCGCGCTGCGAGCCTTCGGCGGTCGGCCCCCGGTCGGGATCAAGATCCTGATCGAGGGCGAGGAGGAGACCGGCCTCGGAACGCTCTCCGAGCTGGTCGCGGCCGACCCGGAGCGCTTCCGGGCCGACGCCTTCGTGATCGCGGACGGCGGCAACGTCGCGACCGGCAAGCCGACGCTGACGACCTCGCTGCGGGGGTTCGCGGTCGTCGAGGTCACCGTTCGCACGCTGCGGGACTTCGTCCACTCCGGGGTCGCCGGCGGCGCCGCACCGGACGCGCTGGTGGCGCTCTCGCGGATCATCGCCTCGCTTCACGACGACGCCGGCAACGTCGCCGTCGAGGGCCTCGACCGGCTGCCGTGGGACGGGGCCGCGATCGACGAGGCGGACTTCCGTCGCGAGTCGGGCGTGCTCGACGGCGTCTCGCTGATCGGCGACGGACCGGTCGCCGAGCGGCTGCTGACGCGGCCGTCGATCACCGCGGTCGGGATCGATGCGCCGACGGTCCGCGGGGCCGGCAACGCGCTGATCCCCGAGGCCCGCGCCAAGCTCAGCGCCCGGCTCGCCCCGACCCAGGATCCGCAGGCCGCCGCCGACGCGATCGTCGCCCACGTCCGCCGGGCGGCGCCCTGGGGCGTGCAGCTGGAGCTCGACGTCAGCGGCCTCGCCCCGGGCGCGCTGCTCGCCGGCCAGGGCCCCGTGGCGACGGCGGCCGCCGCGGCGCTCGAGGCCGGCTACGGCGTGCCCGTGACCCGGATCGGCACCGGCGGCGCGATCCCGCTCTGCGCCGACCTCGCGCGGATCTACCCGGACGCGGAGTTCGTGCTCTGGGGCGCCAGCGACGACCGCTCGCGGATCCACGCCAGCGACGAGTCGGTCGACCTCGGCGACCTCGAGCGGGCGGCCCAGGCCGAGGTCGCGCTGCTGCGGGGCCTCGCGGGCTGAGCCGCGCCGCGACGGCGGGCGGTCGGGCCGTCCGCCGAGGTCGCGATCAGGGCAGCGTCCAGAAGCCGTCGTTGCCGGCGGCCTGCTCGACCGCCCCGCCGGCCAGCAGCCGGCGGCGGGCCTCGTCGCGGTCGTCGATCAGGTCCAGGACGCCGGCGACCTCCTGGGTCGAGAGCGGCTCGCCGGCCCAGCGCAGGACCTCGAGCGGGTCCTCGGCCCACGGTCGCTGATCGAGTCCCGGCTCGAGGTTGGCGACCAGCGTCTCGATCGTCAGCGCGGTGTGGAAGCCGGGGGCCTCGAGCGAGCGGTCGCCGGACGCGATCACGTAGCTGGGGCAGGTGTAGCGGCGCGGGGCGACCGGGCCGTCGGCGTCGCCGGTCCAGTCCTGGCCGGAGCTGGCCAGCTTGCCGTCGAGCGCCAGCGCGGCGGGGGAGGGGCGGCGGGCGGCCGAGAGGTCGGCCTCGAACGCGCGCTGGACGGCCGGCTCCCGGCGCCAGGCCGTCAGCGCGTCGACGTCGATCCCGGCGGCGAGCGCGGCGGCCGTGATCGTGTCCTCGGCGTCGAGGTCGCGGGCGAGGGCGAGCGCCTGGACGTGGAGCGCCCGCAGCAGCCGGACGGCGGCGTCGACGCCCTCGTGCTCGCGGACGGCGACGATCGCCAGACAGGCGCTCCAGGTGCCGCCGATCGGCCGCGACGAGACGGTCGCCAGCGGCTGGCCGTGACGGTCGAAGTGGCGCAGGCTGGCGGCGGCGCGCTCGGGGGTGAAGCCGATGCTGGCGTACGAGCTGCCGTCCTTCGAGAGGCCGACCAGCCGCAGCGACCAGCGCAGCTGGTCGCCGTAGCGCCACTTCAGCCGCCAGCGGATCGGCTCGGCGCTGTAGGCGAACGGGCAGGCGGGATCGGTGTAGGTGGTGACGTCGACGATCGGCACTGCCCGACCGTAGCGATCGGGCTCGCGATCCCCGTGGTGACAGGGGATCGCGCGACGAAGCGGGCCGCGGTCCGGCTGCGGTCAGGCGGCCGCGGTCCAGAAGCCGTCGGATCCGGCCGGTCGCTCGCGGGCGCCGGCGGCGACCAGCAGCGCCCGGACCTCGTCGCGATCGTCGCGGTCGAGCAGCGCCGCGACCTCGATCGTGGCCAGCGGCTCGCCGGCGGCCCAGGCCAGCGCCTCGTCGACGTTCGCCGCCCACGGCCGTCGCTCGAGGTCGGGGGCCAGGTTGGCCAGCGCGGTCTCCAGCGACAGCCACGGCTGGAAGCCCGGGACCTCGGCCGTGCGGCCGCCGACCCGCAGCACGTAGCTGGGGCAGGTGTAGCGGCGCCCGGACCCGGCGCGCGACGCGCCGGTCCAGTCGGGCTCGACGTCGGCGAGCTTGTGGTCGAGCGCCAGCGCCGCGGGACCGGGATCGCGGGCCGCGGTCAGGTCGGCGACGAACGCCCGCTCGGTCGTCTCGTCGGCGACCCACTCCTCGAGCGCCTCGGGCTCGAGGCCGGCGACGCGGCCCGCGTCGGCCAGCACCGCCGGGTCGTCGATCGGGCGGGCTTCGGCGAGCCCGGCGATCCGCAGCGCCCGCAGCAGCGCGAGCTCGCTGCCGGTCGCGAACTCGCGCGCGGCGACGATCGCGCGGCAGGCGTCCCAGCTGCCGGCGGGCGCGCGTTCCTCGACCTCGGCCAGCGGCATCCCGTAGCGGTCGAAGGCCCGCAGCACCTCGGCGTTGGGGCGGGCGGTGAAGCCCTTCGCCTCGTGCGCGGCGGCGTCCCGCGCCAGGCCGACCATCCGGACGGTCCACCGCAGCTGGTCGCCGAAGCGCCACAGCAGCCGCCAGCGAAGCGGCTCGGCGCTGTAGGCGAAGGGGCAGGCGGGATCGGTGAACTCGACCAGGTCGACGTGGGGCACGGTTGCACCGTATCGAGGCGGCGCCGGCGATCAGCGACCGCGGGCGCGACGCCGAAGGGCGGGCCTCGCAGCGCGTCCGGCGCCGTCGCTCACTCCAGCAGCCCGTCCTCGCGCAGCGTCTCCTGAGCGATCGCGAAGGCCCGGTTGGCGGCCGGCAAGCCGGCGTAGAGGGCGGTGTGCAGCAGCGTCTCCGCGATCTCCTCGGGCGTCAGGCCGTGGCGGATCGCGGCCCGCACGTGCATCGGCAGCTCGTGCTCGGCGCGCAGCGAGACCAGCGCGGCGAGGGTCGCGACGCTGCGGGCGCGGCGGTCGAGTCCCGGCCGCGACCAGACGTCGCCCCAGGCGGTGCGGGTGACGAACTGCTGGAACGGGGCCGAGAACGGCGTGCTGTCGGCGAGCGCGCGGTCGACGTGGGCGTCGCCGAGCACCTCGCGGCGGACGCGCAGGCCGTCCTCGTCGAGGGGAGGCTGGCTCATCGGGGGCTCCGGGTCGGGGTTGGGGACGGTGGGACGACCGGGCGCGGCCGGGTCGGGGCCGTCCAGCAGCTCGGCCAGCAGCGCGGAGACCTCGGCCGGCCGCTCCAGCGGCGCCAGGTGGGCGGCGCCGGACACGACCGCCAGCCGCGCCTCGGGGATCGCGGCCGCCAGCGGACGCAGGTGCCCGTCGAGCGTCGTGGCCTGGTCGTCGCGGCCGGCGATCACCAGCGTCGGGACCGCGATCCGGCCCAGGTCCGGGCGCAGGTCGACCGCCCCGAGCGCCGCGGCGCAGCCCAGGTAGCCCGGGTCGGCCGTCGCCCGCAGGGTCGCGCGCAGCGCGTCGGCGACATCGGGCCGCGCGTCGCGGAAGGCCGGCGTCAGCCAGCGGTCGAGGGACAGCTCGACGATCGCGGCCGTGCCGCCGGCGCGGACCGCCGCCGCCCGCGGCTCCCA
>NZ_AGUD01000086.1 GCF_000240225.1 Patulibacter medicamentivorans
CGGCAGCCGCGCGCAGCGGCGTCCGCGGCCGTCCCGCGCCCGGCGATAGCGCAGCCCCAGGCCGATCCGCGGCACGGCCGCCGCCGCCGGGGCCGGGGCGGCCGGCGCCAGGTAGGTGCGGGCCTGGGCGGCGACGTCCCGCACCAGATCGCCCATCGGCAGGTTGGCGTCGACGATGTGCAGGCCCCAGCCCGGCTCGGGCGCGGGATTCAGCCGCGGCGCGCTCCCGATCGACTGGACCATCAGGACGTGGGCGCCGCCGCTGCGCTCGCAGCGGCCGCTGTAGCGCTCGGCCGGCTGGATCCACGGCGTCGGCGCGGCGGGGGTCCGGCCGCCCAGGTAGAGCGCGACGAGGTCGAGCGCGATCAGGCCGAGCGGGTACTGGCGGGTCGGGACCAGCGTCTCGAGCGGCGTCCGGGCGTTCCGGCCGAGCGACGCGGGGTTCGTGCAGGCGACCTCGTACTGGTCGCCGCCCGGCAGCCCCGAGATCCGGTCCTCGCCGCTCGGGGCGCGGCCGAAGGCGCTGCCGGCCGGCGGCACGTCGTTGAAGGTCGAGTAGGCGATCACGCAGCCGGCCTGGCCGTCGCGGGTGCAGACGGGGATCCGCTGGAAGTCGCCGCCGCGGTCGCTGCCCTTGCGGGTCAGGACGTTGCCGCCCAGCAGCAGCGCCGAGACGAGCTTGGCGCGGACCGCGGGCTTCGGGTCGATCTCGTCGTGGATCATCCGCCGCAGGACCCCGGTGCCCTGGGAGTGCCCGATCAGGACGACGCCGCGGCCGTGGTTGTCGCGGGCCAGGTACTCGCGCCAGGCCGCCAGGACGTCGCCGTAGCCGACCTGGCGATCGGGCTTGGTGATCGCGCTGGCGAAGATGCTGAGGATCGTCGCCTGGCGGTAGAGCGGGGCGAAGACCCGGCAGACCTGCGAGAAGCGCTGGGCCTGGTAGCGGGCGATCGCCTCGACCTCGGGATCGGCGCTCGCGGTCGCCAGCGGGGTCAGCTGGTTGCTGACGGTCGGGTAGACGTAGAAGCAGTCGATCGGCGGCGCGGCGGGGATCGGCGGGTCGACCACGCGCGAGCCGCCGCCGGGCTCCTCGATCGTGGTCGTCAGCGGCTCACGGCAGGGGTCGGGCGCGCGGTCGGGACGGCAGAGCCAGGCGCTGTCGGCCGCCGCCGGCGCAGGTGCGGTCGCGGCCCCGCCGAGCAGCACGGCGAGCACCAGCGCCGCCACGAGCCTGACCCCCCAGCGAGCTCCCATCGGTCGACCCTAGAAGATCGCGGCCGGCGCGTGGGCGTCCGGCTCAACCGCCCATCGCGTGCCAGATCGCCCGCGTCAGCGTCTCGGCGAGGGCCGCGTCGCCGTCGCCCGGGTCGCTGTCGACATGCTGGGCGACCGTTCGCTCGGTGCCCCACGCGATCCAGCGGGAGGTCGTGCGGGGGTCGACGGAGGGATCCAGCAGGCCGCCGTCGCGGGCCTCGACCAGACGGCGCTCGACGAGCGCGGCGAAGCGCTCGATCCGGGTCTTCCAGAAGCTCGCGACGCCGTCGTCGTAGGCCGCGACCTCGTCGAGCGCGGCCAGCGCCCCGGCGTGGCGGCGGCGCTGCTCGATCACCTCGGCGACGGCCCGCCGCAGCGAGTCGGGGGTCGCGTCCGCGCCCTCGGCGAGCCAGCGCTCGGCGACCCCGAACAGCTCCTCGGTCGACGACTCGCCGAGCCGGATCAACAGGTCGGTCTTGTCCGCGAAATGCAGGTAGAAGCTCGAGCGGGCGACCCCGGCCTCGTCCGCGATCCGCTGGATGCCGAGCGCGGTGTAGGGGGTGCCGTCGGCCAGCAGCCGCTCGACCGCGTCGTAGACCAGCCGCTCGACGGTGCCGCGCCGCGCGCGTCCGGTCTTGCTCTTGCGGGTGACCGATGCCACCCCGCCAGTATCGCGCCCGGCGTGGCGGCCGGTGGCGGCGCCGGCCGATAATGGACAGATTGTCCGACACTATGCCTATACTGGCCCGCGGCGGGGAGGCCGGCGGTCCAGTCGTGCGCGTGGAGCAGATCGAACATAATGTTCATACAGCCTGCCCAGGCGAGATGTATCCTCCGCCGCGGATGAGGGGCTCTCGGGGCATCGAGGCGGTGCGCGAACGCGCGACGCGGCCGGCCGGGGCGCGGAGGGGACGGGCATGAGCAGCGCTCGAGCCCGCGGCCTGACGGTCGCCGCGCTGCTGCTCGTGGTCGCCGTCGCGGTCGCCGTCCTGCGCGGCGCCGGCGCGGACCCGCAGGCCGTGACCGCCCGCTTCCAGGACGCCGGGCTGCTGGTCAAGGGCAACCAGGTGCGGGTCGGCGGCGCGGTCGTCGGCACCGTCTCCGACATCTCGCTCGGCAACGACGGGCGGGCCGCGGTCGAGCTGCGGATCAGCGACCGCAGCAGCCTGCCGCTGCGCCGCGGAACCCGCGCGATCGTCCGCAACTCGTCGGTCTCGAGCGTCGCGGGGCGCTACGTCGCGCTGGAGCTGGGGCCGCTCGACGCGCCGCGACTGCCGGACCACGCCGAGATCGCGACGCTCGACACCCGTGCCGCGGTCGACTTCGACGAGTTCCTCAACACGGTCGACGGCGAGAGCCGCCGCGCGCTCCAGGAGCTGTTCGCGACCGGCTCGTCCGCGCTCGCGGGGGCGGAGACGAGCTTCGGCCGGACGCTCGTGCAGCTGAACCCGGCGCTGGCCCAGATCCGCGACGTGACGGCCGAGATCGGTCGCGACGAGCCCGCGCTCCAGCGGCTGCTCGTCGACACAGCGACGGTCAGCGGCGCCTTCGCCGAGCGCCGCGACGACCTCGGGCAGGGGCTGGTCGCGGCGGCCACGACCGTCCGCGCCCTCGCCCGCGAGCGCGGCGCGCTGAGCGGGACGCTGCGCCGCGCCCCGGCGCTGCTGGCCCAGGGCCGCACGACCCTGCGGGCGACCGACGCGCTGCTG
>NZ_AGUD01000085.1 GCF_000240225.1 Patulibacter medicamentivorans
CTAGTTGTAGGTCCTAAGGACGTTGTTCCATCCGGGGTGCTCCGTTCGGGAGGCTGGGAGTTGCGAGACACCGAGCACCCGAGGGAGCACCCGGATGGACCTTCACGGTAACGCCGCGCTGTCGTTGCGCGGAAGAGAACGCATCGTCGAGCTGCGTCGGCAGGATCGCTCGTTCGCGGAGATCGCGGAAGCGATCGGAGCGAGCGAGCGATCCTGTCGCAAGTGGTGGCAGCGCTGGCAGGCCGAGGGGCCAGCTGGCCTTCGGGATCGATCGAGTCGTCCTCGGAACTCGCCCACTGCAACGCCCCCGGAGCGAGTCGAAACGATTCGGTTGCTTCGGACCCTGCGGTTCTCGGGTCCGCAGATCGCCGAGCTGCTCTCCATGCCCAGCTCGACCGTCTCCCGAGTGCTCAAGCGCGAAGGCCTCGGGCGGCTGGGCCGAATCGGACTGGAGCCCGCACGCCGGTTCGAAGTCTCTCGGCCGGGCGAGGTGGTCCACATCGACACGAAGAAGCTCGGTCGGATCCAGAACGGTGCTGGCCACCGTGTTACGGGTACCCGCCGACACGACGCCAAGCGCGTCGTCGACGCTGCCGGCCGCGAGCGCCGAACCATCGGCTGGGAGGCCGTGCATGTTGCTATCGACGGCTTCACCCGCTTGGCCTACGCCGAGGTGCTGCCGGACGAGAAGGCGTCCACCACCGTGGGGTTTCTGGCCCGGATGCGGGCGTTCTACAAGCGCCACGGGATCGAGATCCAGCGGATCCACAGCGACAACGGTGCCGCCTATAAATCGACGGCCTTCGCACTGGCGTTGCGCCTTGCTGGTTTGCGGCACACGCGCTCCAGGGCCTATCGGCCGCAGACCAACGGCAAGGCCGAGCGGTTCATCCGCACCCTGCAAAACGGGTGGGCCTACGGCGCGATCTACGGGTCGTCAATGGAGAGAACTGCCGCGCTTGAGGGCTGGCTGGTCTACTACAACCACCAGCGACCCCACGCCGCCTTGAACGGCAGACCTCCGGCCTGCCGGGTCCCTGCGGGACCCGGCACCTGACCGGAACAACGTCCCTAGCCCTTACAGCTAGTGGGCGACCGGGCGGCGCGTGTCGCCGTCGACCGCGACCGCCGGATCCTCGGCCGCGAGCGGGCCGGCGGTGTCGCCGACCAGGCCCAGGCGGACCCGCTGGCGATCGACCTCGGCGATCGCCAGCTCGTAGTCCTCGATCGAGCCGATCGGGCGCATCCAGTCCGGCAGGCGGACGCCGGTGCCGCGACGGCGGCGGGGCGCCTCCTGCGGGACCTCGTGCTCGCCCTCGAGGGCGCTGCGGTCGGCCAGGGCGCGGTGCTCGGCGATCGCGTCGGCCAGCGACGGCTGGGCGGCGGCGCGGCGGCGCACGACCCGGCGGGTGGCGACCAGGTCGCGGTGCTCGGCGATCACGTCGCCCAGCGGCGTGTTGCTGCCGGCGTCGACGTCGGCGGCGATGCTCGCCTCCAGGTGGCGCTCGAGGATCCGCAGCTCGCGCGGGGTCGCCGGACGCGACCCGCGGCTGGGCGCGGAGGTGAAGCGGTCCCAGGTGCGGGCGAAGGCCAGGAAGCTGGTGCGGCCGCCGCGACGGTGCGCCGAGAGCATCGGGCAGACGCCGCCGTCGCCGTCGGTGTACGCCCCGACGATGATCGGATCCCGGCGCACGCCCTCGAGCATCGCCTGCCGCGTGTGCAGCGGCAGGCAGTCGATGGTGCGACGCAGGTCGTGGATGGCGGTGGCGGTGCGGCGGCGGCTGATCATTCTGGAACCGTGGTCTGACGTAGAGTGCACGACGGTACGGCCCGCCCACAGTAGGCGCGCCCGTCGACGAGGACAACGGCAGACCTGCCGGTGAACGGGAGATTGCAGATGAAGCTCGGCGTGCAACTCGGGTACTGGGGCCTCGGCCTCACCCGCCAGGACCAGCTCGAGATCGTCCAGGAGGCCGAGCGACTCGGCTTCGACTCGGTCTGGGCGGCTGAGGCCTACGGCTCCGATGCCGCGACGATCCTTGGCTGGCTGGCCGGCCAGACATCGACCATCAAGCTCGGCTCGGGCATCTTCCAGATCCCGGCCCGCTCGGCCGCGATGACGGCGATGACGGCCGCGACGCTCGACAACCTCTCCGACGGGCGCTTCGTGCTCGGCCTCGGCACCTCGGGGCCGCAGGTCGCGGAGGGCTGGCACGGCCAGCGGTTCGGCAAGCAGCTGCTGCGCACGCGCGAGTACGTCGCGGTCCTGCGCAAGGCGCTCGCCCGCGAGCGGCTCGAGTTCCACGGCGAGACGATCGAGCTGCCGCTGCCGGACGGCCCCGGCAAGGCGCTGAAGCTCACGATCACGCCGATCCAGGAGCGGATCCCGATCTACATCGCGGCGATCGGCCCCAAGAACACCGAGCTGGTCGGCGAGATCGCCGACGGCCTGCTGCCGATGATGTTCGCCCCCGAGCACGCCGACACCGCCCTCGCGCCGCTGCGCGCCGGGCAGGAGAAGGCCGGGCGCCCCGCCGACGCGGTCGCCGTCTGCCCGAGCGTCAACGTCCACATCGGCCCCGACCCCGACGGCGGCGCCGAGGGGATGCTGCGCGGCTTCACCGCCCTCTACGTCGGCGGCATGGGCTCGCGCGAGAAGAACTTCTACAACGCCGCGGTCACCCGCTACGGCTTCGGCGACGCGGCCAAGGAGATCCAGGACCTGTACCTGGAGGGCAAGAAGCTCGAGGCGATGGCGGCGATCCCGCCGGAGCTGATCGACGCGGTCGCGCTGTTCGGCACCCGCGAGCACGTCACCGAGCGGCTGCGGATCTACAAGGACGCGGGCGTCGACACGATCATCGCCACCCCGGTGACCCCGACCAAGGACGGCCGGATCCAGCAGATGCGCGAGCTGGCCGCCGCCCTCGCCGCGGTCTAGCCGCGCGCCCGGCGTGACGTCCCCGAGCCCGCTGCGGCTGCTGCTGGGCGCGTTCGGCGACCCCGGTCACGCCTTCCCGATGATGGCCCTGGGCGCGCGGCTCGCCGCCCGGGGCCACGAGGTCTGGCTGCAGACCTGGAGCAGGTGGCAGGACGACGTCGAGGCGGCGGGGATGCGGTTCGCCGCCGCGCCGGAGTACCAGGTCTTCCCGCAGCTCGGCCAGGAGCCGCTGAAGCCCTACGCGGCCGTCGCGCGGGCGACCGTCGACACGGTCCCGCTGGTGCGGGAGATCCGGCCGCACGCCACGGTCGCCGACATCCTGACGCTGGCCCCGGCGCTGGCCAGCGAGCGCTGCGGCGTGCCGGTGGCGACCCTGATCCCCCACGTCGACCCGCGCGGCGAGCCGGGCTGGCCGCCGTACTCCTCGGGCGCGCGCCCGGCCGGCCTGCTCGGGCGGGCGCTGTGGGCCGGGCCCAACGCGCTGGTCGGCTGGTCCCTGGACCGCGGTCGCAACGAGCTCAACGAGACTCGCGCCCGCGTCGGCCTGCCGCCGCAGGAGCGCCGCCACGGGGGGATCAGCGAGCGGCTGGTGCTGGTCGGGAGCGTGCCGCAGCTGGAGTACCCGCGCCGGCGAGCGCTCCCCCACACCCACCTGGTCGGGCCGTTCGTCTGGGAGCCGCCGTCGGAGCCGGTCGAGCTGCCGCCCGGCGACGACCCGCTGGTGGTCGTCGCCCCGTCGACCTCGCAGGACCCCGACGGGCTGCTGCTGCGGGCGGCCCTGCGCGGGCTCGCCGACGCCCCGGTCCGGATCCTCGCCGCCCAGAACCGCACCAGCGCCGCGGCGGCGCAGCGACTGCCGGCGCTCGAGGTCCCGGCCAACGCCCGCCTGGTGCCGTGGATGAGCTACGCCCAGGTGATGCCGCACGCCGACGTCGTCCTCTGCCACGCCGGCCACGGGACCCTGCTGCGCGCGCTGGCCGCCGGCAAGCCCGTGGTCGCGATCCCGGCCGCCGGCGACATGTACGAGAACGCCGCCCGCCTGGCCTGGTCGGGCGCCGGGATCCGCCTGCCGCAGCGGCTGGCCGGCGGGCGGGTGCTGCGGGCCGCGGTCCTGCGCGCGATCGGCGATCCCCGCTACCGCGAGCGGGCGGCCGAGATCGCCGCCTGGGTCGCCGCCGGCGACGGCGCGCAGCGCGCCGCGCCGCTCGTCGAGGCCCTCGCCGGCTCCCAGACGTCGATCCGCGCCGCGATCCCGTAGCATGCCGGCAGCAGCGGTCCGGGGTAGCTCAATGGCAGAGCATTCGACTGTTAATCGAAGGGTTGTGGGTTCGAGTCCCACCCCCGGAGCTTGAAGCCCTCGCGGAGGCGGGGGCTTCTGCGTTTTGCGGGACCGCCGCCAGCCGCCCTCCGGCGGCTCACGCCCCGCGCCGCGGGCCCTTCAGCAGCTCGCCGATCCCGTGGTTGACGCGCTGCTGCAACTCGAGGCGGCGGTTGACCAGGTCGTCGCCCGGCGCGGTGCCCGCCCCGCGGCGCAGCGCGCGGGTGACCGCGCCCAGCTCGACGCGCAGGCCGGCCAGCTCGGCGGCGGCGACCGAGGGGTGGCCGACCTGGGCGGCGCTGGCGGCGATCCCGTCGAGGACCCGCTGCACCAGCGGATCCGCCGCCACCGGCGGTCGCTCCTGGCGCAGGGCGTCGCGCAGCGCCGCGGCCGCCTGGCGGTGGGGCTCGTGGGCGAAGAGGTCGGCGATCCGGGCGTCCTCCAGCAGGCCGGCGCTCTCGCGGCCCGCCGCCTGGCACTCGGCCAGGAAGCTCAGCTCGGCACGGGCGACGTCGTCGGCCGAGGGCGACGGCGGCCCGCCCATCGGGGGCCCGCCGACCGCGAACCCGGAGGAGATCGGCCCAGCCGGCCCGAACGCCGGTCCGCGACCGCCGCCCGCGGGACCGCCGCGGTCACCGGCGCCCGCCGGGCGCCCCGG
>NZ_AGUD01000084.1 GCF_000240225.1 Patulibacter medicamentivorans
GGCTGGCCGATCGCTGCCGGCCGGCCGGCAGCTGATCGGGCGAGTGGCTGGGACGTTCCGGTCGGTCGGCGACCGGAACGTCACATCCGGCGGCCTCGCGCCCCGGCCGCCTCCTCAGGCCGTCGTCGCGAAGTGCTGGGCCTGGTCGTCGGCGACCGGTCCCAGCTCGTCGGGGAGGTCGCCGGCCGGCCACGACTGCCACTCGTGGAGCCCCCGGGCCTTGCGCCAGCGGTAGACGATCCGCCCGTGCGCGTTCATCGCGTACCAGGCGGCGTAGGTCGACGGAGTCACCAGCGGGATCCAGAAGCGATCGGAGAGCGGGTCGAGCGGGGCGACCGATCCGGGCGTGATCTCGGCGCCGATGTGGCCCTCGCCGTCCTCGAGCGTCAGGCGGGCGCGGATCGTGCCGTCGGCGTCGCAGATCTGGGTCTCGCCGATCATCTCCGTCTTCCACGGGATCGACGGCGCCAGCGGGGTCTGCGACTCGACCGGCCCGACGTGGGCGGCGTGGACGACCGGCGCGCCGACCAGCCGCGCGACCTGGCGCGGCAGCTCGCGCGAGCCCTGGCGCCAGACCGCGTGCTCGCGGTCGACCCAGCGGCGCAGCGGCCCGGGCCAGTTGAGCGGGAACGACGGCCAGCACATCCCACCGAGCACCAGGTCGACCCCGCGCAGCCGGCGCGAGGTCCGGTAGCGCATCCACTCCCAGCCGGAGCAGAGCCCGACGTCGAGCCCGAGGGTCGCGCAGTGGAACCGGCCCTCGTCGTCGCCGCCGCGGTAGTAGTTGTTCTCCCAGGCGGTCGGGATGTCCTTGTCGTGCAGGTGGGCGCTGCCGTCGGGCTCGGCCAGCACGAAGGTCCCGTAGGCGTCGTCGCCGCGGCGGGCCAGGAAGCCGCCGCCGATCACGCAGTCGAGCTCGCGCGAGAGCCGCGTCAGGAGCTGGAACGGCGCGCCGTCGACCGGCCGGGCGACGCCGCGCAGCTTGTCGTGGAAGACGTTCGGCGAGGTCATCGCCTCGGGCACGACGATCACCTGCGGGTCGTGCTCGCGGTGGGCGTCACGGATCAGGTCCTCGATCCGCAGCAGGTTGGACTCGACCGCGCCCAGCTCGAGGTGCGGCTGGACGGCGGCGACGCGGATCGGCTGGCGGGGGCTCATGCGGGCACCTGGGTCTCGGTGGTCGGGGTCGGGGTCGACGTGGTCGACGGGGTCGACGGGGTGGCGGCGGCGCGCTCGGGAGCGGTCGCGGCGGTCCTCTTGGCGGCGCCGGCCGGGCGGCGGGCGCGCGAGCGGGCGGCCGCGGCGGGCTTGGCGTCGCCGGTCGGCGTCGCGTCGGGCGCGGTCGAGCCGGAGGCGTCGGCGGACGCCGCGCCGGTCGCCGCCAGGTCGCGCCGCGGCGGCACCGCCGGCCACGACCACCCGGGATGCTCCGAGCCGACGATCGTCCGCGTCGAGCGGAAGCGTCGGGCGCGGATCTCGGCCCGCACCGCCAGGTCGGTCCGCAGCTCGGGGAGCGACTCGCGCAGGATCGCGCCGGCCTCTCGCGGTCGGCGGCGGATCGCGCCGACGGTCGCGCGCAGGAGCCGCGACACGGGCAGCACGTCCTGCTGCGTGCGGACCCGCTGGAAGAGGTCCCCCAGATCCGGCTCGCCGGTGCCGGGCGAGCGGTGGGCGACCTCGATCAGCGCCCGCAGCTGCGGCTGGATCCGCGTCTCGCCGTTCGCGAAGTGGTAGGCGGACAGGCACTCGTCATCGCGCGCCTGCTCCCAGCGCCGCAGCGCGGCGTCGAGCGCGGCCGGGTCGTCGAGGACCGGCGCCGCCGCCTCGCCGAGCGAGCGGCCCATCCACAGCGCGTCGCGCTGGCCGTTGCCGATCACGGGGTCCTTGAAGTGCCCGGCGTCGCCCGCCAGCGCCCAGCCGGGACCGCTGCTGGAGCGGAAGTAGGCCGGCACGTCGGCGGTCGAGCGCAGCTTGCCGATGTTGGTCGCCCCGGCGATCCGCTCGGCGAACCCGGGGTGGCGGCGCAGGAACTCGTCCCAGACGCCCTCGGGGTCCTTGCGGGCGCGGGCGACGTCGGCGGCCGGGCCCATCACCAGCGCGATCGTCCGCGGTCGCGGGGCGCTCGGGAAGACCATGCAGAACGAGTTGCCGTCCCGCCACTGCGAGAGCGTCTCGTTGAGCGGCGTGTCGACCTGCGGGTCGTCGATGTAGCGGAACACCAGGCCGCGTCCGTTCTTCGACGCGCGGTAGGGCGTCCAGGCCCCGACGCGGGCGGCGATCGTCGAGCGGCGGCCGTCAGCGCCGATCACCAGCTTCGCCTGCAGCTCGCGGACCTCGCCGTCGGCGTCCTTGTAGCGGACCCCGGCCGCGCGGCCGCCGCGCCAGAGCACGTCGAGCACCTCGCAGCCCTCGCGGATGTCGGCGCCGTGCTCGCGGGCGGTCTCGACCAGCGCCGCGTCCTGCAGCGGGCGCGGGATGCACCAGACGTAGTCCGCCTGGCCGCAGGCGCCCCAGCGCTCGTGGACCGCCACCTCGTCGCCGAAGTGGATCGACAGCGTGCGCATGTACGACGGGTCGAGGGCGGCGATCCGGTCGTAGGCGCCCATGTGGCGCAGCTCGTCGATCCCGCCGCCGAACAGCACGTGGGTCGAGAGGGTGTCCGACGGGAACCGCGACCGGTCCAGGACCACCACGTTGCGGCCGCGGCGGGCCAGTTCGGCGGCCGCGGTGGTTCCCGCCAGCCGCGCGCCGACGATCACGACATCATGCTCTCCCATGGCGCGACCATAACCACCGGCCGTCTATAGTTGCAAGTGAATTCACCTATGAACCCGATTTCAACTGAAGCCGAGCGCGCGGTCGACGGCGCGCTCGCGCCCTCGGCGCGACGGCCGGCACGCGGCGAGCGGCGTGCCGCGCGGACCCGCGCGGCGATCCTCGACGCCGCCGAGCGGGCGTTCCGCGTCGACGGCTATCGGGGCACCAAGGTCGAGGACGTCGCCGAGGCCGCCGACGTCGCGATCGGATCGATCTACAGCCACTTCGGCAGCAAGGACGGCCTGTACCACGCGCTCGCCGAGCGCTCGGTCGAGCTGTTCGCCGCCTACATGGCGCAGGCCTACACCGACGACCGCACGCCGCTGGAGCAGGTGCTGGCCGCCGGCGACACCTACCTGCGCTTCCACCTCGAGCATCCCGGCGCCTTCCGCTTCCTGGCCTTCGACGGCGTCGAGACCGCGCCGATCGAGGACGACGCCGTGCGGGCGCGGATCTCCGACCGGATCGAGCAGCTGATCGAGCGCTTCCGCCAGCAGATCCAGGCGGCGATCGACAGCGGCGAGGCCCGCCCGCTCGACGCCCGCCAGCTGTCGCGGTTCCTGTGGGGCGCCTGGAACGGCGTGATCGCGCTCAGCCTGCGGCCCGACCGGATGGCGTTGAGCGACGACGAGGTCGCCGCCTGCATCCAGACCGGGCGCCGGCTCGTGCTCGAGGGCCTGGTCGCCCCGGCCGCCCGCGACGCCGCCGGCGACGCGAAGGCGCGGCTGGTGCGGGTCGACTCGCCGCCCGACCCGGCCTGACCGGCGCGACTGTGCCACGGGCACACCGCCCGCGGTGGAAGCCACGGCCGCGCGCCCATGCTCGCGGGGCGACCGGCGGCTACGGTCGTGTGGATCGATGCGCGCCGGCCGTCCGCCGGCACGCCGGACAGGAGCGAGGGGATCCCATGGGCTACGCCCGGATGCGCCGGATCGTGACGATGGCGATCGTGCTGCTGACGCTCGGCCCGGCGGCGGGGGCCGGCGCCGCGACGCCGGCCGCGGCGCCGCGCGGCGCCGCGGCCGCCACCGACATCGTCGACGTCCCGATCAGCTTCCGGGTCGTCAACCGCAACCGGACGGCGATCCCCTGCCTCGGAGCGCCGGACAACCGCAGCTACGCGGTCCGGGGCACGCTCGTCGCGCCGCGCGCGGTGCTCGAGGACGGCGCCCCCGCGGTCACGCTCTACCTGCACGGGCTCGGCTACTCCGGCTCGCTGTTCTTCCGCTTCGACGGGGCGCCGGGCTACGACTACGCCTACGAGCAGGCGCGCGCCGGCCACGCGTCGGTGGTCGTCGACCGGCTCGGCAACCCCGCCCAGGGCGACCTGCCCAACGGCAACGCGACCTGCATCCCGGCGCAGGCCGACATGGCCGACCAGATGGTGCGGGCGCTGCGCGCCGGTCGCTACGAGACGACCGCGCCGCGGCCGTCGTTCTCGCGGGTGGTGCTGGCCGGCCACTCGCTCGGCGGCTTCATCACCCAGATCACCCAGTACTCCTTCCGCAGCGCCGACGCGATCGCCGTGATCGGCTACACCGACATCCCCTCGCCGCGCGCCCTGACGACCTTCCTGACGGCCGGGGCCGACTGCCTGCTCGCCCCGCGACGGGCCAACGGCGGCAGCGGCGCGCCCGGCTACGCGGCGTTCGGCCGCACCGCCGGCGACTTCGCGGCCGGGCACTTCCACGACATCGACCCGGCGGTCGCCGCGATCGTGCTGGCCCGCCGCAACCTCGACAGCTGCGGCGACCTGCTGTCGGCGCTGCAGTCGCTGGTCGTCGACCACGTCGGCACCCGGCTCGGGATCACCTCGCCGGTGCTCGTGATCTCCGGCGCCGACGACGCGCTCTTCACGCCGCCGACGAACCGGCTGCAGGCGGCGACCGCGTTCCCGCTCGCCCACGACGTGTCGCTGGTCGAGCTGCCGGACACCGGCCACGCGGTCACGCTCGGCCGGACTCACGAGGCGTTCCTGGCGGCGATGGACCGCTGGCTGCGGGCGCACGGGGCCTGAGCGCGGCCGGAGCGTGAGGGCGGCCAGTCGGCCCGCCGCGTCCGGACGCGGCCCTCAGGCCCGGTCGCGCACGTGCTGGCGCAGGACCGAGGCGGCGGCGAGGCGATCCTCGTCGCCGGAGCGGACGGCGGCGAGAACCTGCTCGGGAGCGTGGACGCCGCCGTCGTAGACGATCACGATCGAGTCGTCCCCGTCCCGCAGGAACGTCGTCTCGCCGAACGGCGCGTAGCGGGTGGCGCCGATCCCGACCAGGACCTGCTCGGGCCGCCCGGCGCGCAGGTAGGCGCCGACCGGCTCCAGCGGCGTCTCCGGCGATCCGACCTGGTGGGCCAGGCGGTCGACGATCCAGTCCAGCAGCTGCTGCCCGTAGTAGCTGTACTCCGGCAGCGGACTGTCGAGCCCGTAGGCGTCGACCCGCTCGCCGCGGCGCAGGAAGCTCGCCAGCCGGAAGCGCGCCGTCGGGCCGTCGGGCGAGAGGTCCTCGACCGCGAAGCCGCGGGCGGCGACGCCCTTGGAGTCCGTGCCCCAGTTCTTCTTCTCGCTGATCTTCGACGCGCCCGGGCGGCGGATCGAGCAGTCGTTGAAGGCGGCGATCGCCTGCGGCTCGAGCGCGTCGACGGCACCGTCGGCCGCGTAGCGGACCCGCGCCAGCAGCCCGACCTCGGGCTCGATCTGGAGGTTGACCGGCTCGCTCGACCCGGGCTTGGCGATCGCGTCGTTGGACAGCGGGAAGGCGCGCAGGAAGGCCGGGACCCGGCCGTCGTCCGGGCCGGGGACGAACCACGGGAAGATCCCCTTCGGGGCCTCGGCCGCGGCGGCCACGTTGACGAAGTCGCCGGCCTCGCCGGCCTGCTCGAGGTGGCCGGCGAAGTTCCCGGCGACCCCGAACCCGAAGGTCGCGCGGAGGTCGTCGAGCGGCAGATCGATCACCGGCGGGAGGTTAGGGAAGCGCGATCGCCGGCGGTCGACCAGGGCCCTTCCGCCGACGACGGATAGCGTTGCCGCGTGGATCTGTTCGGCCTCCTCCTCCACGGCACCCTCGCCCTGGACCTGATCGGCCTGGCGGTGCGGATCGCGGCGATCGTGATCGTCCCGGTCAACCGCCGGCCGGAGTCGGCGATGGCGTGGCTGATGGCGATCTTCCTGATCCCGTACATCGGGGTGATCGCGTTCCTGCTGATCGGCAACCCGAAGCTGCCCGCGCACCGCCGCCGCCGCCAGCGCGAGGCCAACCGGCTGATCCTGGAGCGGACGGCGGGGATGGGCGAGGTGCCGGCGATCGACCCCGGTCCGTCGTGGCTGGCGTCGGTCGTGCGGCTGAACCGCAACCTCGGGGCGATGCCGCTGGTGACCGGCAACACCGCCGACCTGATCGAGGACTACGGCGAGTCGCTGCAGGCGATGACCGACGCGGTCGCCGCCGCCCGGGACACGATCCACTGCGAGTTCTACATCGTCAGCGCCGACGCGACGACGGCGCCGTTCTTCGACGCGCTGGAGGCGGCGGTCGCCCGCGGCGTGACCGTGCGGGTGCTCTACGACCACATCGGATCGCTGCGCACGCCCCACTACCGGCGGACGCTGCGGCGGCTGCGATCGAGCGGCGTCGACTGGCGGCCGATGCTGCCGGTCCAGCCGCTGCGCGGGCGCTACCAGCGGCCCGACCTGCGCAACCACCGCAAGCTGCTGGTGGTCGACGGCGACGTCGCCTTCGTCGGCTCGCAGAACCTGATCGACCGCAGCTACAACAAGCGCGCGAACCGCCGCCGCGGCCTCCAGTGGCAGGAGCTGATGGCGCGGGTGCGGGGGCCGATCGTCGCCGGGATCGACGCGGTCTTCGTCACCGACTGGCACAGCGAGGGCGGCGAGCAGCTGGAGCTGGAGATCACCGACGCCGACCCGGCCCACGCCGCGACGACCCTCGAATGCCAGGTCGTGCCGAGCGGGCCCGGGTTCGACGACGACAACAACCTCAAGCTCTTCAACTCGCTGATCTACAACGCCCAGCGCCGGGTCAGCATCACCAGCCCGTACTTCGTGCCCGACGAGTCGCTGATGCACGCGGTCACGACCGCGGCCGAGCGCGGGCTCGACGTCGAGCTGTTCGTCTCCGAGATCGGCGACCAGCCGCTGGTCTTCCACGCGCAGCGCTCCTACTACGAGCCGCTGCTGCGGTCCGGCGTGCGGATCCACCGCTACCCGGCGCCGTACATCCTCCACGCCAAGCACCTGACGGTCGACGAGGACGTCTCGGTGGTCGGCTCGTCGAACATGGACATGCGCTCGTTCGGCCTCAACATGGAGCTGTCGCTGATGGTCTCCGGCCGCGAGTTCGCCGACCAGCTGCGGGCGGTCGAGGACCACTACCGCAGCGTCAGCCGGGAGCTGACGCTGGCCGAGCACCGTGGCCGCCCGTGGCCGAGCCGGATCGTCGACAACCTGGCGCGGCTGACCTCGGCGCTGCAGTAGGGCCGGCCGGCGGGCGGGCTCCGGACGAGCCCGCCCGCCGCCGGTCGATCAGCAGGGGGTGCTCAGGAAGTCCAGCGCGCGCTGGATCGCCGGCACGTCGTTGACGATCCCGTGGTCGACGCCGGGGATGTAGAGCGGCGCCCAGCCTCGCGCGCCCTTGTGCATCGCGCCCACGCCGCGAGCGCCCTCGCCGAAGAACTGGTCGCGGCTGCCGACCTGGTCGTAGTAGCAGACCTGCGAGTCGTTGTCGCGACCGTCCTCGCCGTTGGTGGTGCCCGGGAGCGCCTCCCGCCAGTACCCCTGGCTGACGAGGTCCTGGAAGTAGAACCCGCCCGGCGGCATCACGCCGACCGTGAAGAGGTTGATCCGCCCGCTGCCGACCGGGATGTTCTGGAACGGCGGCGGGAACGGGTAGTCGTGGATGTCGACGATCGGCCGCACGAGGCCGGCCAGGCCGACCTGGTGGCGGACGCGATCGGCGAGCCAGTGGAGCACGGCGTAGTTGGCCACCTGCCCGCCCTCGGAGTAGCCGATCAGGTCGACCTTGCCGGGGATGCCGCGCTCGTCCATGAGCCGGCCGAGGCCGGCCGCCGACTCGGCCAGGGCGCCGAGCCCGACGCTGCCGCCGACGAGCGGGTGCGAGTAGCGGTAGACCCAGACGCAGGGCCGCGGGGCGCTGTTGATGGTCCAGCCGACGACCGCGTTGGTGCGCGAGATCGTCTCGGTGTCGTCGTTGCCGAAGGCGATGAATCCGGGCAGGTAGATCACGTGCTGGACGCCGGGCCGGTCGCACTGCCGGTTGTTGACGTCGGTCATCCAGTCGCCGCGGGCGCGCTCGAGCGTCGGCGGATCGGCGTTGGCGACGGCCGGGACCGCCGCGCCGAGGCAGGCGAGGGCAGCGCCGGCGATCAACGCGCGGCGCAGCCGTGGGAACACGGACATGGTGCTGCTCCTCCTGGGACGTGGGCGTCGCGAGAGCGGCCACGTCCGGTCGCCGGGCGACTATGTACAGTCGCGTATGTTAACGCCGCGGAGTGCCCCGTCAAGTCGGGTCACGATCAGCCCTGATGCCTGATCGCGGCTCGGGATCGTCCTCTGTACGGCGATGTACCTTGCCGGCGGGGCGGACCGCGGTGAGGAAGGCCTCGATCTGGCCCAGCAGGCGCTCGACGGGGTAGGTCGCCGGGTCACGCAGGTGCAGCCGGGCGCCCTCGCGGATCACCGCCTGCAGCATCCGGGTGATCACGTCGCTGTCGAGCGCGCCCAGCCCGCGCCGCTCGAGCCCGCGGGCGACGACCGGCTCCAGCAGGCTCGCCACCAGCTCGCGCCCGGCGTCGAGCCGGGCGGCGAACCGCGGCGGCAGCCCCTCCGGCGCCAGGAAGACGACGTGCCACATGTCCGGGTCGCGGGCCAGCTCCGAGAACAGCCCGCGGAGCCCGTCGAGCAGCAGCCGGTCGACGTCGATGCCGGACAGCGATGCGCTGCGGATCGCGGCCGCCGGGACGAGGGCCGCGACGCGCTGGACCGCCCGCTGCTCGCTGCGGGTGATCAGCGCGTCGGCCAGGGCGTCGAGCGAGTCGAAATGCGCGTAGACGACGGTCCGCGCGACCCCGGCCTCGCGGGCCACGCGGTCGATCGACAGCGCGTGGGCGCCGTCGCTGGCGACCAGGTGCAGCGTCACGTCGAGCAGCTGCTCGCGGCGATCGGCACCGCGCATCCGTTGTCGGCGAGGCTCCATCTCGCGCCAGACTCTGCCACCCCGCGCGGCGGGGCCGCCGCCGCTCAGCTCGCGGTCAGGTCGCGCTCGTAGATCACCATCGACGACAGCCGCGCGACCTGGTCGTAGAGGCTGCGGGCGCGGCCGTTGAACTGCTGGGTCCGCCAGTGCAGCCGGGTCGCGCCGCGCTTGCGGGCCTCCTCCGCCACGGCCTCGATCAGGCGCCGCCCGACGTCCCCGCCGCGGACCTCGGGCGCCACGAACAGGTCCTCGAGGTAGCAGGAGCCGCCGGTGCTCCAGGTCGAGGGGTGGAGCAGCGCGTGGACCAGGCCGATCGGGCGGTCGGCCTCGTCCACGGCGACGAACGCGAACATCCCCTCCTGGCCGCAGAGGCGCCGGAAGCTCTCGTCGGTCACCGAGGACGGGAGCTCGCGGCGGTAGAAGTCCAGGTAGCCCGCCCAGAGCACGTCCCAGGCTGCGCGGTCGCGGTCGGCGAGGGGGCGGATCGGATGGCTCATGCGAGCAGTCTCGCGGGCGGCGGGCCGCGCGCCCAGGGGACGCTCCGTCTAGCGTCGCGACCCGCGACGCAGCGTCCGGTCCGCTGCCGGGATCGCCACGCAGCAGCGGTCGGGCCCTGGGTCCAGCTGCGGCTGCGCCGGGCACGCCAGGCCGCTCGCCAGGCCGTCGAGCAGCGCCAGGTTCATCGCGCAGACGACATCGGGGTGGCGCTGGGCGGCGGCGTGGAACGGGCAGTTGCGCAGCCGCAGCGTCCCGTCGTCGTCGTAGGGCTCGTAGCCGCGCGAGCGCAGCGCGTCCTCGACCGTCGCCGGAGCGGGATCGGCGTCGGCGAGCTCGCGGCCGAGCTGCTCGGCCGCGGCCCGCAGCGCCCGCCCGGTGGTGCCGGTGGCGTCGCCCGCGGCGGCCTCGGCCAGCAGCAGCGCCGCCAGCCCGTAGTCGCGCGGCGGGGCGGTCGCGGCGAACTCCGCCTCGGCGCGGGCGTAGAGCTTCGCCGGGCGTCCGGCGCCGGGGCCGGAGCGGCCGGAGCGGCGGGCATAGGAGACGACCAGCAGGCCGTCCTTGGCCAGTCGATCGAGGTGGTAGGCGGCCAGCGTCCGGGTGATCCCGGCGGCGTCGGCCGCCTCGCCGCGGCCGATCGGCGTGGGGGAGCCGGCGACGGCCTCGTAGAGCCGGCGGCGCACGGGGTCCGCCAGCCCGCCGAGCGCGGCAATCGCGTCGAGCCCGGGATCGTCCATCGCCCGATTCTATCGCCAATGACTCTTGACATTCGAGCGGCGAGGGAGTTCCCTGTTCTTAAACTAAGATCAACTTGTTTTAGAACGGAGCCTTCCCGTGTCCATCGACCTTCCCGCCGATCCCCTCCCGCAGCCGCGCGCGCTTCCGGCGTCCTCCGCCGTCGCCCGCGACGCCGGCTACCAGGCGTTCCTGATGCTGCGGCTGGCGTTCGCCGTCGCGCCGATCGCCTTCGGCCTCGACAAGTTCCTCGACGTCCTCGTCGACTGGCCGATCTACCTGGCCCCATGGCTCAACGACCTGCTGCCCGGCGACGGCTCGGACGCGATGCACCTGGTCGGCGTGATCGAGATCGTCGCCGGCGTCGCCGTGGCGATCCGCCCCCGCTACGGGGCGCCGCTGGTGGCGGCCTGGCTCGCGGGGATCATCGTCAACTACCTGACGCTGTCGGGCTACTACGACATCGCGCTGCGCGACGTCGGCCTGCTGCTGGCGGCGCTGACCCTGACGCGGCTCGCCTGGCACTACGACCGGCCGCGCTCCCCGGGACGCGAGCGGTGAGCGGGTCGCAGGATCTGGCGGCGCTTCCGGCGCGCGGCGAGCGGACGGAGGAGGGGATCGACCTGGCTCGGGCCGAGCGGGCGACGGCCGAGCTGCTGCGGGCGCTCGGCGCCGATCCCGCAGGCGACGAGGAGGCGCTGCGCCAGACCCCGCGGCGGGTTGCGGCGGCCTTCGGCCAGCTGCTGACGCCACGGCCCTTCGACGCGACGACGTTCCCGAACGACGAGGGCTACGACGAGCTGGTGGTGGTCCACGACATCCCCTTCCGGTCGCTCTGCATGCACCATCTGCTGCCGTTCCATGGCGTGGCCCACGTCGGCTACGTGCCCGGGGAGCGGATCGTCGGTCTCAGCAAGCTGGCGCGGGTGGTCGAGTGGTTCTCGAGCGGGCTCCAGACGCAGGAGCGGCTGACCGCGCAGGTCGCAGACTGGCTGCAGGACGAGCTGGCGCCGGTCGGCGTCGGGGTCGCGCTCGAGGCCGAGCACCTCTGCATGACGCTGCGCGGCGTCGGCGCGCGGGGCGCCGCGACAACGACGCTCGCCCGCCGCGGGGCGATCCGCGACGACCCCGACGTGGGCGCGGAGTTCCGCGCGCGGGTGGCGGATCGCGGTGGTCGATGAGGCTGCGGCGTCGAGCCCGGTCGCGCGCCGTGCGGGCGCCACCGCCGGCGGCCGAACGCGGTGTCGCGCGCCCCGCCCGACGACGTTCCCGCGGCCCTAGGCTGGGGCGATGAGCAGCTGGGCGGAGCGGATCGGCCTCGAGCACCCGGTCGTCCAGGCCGGGATGGGCGGCGGGCTGTCGACCGCGCCGCTGGCCGCGGCGGTCTCGGCCGCGGGCGGCCTCGGGACCGTCGGGATCATGCCGCCGCGGGCGTTCTCGGCCGAGCTGCGCGCGGCCCGGGCGCTCGCCGCCGGTCGCCCGGTCGCGGCCAACCTACTGCTGCCGTTCCTGCGCAGGGCTCACGTCCGCGCCTGCGTCGAGTCCGGCGTGACGGTCGTGGTGCTGCACGGCGGCTTCGCCCCGCGCGTCGTGGCGACGCTGCGGGCGGCGGGGATCGTCGTCCTGCAGCAGGTCGGGACCGCGACCGAGGCCCGGCGAGCACTCGCCGACGGGGTCGACGGGCTGATCGTCCAGGGGCTCGAGGCGGGAGGCCACACCTACGCGGCCCTGCCGCTGAGGGCGGCCCTGCGCGCGGTCCGTGACGAGGTCCCCGACCGGACGCCGGTGCTGGCCGCCGGCGGGATCGTCGACGGCGCCGATGTCGCCCGGGTGCTGGCCGAGGGTGCCGACGCCGCCGTCGTCGGCACCCGCTTCCTGGCCACTGAGGAGTCCCGCGCCCACCCCGGCTACAAGCGGGCGCTGATCGACGGATCGCGGACCGTCGACACGCTGCTCTTCGGCTTCGGCTGGCCGATGCGCCACCGGGTGCTGGTGAACGCGGCGACCGACCGCTGGTGTCGCCGGGATCCCCGTGGGCCGCGCGCGGTGCGGCTGCTGAGCGCGGCCAGCGGGCCGCTCGGGCGGGTCCTGCCGCTGACCGTGATGGAGCTGGCGGCGAGGGTCCAGCACCCGACGATCCCGGTCCTCACGCCGGGTCCGCCGGTCGCCGGCGGCGGTCCCGATCGGATCCTCCGCGCGACCGCGCTCTACGCCGGGCAGGGCGTTGGGCGGATCGGCGACGTGCGGCCGGCGGCCGAGGTGGTGCGGGCGCTGGCGTCGGGGTAGCGGGGCCTCGCAAGGCCCTGGCTGGAAGTCCCTTGGGGCGAGGGCTCGGGTTGCGTCTGGTCGCGCCCTGGTGGGCCTCTGGGGTGACCGGGTTCTCGACCAGGCTGCGCCCCGGCGCGAGGTCCAGCACGACCGCTCGCGCATGTGCCGGGCACACCGGCCTCGCCGACGGCGGGCGCTTCGAGGTGGGGAGGGGGGACTTCGGCGGAACCTGCGACAGAAGGGCATGCGCGTCCCCGATGCCCGGTCCCACTCGCTCGCCGCCGTCCGCCCCTTCGCCCGGATCGCTCCGCTCACCGAGGCCGACGCCGGGCGCGGCCTGCTGTACGCGATCGCGCTCGGGATCGACGTCACGGTCCAGGACGAGACGATCGAGCGGCGGCGGTCGACGCTCTCGCTGCTGTGCGCGTCGCTCGGGCACCTGGTCAACCTGACCGTCGCCGCGGAGTACGTGGCGCTCGAGGAGCCGCCGCCGCCCGTCCTGCGGATCGTCCGCCAGACCACGGCGGGGGCGGTGCGGCTGATCTGGCAGGCGCTCCAGACGCACGCGGCCGAGGTCGGCTACGCGCCCGGGCCGTGGCGCGACGTGGCGGCCCGAGAGGCCAGCCTGGTGGTGGCCCACGGAGCCGACCGGCAGACCGCGGGCTGCGCCGAGCTCGGCGACGTGCCGCGGCTGGCGCTGCGTCACGTCGCGGCCGCGATCGAGGTCGGTGCCGGCGACCGGATGGCGGTTCCCGGCGAGCTGGCGTCCGCGCTCGGGCTGCTGACGCCGGTCTACCTGCTCGCCACCGAGATGCTCGACTGACGACGTCGCGGGCGGCCTCGCCCGCTCAGACGGCGAGGCCGCGCTCGACGATCGCCCGGCCCTCGTCGAGCGCCGAGCGGACCTGCTCGTCGGTCAGCCGCAACCGGTCCTGGCGCAGGCTCAGCGCGATCACGCCGTTCCACGCGCCCCACAGGAACCGCATCCCGTCCTCGGCGGCGATCGGGCGGATCTCGCCCGCGTCGATCGCGGCCTGGAGGTCGTCGCCGACCGCACCGACCAGCCGCTCGACGCGGTCGGCGATCCGCTGCTCGACCGCGCTCAGGCCGGCGTCGACGGTCGGCTCGAGGATCCGCAGCGCGACCAGCCGGAAGGCGTCCGGCCGCTCCAGGTGGAAGCGCAGGTAGGCCTCGCCGGCGTCGAGCACGCGCCGCAGCGGCGAGGGCTCGTCGGGCACGTCGCGCATGTAGCGCTCGTTGACGTCGAGGGCCTCCTCGACCAGCGCCAGGTAGACGCCCTCCTTCGAGCGGAAGTGGAAGTACACCGACCCGACCGAGACGTCGGCCCGCTCGGCGATCTCGTCGATCGTGGTCCGCGCCATCC
The DNA here is from genome assembly GCF_000240225.1 of Patulibacter medicamentivorans. Classification (GTDB taxonomy): domain Bacteria; phylum Actinomycetota; class Thermoleophilia; order Solirubrobacterales; family Solirubrobacteraceae; genus Patulibacter; species Patulibacter medicamentivorans. Next base: position 13,924 of record NZ_AGUD01000084.1, read on the forward strand.
CGCGCAGGAAGAACAGCTCGCTGGCCGCCTCGAGGATCGCCCGGGCCGTGCGCGCCTTGCGGCGCTGCCCGCGGGTCGGAGCCTGCTCGGTCACCGTCGCGAGTCTACGCCGGCCGAGCGCCTCGCCGGTCTCGCGGTTGACGTGGCCACGGCCATGATTATAGTTGCGCTCAGTTTCGAGTAGGACTACAACGGGAAGGGACGGGATGGCGAACGGGACGACGACGATCCGCGCGGCGGCGCTCCAGATGGAGGCCGAGGTCGGCAACGTCGACGCGAACCTGGCGATGGCCGAGGCGCTCGCCGGCGACGCCGCGGCCCAGGGCGCGAGCTGGATCGTGCTGCCGGAGTTCTTCTCGACCGGCGTCGCCAACCGGCCCGAGCTGCGGGACGCCGCGCCGTCGCACGACGGGGCGCCGACGCGGCTGCTGCGTGATCTGGCCACCCGTCACGGGGCCCACGTCGGAGGATCGACGCTGGTCCGCGACGCCGACGGCCACGTCCGCAACGCCTTCCTGCTCTACAGGCCCGACGGCACCCTCGTCGGGCGCCACGACAAGGACCTGCCGACGATGTGGGAGAGCGCGCTCTACGTCGGCGGCGGCGATCCGGGCCGGTTCGACGCCAGCGGCACGGCCGTCGGCGTCGCCCTCTGCTGGGAGCTGATGCGCTGCCAGACCGCCGAGCGGCTCGCCGGCCGGGTCGACCTGGTGGTCGGCGGCTCGGGCTGGTGGAGCATCCCGCCGTGGCCGCCGCGCGCGCTGTTCCGGTCGCTGGAGGCCGCCAACCACCGTCGCGCGGTCGACGCGCCGGCGCGGTTCGCGCCCTACGTCGGAGCCCCGGTCGTCCACGCCGCGCACGCGGGAAGCTTCAACTGCCCCTGGCCGCTGGCCGGCGTCACCTACCATGGGCGCTACGCCGGCGGCGCGGCGATCTACGACGCGGACGGCAGCGTGCTGGCGATCCGCCGGCGCGACGAGGGTCCGGGCGTCGCGGTCGCCGACGTGCGCCTGCGGCGACGGACGCCGCGGGCGCTCCCGGACGGCTTCTGGCTGCAGCGGCGCGGGGCGATCGCCGCGGCCGCCTGGGCGTACCAGAACCCGCTCGGCCGGGCCCAGTACTGGCGCGAGCACCGCCGGCGACTCGATCGCGCGGCCGTGGCCGGGGGCCGGGCGTGAGCCGCGCGGCCCGGCGG
>NZ_AGUD01000083.1 GCF_000240225.1 Patulibacter medicamentivorans
CCCCCGCCGGCCGGGGCACCGGGCCGGGCGGCCCGCGCCGCGAGGACCGCGCCGGCATCGCCCGCCGGGCGGCGCACCAGGTCGTCGTCCGGGTCCTGCGCGACGGGGCCTTCGCCGACCGCGCCCTCCACGGGGCGGCCGGGGACCTGCCGCCGCGCGAGCGCGCCCAGGCCAAGCGGCTGGCGTTCGGGGCCGTTCAGCGGCGGTTGACGCTCGACTACGTGATCTCGCGCCACGTCGACCGCGACCTCGACGTCGAGGTCCGCGCGGCGCTGCACATCGGGCTCTACGAGCTGCTCTTCAGCGACGGGACGCCGAACCGCGCGGCGGTCGCCTCGGCGGTCGAGCTGGCCAAGCCGAACCTGGGCTTCAAGCTCGTCAACGCCGTCCTCCGGAGGGTGATCGACGACGACGGCGGCAAGCTCCGCCTGCCGGCCGACGACACGCCCGACGGCGCCGCGATCCGCCACAGCCACCCGCTGTGGCTGGTCAAGCGCTGGTGGAAGTGGCTGGGCCCGAACCCGACCCGGGCGCTGCTGGCCGCCGGCAACCGCCCGACCGAGCTGGTGCTGCGCGTCAACACGCTGCGGACCGGTCCGCTCGGCGAGGACGGCGCTCCGGCCGGCGGGATCGTGGTCCCGGGCGAGCCGTTCGACGACGCGCTGCCCGAGGCGCGGCGCGTGACCGGCGGCCTCGACGTCCTGGCCGACCCGGGCTGGCGCGAGGGCCACTACGTCGCGATGTCGCGCGGCTCGATGCGCGCCGCCCGCGCGGTCGACCCGCAGCCGGGCGAGCGGGTGCTGGACCTCTGCGCCGCGCCGGGCGGCAAGACGACCCACATGGCCGCGCTGATGGGCGGCGAGGGGACGATCGTCGCGATCGAGAAGCACGGCGGCCGGGCCCGGGCGCTGCGGCGGACCTGCGAGCGGGTCGGCGCGGGCAACGTCGAGGTGATCTCGGGCGACGCGCTCGAGGTCGAGCTGGCCGCCGGCTCGTTCGACCGGGTCCTGCTGGACGCGCCCTGCTCGGGGCTCGGGACGCTGGCCTCGCACCCCGACCTGCGCTGGCGGGTCCAGGAGCGCGACCTGCCCGAGCTGGGCCGGCTGCAGGGGCGGCTGCTCGAGGTCGCCCAGCGGGCCGTCAAGCCCGGCGGCCGCCTGGTCTACAGCGTCTGCACGCTGAACCCGGGCGAGGAGCGCCTGCCCGAGGGGAAGATCACGCGGCTCTGGCCGCACCGCGACGGCACCGACGGCTTCTACATCTCGGCCGTCGGCGGCTGATCGCGGCGGCCGCCGGCGACCTCGGCCGAGGGGTGAGGGGGTCGCGGCCCAGGAGTTCCTATAGTCAAGGCCATGGAGGTTGACCTCGGCCTGAGCTGCCCCGGCTGTCACGAGCCGTGGCTGCGCCCGACGAATCTCCCCGGGCGCTATCGCTGCGTCAACTGCCTGCTCCGCTACGAGCTGCGCTCGGTCTGCCCGAACTGCGGCGAGCACTCGACGATCGTGCGGATGTCGAAGACCGCGACGCTGGCCTGCAACCACTGCGGCAGCTCGATGCTGGTGCAGGTGTGACGCCGCTACCCTCACGCCTGTGAGCACGACCGACCCGCGCCTGGCCCGCCTGAAGGGCGTGGCCCCCTCGATCCTCGCCAGCGACTTCGGGAAGCTGCGCAGCCAGGTCGAGGAGGTGGTCGCGGCCGGGGCCAGCGTCGTCCACATCGACGTGATGGACGGCCACTTCGTCCCGCCGATCACGATGGGCCCGATCGTCGTCGACGCGCTCAAGGGCGTCGACGCGATCCTCGACGTGCACCTGATGATCGAGCGCCCGGAGCGCCAGCTGGCCGACTTCGCCAAGGCCGGCGCCGACGTCCTGACCGTTCACGCCGAGGCGACGCCGCAGCTGCACTACGCGCTCGGCCTGGCGCGCGAGCTGGGCGCCCTGGCGGGCCTGGCGCTCTGCCCCGGCACGCCGCCCGACCCGCTGGTCGAGACCGCAGAGCTGCTCGACCTGGCGCTGGCGATGACGGTCAACCCGGGGTGGGGCGGGCAGAAGTTCATCACCACGTCGCCCGCGAAGATCGAGCGGATGGCCGCGCTGCTGCCCGCCGACGTGCCGATCGAGGTCGACGGCGGCGTCGACCTGGACACGATCGGGGTCTGCGCGGCCGCCGGCGCCACCGTCTTCGTCGCCGGCTCGGCGGTCTTCGGGAAGCCCGACCCGGGCGAGGCCGTGCGCGCGCTGACCGCCAAGGCGCAGGAGGCGCAGGCGGCGGTCGCCGAGCGGATCCCGGGTCCGCGCGGCTGAGCGCTGGCGGGGCCCGCCTCCGCGGTCCGCGCCGCGCCGCGGCGGACTTGTCAGAGAACCCTCAAGCGGCCGCCGTACGGTCGGCCGATGAGCTTCCGCGACCTGCTCGCCCGCCCGCCGCTCCAGCGCCCGCAACCGGATCGGATCGCGTCGACCGGGCTCCGCGCCCGGCATGGGGGATTCCCCCGGGTGACCGGGGGATTGCCCCAGGATCCCGCACCGGGGCGGCTCGCCTCTGGTTGGATGAGTCCCGTGCCAACCCCGATCGTGCAGGCCTCCGGGCTCTCCAAGACCTACGGCAGCGGTGAGACGGCCATCACCGCCCTCGACGACGTCTCCGTCGACTTCCGCGCCGGCGAGCTGACCGCGATCATGGGGCCGTCGGGCTCCGGCAAGTCGACCTTGATGCACTGCATCGCCGGGCTCGATCGCGCGGACGCCGGCACGGTCACGATCGACGGCGTCGAGATCACCGACCTCGACGATCGCCACCTGACCGAGCTGCGACGCGACCGGATCGGCTTCGTCTTCCAGGCATTCAACCTGCTGCCGGTGCTGACGGCGGAGGAGAACATCCTCCTGCCGCTGACGATCGCCGGTCGCGAGCCGGACCCCGAGTGGCTCGAGCAGCTCGTGACCACGATCGGCCTCGGCGACCGCCGCCACCACCGCCCGAGCGAGCTCTCCGGCGGCCAGCAGCAGCGCGTCGCCGTCGCCCGCGCGCTCGCCAGCCGGCCCGCGGTCGTGTTCGCCGACGAGCCGACCGGCAACCTCGACTCGCGCTCGTCCGACGAGATCCTCGGGCTGCTGCGGCACTCGGTCGACGGGCTCGGGCAGTCGGTGGTGATGGTGACCCACGACCCGCACGCCGCCAGCTTCGCCGACCGGCTGCTGGTGCTGAAGGACGGGCGGATCGTGCACGACGGGCCGGCCGGGGGCGCCGACGACGTCCACGAGCGCCTGCGCGAGACCTCCGATCCGACGCCGACGGCCTGATGCGCGCCCTCCTGCTGCGGGGGCTGCGGTCCCACGTCCGACGAACCCTGATGACGGCGCTGGCCGTCGTCCTCGGCGTCGCGCTGGTCTCCGGCACCCTGGTCTACACCGACACGATCGATCGCAGCTTCGACAACCTCACCCAGGCGACCACCCGCGGCGCCGACGTGATCGTGACGCCGAACAGCGAGCAGGGCGTCGACAGCTTCGGCAGCGACCCGCCGCAGATGCCGCGCGACGTCCTGGACAAGGTCCGCGGAGCCGACGGCGTCCGCGAGGCGATCGGCGTGGTCGGCAGCCAGCAGCTGGTCGTCTTCGAGAAGAACGGCCGCGATCGGCTCGGCAGCGGATTCGCCCCGGGCGTCCTCTCCGGCGACGAGCCGAACGCCGACTGGTTCGGCTCCACCCGCTACGCCAGCGGCCACGCGCCGCGAGCGGACGACGAGATCGCGCTCGACCGGAAGGCGGCCGAGAAGGGCGGCTACGCGCTCGGCGACGAGGTTCCCGTGCAGCTGGCGGGGCCGCAGCGGAAGCTGCGGCTCGTCGGCACCGTCGAGCTCGACGGCGTCGGCTCGTTCGGCGGCGCGACGGTCGCGATCACGACCCAGCCGACCGCGGTCGCGCTCGCCTCCCGCACGCCCCGCAACTACTACAACACGGTCGCGGTCCGGCGCGATCCCGGGGTCTCGGCGCAGCAGCTGGAGGCCAGCGTCCGCCGGGCGGTCGGCGGCGAGGCGACCGTTCGCACCGGCGAGGCCGAGGCCAGCAAGCAGGCCAAGGACATCCAGGACAACCTGAGCTTCCTGCCCACGATCCTGCTGGTGTTCGCGGGGATCGCGACCTTCGTCGGCGCGTTCCTGATCTTCAACACCTTCTCGATCACCGTCGCCCAGCGCCAGCGCGAGCACGCGCTGCTGCGGGCGCTCGGCGCGACCCGCGGGCAGGTCCGCCGCCAGGTGCTGGGCGAGTCGCTGGCGATCGGGGTGATCGGCTCCGTCGTCGGCGTCGCGGCCGGCCTGCTCGTGGCCCCGGGGCTGCGGTCGCTGATGGCGTCGTTCGGCGTCGACTTCCCGTCGACGTCGACCGTCTTCGCCCCGCGGACGATCGTGGTCGGGCTGCTCGTCGGGATCCTCGTGACGATGATCTCCAGCTTCGTGCCGGCCAACCGGGCGACCCGGGTGCCGCCGGTCGAGGCGCTGCGCGAGGCCGCGGCCCCGCCGGCGCGCGGGCGGGTGCGACGGGGCGGCGTGATCGCCGGGGCGGTGCTGGCGGCGATCGGCACCGCGCTGCTGCTGCTGGCGGTGACCGGCACGATCGACGGCGACGGCGGGTCGGCCGCCGCGGGAGTCGGCGCCGCGCTGCTGTTCATCGGCACCGCGCTGCTGTCGCCGATCCTGGTCGCGCCGCTGGCGGCGCTGGTCGGCGGTCCGATGACGCGGATCTTCGGCCTGCCCGGCCGGCTGGCGCGCGACAACGCGGTCCGCCAGCCCGGTCGCACCGCCGTCACCGCGGCCGCGCTGATGGTCGGCCTGGCGCTGATGGTGTTCGCCACCGTCTTCGCCTCGGGCATGCGCGAGACGCTGCGGGGCGACCTGGAGCAGGCGGTCGACGCCCCGGTCGTCGTCCAGAGCCGCGACGGCGGCATGTCGTCGCTGCCGCCGGAGCTCCCGGCCGTGCTGCGGCGCGATCCGGCCGTGCGCGCCGCCGGGGCGATGAGCTTCGTCTCGGTCAAGGCCGGGGGCGAGCAGATGTCGCTGAACCTGGCCGATCCCGGCGTCTTCGACCAGGGGCTCCTGCGGCTGCACACGGCCGACGGACGGCAGGTCCGCGACCCCGGCCCGGGCGAGGTCCTGCTCGGCGAGGGCGATGCCGAGAAGCTGCGGGCCACGACCGGCGGGACGATCGTCGTGACCGGGGCCAACACCCGCCGGCAGCAGCTGCGCGTGATCGGCGTGATCGCCGACGCGGGCTTCACGATGGACGGCTCGTGGGTCTCGACGGCGACCGCGCGCCGGCTGGCCGATCCCCGTCCGGCGTTCGTCCTGGTGCGGACCGACGAGCGCCCGCAGGAGCTGGAGCGGTCGCTCCAACGCGACTACCCGGGCGCCGAGGTGCAGTCCAAGGACGACTGGATCGGCACCCAGACCAAGCAGGTCGACCAGCTGCTGATGATGGTCTACGCGCTGCTGGCGCTGTCGGTGATCGTGGCGTTCTTCGGGATCGTCAACACGCTCTCGCTGTCGATCGCCGAGCGGATCCGCGAGATCGGCCTGCTGCGCGCGGTCGGCGCCACCCAGCGCCAGGTGCGGCGGATGGTGACCGTCGAGGCCCTGATCACGGCGCTGCTCGGGGCGACGCTGGGCGTCGTGCTCGGCTTCGTGCTGGCGACCGCGGTCGGGGTGACGATCGACGGCTTCGCCCTGACGGTGCCGATCGTCTCGATCGTGATCCTGGTGGTGCTCGCCGGCCTGGCGGGCGTGCTGGCGGCGCGACCGCCGGCGCGACGGGCGGCCAGGATCGACGTGCTGGTGGCGATCGGCGACGAATGACGCCGTGGCCGTGGCCGTGGACGGTCGGTCGGGCGTCCCTGGTGGCTGCCCGATCGTTCGTCCGCGGTCGCACGACGTTCACAGGATCGCTTGGCGTCGGCCGTTCCAGCGCGCTACCGTTCAGGGCGAGGCGCGCGTGCGGTCTGGTCCCCCGCCGTCGCGAGCGCCCTGACCAACCAACGTTCGCGGCTCGATGGGAGTCGCGTGCCCACAAGGGGGACTTCATGTCCAAGAGGTTCATGCGTGGTACCGCCGTCGCGCTTGCGACGGCGTTCGCGGCTCTCGGGATCACGTCGTCGGCGTCGGCGGCGCCGACGATCGCCACGACCCTGACGGTCCAGCCGTCGGTGCTGGTCTTCGGGCCGACCACGCTGCGGGTGCCGCTGGAGTTCCGCGGTCGCCTGACGCAGCGGGGCAACGGGGCCTCGATCGCCGGACAGCAGGTCAAGATCACGATCGGCAACGGCCTGATCACCGTCTGCAAGCCGACCACCGACGCCGTCGGTGGCTTCGTCTGCCCCGGCGATCTCGCCAACATCCTGGCGTCGGTCCTGCAGCTCGGCTGGGACGCCTCCTACGCCGGCAACGCGACGTTCCAGTCGTCGAAGGCCCACGCGCCGGCGATCAACGTCAACCAGGTGCCGGTGCTCTAGCCCCCTCGGCCGACCCCGACCGCGGGCCCGGCGCCGGCCGGGAACGCGGGAGGTGGGACGGCGCGGCCCCGACGTGAGCGGGCCGCGCCGTCCCCGGGCCGAACCATGGTCCGTGGCGTCGCGCCGACGGTGTGGCGTCAGCTCGTGGACGGCGAAGGGCCGTGGTCCGCCTCGACCAGGGCGAACCGTGGCCGCGAGACCCCGTCGACGTCGACGGTCTCGCCGAACATCGCCTTCGGCCGGACCCACAGCCCGCGCTCGCCGTAGAGCGCGCGGTAGACCACCAGCGGCTCCTCCGTCTCGCTGTGGCGGGCCTCGAAGAGGACCTGGTACTCGGGGCCCTTGTAGTGCCGGTAGCGGCCGGGCGTGATCGGACGGTCGGGGCTCATCGTCGTCGGATGGTGGCAGTCGGGCGCGGGGCGCCACCGTCCTGACGTTCGACCGCTACCCGACCGCCGGCGCCGTCGACGTCGACGACGGCCGCCGGTAGACCAGGTAGAGCAGCCCGCAGAGGACCAGCGCGACGGCGCCGTAACCGACCTCGGCCCGGACGAGCTTGTCGTCGACCGGGGCCGCCAGCATCCAGGCGACGAAGAGCGCGGCCGAGCTGAGCCAGGCGGCGGCGGCCGCGGCCGCGTGGCCCCGCGCGAGGGCGGCCTGGTTGAGGGTGCCCGCGATCAGGTGGGCGCCCATGCCGATCGCGACCACGGCCAGGCCGACGCGGCCATAGTCGTGCTGGGAGTCGAAGACGACCCCCATCGCCCACGGGCCCAGGAGCAGCAGGCCGACGGCGACGCTGCCGGCGAAGCCGACGATCGCCAGCACGGTGAGCCGGATCGCGCGCGAGAACGCCTCGCGGTCGCTGGTGGCGTCGAGCTGGGACAGATGGGGGAGGAGCGAGGTCTGGATCGCCTGGAAGAGCTGCAGCGGCGCCCGCGTGACGAGCAGCGCGTTGAAGATCACGCCGGTCAGGACCTTGTCGTCGGCCAGCAGCGCGCCGGCGTTGACCAGCGTCTGCTCGCCCAGCTGGATCAGCGCGACGGCGACCGCGAAGCCGCCGCCGGCGAGCAGCGCGCCGCCGCCGGCCGCCGAGCGGCCGGGCGCGGCGCCGTCGTCGTCGTCGGCCTCGGCGGCCCGGGCCGCCGCGTCGACCTGCAGCCGCGAATGCGCCCCGCGGATCGCCCACGGCACCACGGCCAGCGACGCCAGCGGAGCCGCGAGGATCCCGAGCGCGACCGCGATCTGGCCGCTCGCGATCCCCATCAGGACCCCGATCGGGAACAGGATCCGCGCCAGCGACTCGAAGAGGACGAGACCGCCGTAGAGGCCGAACCACTGATGGCCGGCCACGAACCCGCGGGCGAAGTAGCTGGCGGCGTAGGCCGCCGACGCCCCGATCAGGACCCAGAACAGGCCTCCGTCGCCGAGCCGGCTGGGCCCCTCGAGGAAGTCCCGTGCCGCGAACGCGCCGATCAGCAGGGCGACCGCGAAGCCGGCCTGCAGCAGCAGCGGCTCGCGCAGCGACGGGTGCTCCTCGCCGCGTGCGCGGGCGGTCGCGATCGTCCGCGACAGCAGCTGCTCGACCGGCCGGTACATGACCGACATCGCGACGAACAGGACCGACCACAGGAAGGCGACGGCGTTGTAGCGCTCCTCGCCGAGCGCGTGCGAGCCGGCGGCGAAGAAGGCGAAGGTCAGGAGCCCGGTCGAGGCGATCCCGATCGACAGGATCCGCGCCCCGCGGGCGTAGGAGCCGTGCCCCTCGGCGGCCTCCTCGACCGCCTCGATCAGGGCCTCGTCCACGACGGCGCCCGACGGGTCGAGCGCCGGATCCGGCGGCAGCGCCCCAGCCGGGACGTGCGCCGGGCCGGCCGGGTCGTAGGGGGAGCGATCGCTCACGCGGCCTGTCCGGACGAGACCGCCGACCGGGGGACGGGCTCAGTCCCCGACGCGGACGAGCAGCTGCGTCCAGGGGAACGGCTTGCGGACCTCGACGACCTCGCCGTGCTGGCTCAGCAGCCGCTTGAACGACTGGGTCGACCAGTGGTTGAGGTGGCCGGGCGTGTTGCCCAGGTCCTTGACGTAGGCCCCGCGCGCCATGTTGACGGCGCGCCAGAGCGGCTCGCGGGGGACCGACACCAGCAGCCAGCGACGCGCGACGCGCGCCATCTCGGCGACCGTGTGCTCGGGATCGGGAACGTGCTCGAGGACCTCGATCGCCGAGGCGACGTCGAACTCGTCGTCGGCGAACGGCAGGTTCTCCGCCCGCATGATCTTGTACTCGAGGTTCGGCGCCTGGCGCTGGGCCCAGCCGGCCTGGATCGACGGCTCCTCGAGGTCGAGCCCGACCACGCGCTTGTCGCCCAGCTGCAGCGCCCACTCGTGGACCAGGACGCCCTCGCCGCAGCCGACGTCGAGCAGACTCTCCGGGGCCGCGCGGGTGAAGAGGGCGGCGAGGTTGCTCTCGAACCCGGCCATCAGCTTCCGGACGACGGGGTTGGTCGAGCCGTACTTGTCGTACGTGTTGCCGGTGACGATCCCGTCGTCGCTGGTCGTGACCGGCGCGCCGCCGGTGCCGCGCGTCTTCTCGGGGGTGCTCACGGTCGGATCGCCTCGCGCTCTTCGGTGGAATGGGAACCGCCCGGGCCCGCGTGGGCGCCGGTCGTGGCCTCCTGGCCGGTCGGGTGGGCCCCGGGCTCGTAGTGGCTCGGCGGCACGCCCAACTGCAGCTCGATCCGGCGCACGCGCTCGAAGACCCGCTGGGTCAGCATCCGCTGGCCGTGCAGCAGGTCGCCGATCACCGCCAGCGCGCCGACCATCACCGCCGCGGTGAAGAGCACGCCGCCGAAGATCAGCGACTGCACGTGCCCGGCGCCCTCGCCCTGGACCCAGCTGACGAAGAACCGGACCCACGGCACCAGCGCGAGCACGAACAGGAAGACGGCGAGGGTGAAGAACACCCGCATCGGCTCGTACTGGGCGTAGATCCGGAAGATCGAGACGGTGTTGCGCCGGACGTAGGCGCCCATCGAGGGGAACAGCCGCGACTCGCGCAGCTTCTCGTTGGTGCCGACCGGGACGTGGGTCGTGGCGACCAGCAGCTTGCCGGCCTGGATCAGCGACTCGAGCGTGTAGGTGAAGCGCGAGACGACCGCCAGCTGGATCGCGGCCTCGCGGTTGTAGGCGCGGAAGCCGGAGGTCGCGTCGGCGATGTCGGTCTCCGACGCCCGCCGGACGACGGCCGAGCCGAGCTTCTGCAGCCGCACCTTGAGCGGCGAGAAGTGCTCGATCGTGTGGACCTGGCGGTCGCCGACGACCATGTCCGCGGCGCCGTCGACGATCGGCTTGACCAGCGCCGGGATGTACGAGGCGTCGTACTGGTTGTCGGCGTCGGTGTTGACGATCACGTCGGCGCCGAGCTTCAGGCAGGCGTCGAGCCCGGCCTGGAAGCCCGCGGCGAGGCCGCGGTTGTTGGTCAGCTTGACGATGTGGTCGACGCCGCCCGCGCGGGCGACCTCGACCGTCCGATCGACCGAGCCGTCGTCGATCACGAGCCACTCGACCGTGTCGAACCCGGGGACCTCGCGTGGGAGGTCGGCGAGGGCGATCGGGAGCGTCTGCTCCTCGTTGAAACAGGGAATCTGGATGATCAGCTTCATGGGCTTCGCCGAAGGTCGGGCGCTGCAGGGCTGCTGGTTCGCCGGGGGTTCGACGGCGACCCGTCGGAAGGGTCGACGCCCGCGTGGACCTGGCGGTCGTGATCGCTCATGCGTCCTGCCGACACGGCCCGCGCGGACCCGGATCGCCGGGCCCTGGGACGTCGCATTTCCACCGTGAGCAGGGGCGAGTATTCCAGAGGCGCGCGAACCACGGCACGCTCGCCCTCGCCGGTACGGCATGCTGCACACCTTGGCCCGCCCCGACGACACGCTTCCCAACCGCCTGGCCGACCGCGTGCCGTCCGTCGCGTTCCTCGCGCTCTGCGCGGGGCTGCTGGTCATCTTCGTCGCGTACCCGACGTACCCGAACTACGACAGCTACTACGCGTTGCTGTGGGCGCGGGAGCTGTGGGACGGCCAGGCGCCGGTCTTCGACGCCTTCCGGGCCCCGACCGAGCACCCGCTGGCGATCCTCTTCGGGATGGGGCTGACGCCGTTCGGTCGCGACGTCGACCGGATCCTCGTGTTCGCGGCGATGGCGTCGGTGGCGGCGCTCGCCGCCGGGATGTACCAGCTCGGCAAGGTCGCCTTCAACCGCTGGGTCGGCCTGGTCGCCGGCGCCCTGCTGGTCGTCAACTGGGACCTGATCCTGCTGGCGGTCCGCGGCTACCTGGACGTCACCTACATGGCGCTGGTGGTCTGGGCGGCGGTGCTCGAGGCGCGCCGGACCCGGCGCGGCTGGCCGGTCCTGCTGCTGCTCGGGCTCGGCGGCCTGCTGCGGCCGGAGGCCTGGGTGCTGTGCGGCCTCTACGGGCTCTGGATGGCGATCGGGCCGCACGACGGCGGCTCTCCGACCGCGGGCCGGGTCCACTGGCGCAACGCGCTCACGCGCCGCGGCCTGCTGTGGCTCGCCGCCAGCGTCGTCCCGACCCTGATCTGGGTGGCCACCGACTACGTGGTCACCGGCCAGCCGCTGTTCTCGCTCCAGCACACCTCGGGCCTGGCCGAGGAGCTCGGCCGGACCCGCGGGCCGCTCGAGATGCCGATGGCGACGATCTCGTTCCTCAAGTCGCTCGACGGGCTGCCGCTGTTCATCGCCGGCCTGGTCGGGCTGGTGGGGGCCGCGATCGTCGTTCCGCGGCGGCTCGGGATGGCGCTGACGCTGCTGGTCGCCGGCGTCGCGACCTTCCTGGCGATCGGCGTCGGCGGCTTCTCCGTGATCGACCGCTACCTGCTGGTGCCGGCGGTCGTGCTGCTGGTCTTCGCCGCCTTCGTGCTCGTCGGCTGGACGATGCTGCCGGCCGGCGGCCTGCGGCGATGGTGGTCGCGCGGCGCGATCCTGGCCGCGATCGGCACGGTGATCGTCGGGATCGGCAACGTCGACCCGACGGTGATCGACAACGACCTGCGCTTCCGCGGCGACGCCCACCACGACCTGGTCGAGGTCCTCGACCAGCCGCAGGTCCGCCGCGCGCTGCGCTGCGGGCCGCTCTGGACGCCGAACCACAAGCTGGTGCCGGACAGCCGCTGGGTGCTCGACGCGTCGGCGGCGAAGGTCCTGCCGCGCTCGCTGCTGGGCGACCTGAAGGCGAAGCCGAAGTCGCAGTCGAGCGTCGACCGCGACGCGGCCCGGCGCGCCGTCCCCGACGCGGCGAAGGGCGGCAACCCGCGCAGCGGCGTGCTGCTGCTGCCGACGTCCCGCCAGGCCCTGGTCCGCCAGGCGGTCGTCTTCGAGAACATCGACAAGCCGTTCGACGCGATCGCGCTGCCGGGCTTCCGCCGGATCGCGACCAGCACCCACTACGCCGTCTACGCCCGTTGCCCGGGGGCTGTCGGGTCCTAGATGGACGTCCCGTCCCGGATCGGGCGCCTGCGGGAGCGCGTGAGCGGGGTTCTGCCGCCGGCGGCGGGCGGGTCGCCGGCCGGCGACCCGCCGGGGCCGGTCAAGGACGACGCCTGGGGCGGGCGGCTGCCCGGCTCCGAGCGGCTGCGCTGGGGCATCGCCGTCGGGCTGCTGGTCCTCGGCGGCCTGGTGCTGCGGCTCTGGGGCGCCAGCCACGGCCTGCCGTGGGCCTACAACGCCGACGAGAACGGGCACTTCCTGCCCCAGGCCGTCGGCATGTTCCGCGGCGACCTCAACCCGCACTACTTCGTCAACCCGCCGGGCTTCACGTACGCCACCCACCTGCTGCTGTGGCTGCGGTTCGGCGGCGCCGACCAGGTCTGGTCGGCCTACTCGTCCGATCCCGGCAGCGTGATCATCGTCGGCCGGGTCGCGTCGGCGCTGCTGGGGGTCTCCTCGGTCTGGCTGATCTACCTGGCCGGCACGCGGCTGCTGGACCGCCGCACCGGCCTGCTGGCGGCGGCGACGCTGTCGGTCGCCTTCCTGCCGGTCTTCTACGGCCACCTGGCGCTCAACGACGCGCCGACGGTCGCGCCGATCGCCCTCGGGCTGTGGGCGGCGGCGGGGGTCCTGCGGCTCGGCCGCGACCGCGACTACCTGGTGGCCGGGATCGCCGTCGGGCTCGCCGCCGCGGTCAAGTACACCGGCGGGATCGTGCTCCTGCCGCTGGTCGCCGCGGCGGCCGTCCAGGCCGCCCAGCCCGGCGGTCGGGTGCCGGCGATGCGGGGGATGATGCTGGCGCTGGTGACCTTCGCGATCGGGTTCGTCGCCGCCAACCCGTACGCGCTGCTGGACTTCGACAACTTCTGGTTCGGGATCGCGCACCAGTCCTCGGGCGCCGGCGCGGGGACCACCGACAAGCTCGGGATGACCGAGGACAACGGCCTCGTCTTCTACGCCTGGACGCTGACCTGGGGGCTGGGGGTGGTGCCGCTGGTCGCGGCGCTCGGGGCGCTGGCGCCGCTCTGGCGCGACGAGCGGCGGGTGCTGCTGGTGCTGCTGCCGGCGCCGCTGCTGTTCCTGCTCTTCATGAGCACCCAGGGCCGCTTCTTCGCCCGCTGGATGCTGCCGGTCTACCCGATGCTGGCGCTGCTGGCCGGCTACGGGGTCGCCCGGGTCGTCGGCTGGTGCGCCGAGCGGCGGCCGGACCTGCGCCACGTGGCGCTGATCGTCGGCGGGATCCTGCTCTGCGGCCAGGGCCTGCTGGCCAGCGTCCACGTCGGCGCGGTGCTGTCCAAGCGCGACACCCGCAACGAGACCCGCGACTGGATGGTCCGCCACATCCCCGCCGGCGAGAAGATCGTGCTCGAGCCGGTGGTGCCGACCGAGTGGCTGTCGGACCCCGGCCATCCGAGCGACCGCAGCGACGGCCAGCGCTGGCAGCGCTACTCGTTCAGCCGCAGCATGCAGGACTTCGAGGGCCGCCCGGTGCCCAAGCCGGGCGTGCCGGTCTACCTCGAGGACTACGAGCGGTCGCTCTACCCGGCGCTGATCGACGAATACGAGCGGCGCGGCTACTGCTGGGTGATCACCGGCTCGACCCAGCGCGGGCGGGCCGAGGTCGAGCCCGCCAAGGCGCCGCGCGCGATCGCCTACTACCGCGAGCTGGAGCGGCGGGCGGCGAAGGTCTTCGAGGCATCGCCCTACAGGCCGGGCGCCGACCCGGTCGACTTCGACTTCGACTTCTCGTTCGACTACTACCCGCGGGCCTACGAGCGGCCCGGGGCGACGATGATCGTCTACCGGCTGCGCGGCGGCGGCTGCGCGCCGAGGGCGGCCGCCGGAGCCGCGTCCGCGGCGGCGGCGACCGGCGCTCCGAGCGGCGGCTGACGCCGGCCGGGCAGGCTGGCCGGGGGCGGAGGGGTGCGCTCCCTATCCTTCGGGGCCGATGCCGATCGATGCGCGCGACGAGGCCCTCCTGGGCCGGACGGTGGAGCTGGCCGAGCGCGGCCGCCGTCACGTCAGCCCCAACCCGCTCGTCGGCGCGGTCGTCACCCGCGACGGCCAGACGCTCGGCGAGGGCTGGCACGCCAAGGCCGGCGGCCCGCACGCCGAGGTCGCCGCGATCGCCGCCTGCGGCGGTGCCGACCTGACCGGCGCCACGATCCACGTCTCGCTCGAGCCGTGCTGCCACACCGGCCGCACCCCGCCCTGCACCGAGGCGATCCTCGCCGCCGGCCTGCGGCGGGTCGTGGTCGCCTCCGACGACCCCTCCGCCAAGGCCTCTGGCCGCGGCCTCGGGATCCTCCGCGACGAGGGCGTCCAGGTCGACGTGGCCGCTCCGGGATCCGACGCCGGCCGCGCGGCCCGGCTCCAGAACCAGCCCTTCCGCAAGCACGCCAGGACCGGCATCCCGTGGGTGATGCTGAAGACCGCCTCGAGCCTCGACGGCCGGCTGGCGACCCACGCCGGCGACTCGCGCTGGATCAGCGGCGGGCCGTCGCGCGACCTGGCCCACGGCTGGCGGGCCGAGGTCGACGCGGTCGTCGTCGGGATCGGGACCGCGCTGGCCGACGACCCGCAGCTGACGGCCCGCGTGCCCGACGTCCCGCGCCAGCCGACGCGCGTCGTCTTCGACTCCGAGGCGCGGCTGCCGCTCGACGGCAAGCTGGTGGCCTCGGTCGCCGAGGCGCCCGTGACCGTGATCGCCAGCCGCGCCGCCAGCCGCTCGGCGACCGACGCCCTGCGCGCGTCCGGCGTCGAGGTGATCGTCGTCTCGGGCCAGAACGAGCACGGGCGCGTCCGCGCCGGGCTCGAGGAGCTCGGCCAGCGCGAGGTCACCTCGCTGATGCTCGAGGGCGGCTCGCACCTGGCCGGCGCGTTCTTCGACGCGGGCGAGATCGACGAGCTGCGGATGTTCGTCGCCCCGATCCTGCTCGGCGGCCGCCAGGCCCCGGGGATCCTCGGCGGCGAGGGCGTCGAGCGGATCGCCGACGCCGCCAGGCCGGTCGAGATCACCCGCGAGCCGATCGGCGACGACCTCTTGACCATCGCTCGACTGAAGGAGTGGTAGGCGCGTGTTCACCGGCATCGTCCAGGACCTCGGGACCGTCGAGGCGGTCGAGGAGACCGTCGACGGGGTGCGCCTGCGCGTCGCCACGCCGCTCGCGGGAGAGCTGCGCCCCGGCGACTCGATCTCGGTCAACGGCTGCTGCCTGACCGCCGTCGGCGAGTCCGACGGCGGCGACGGCGTCCCGTCGTTCCAGGCCGAGGTCATGAACGAGTCGCTGCGCCGGACGAGCCTCTCGGCGGCGGCCACGGCCGGCGCCCGCGTCAACCTGGAGCTGGCGATGGCCGCCGGCGACCGCTTCGGCGGCCACATCGTGCAGGGCCACGTCGACGCCACCGGCCGGGTCGTGGAGACCCGCCCCGACGGCTTCTCGCGCGTGGTCCGGATCGCCCCCGAGGACCCGGCGCTGCTGCGCTACGTCGTCGAGAAGGGCTCGATCACGATCGACGGCGTGTCGCTGACCGTCTCCGCGATCGACGAGACCTGGATCGAGGTCTCCCTGATCCCCGAGACGCTCGAGCGGACCACGCTCGGCCGCGTCGGACCGGGGGATCCCGTCAACCTGGAAGTGGACGTGCTGGCCAAGCACGTCGAGAAGCTGCTCACCGGAAAGGACCGCTCGTGAGCGAGACCGCCCCCCGCACACTGGACAAGCCGTTCGATCTCGTCGAGGACGCGATCGAGGACATCCGCCAGGGCAAGATGGTGATCGTCTGCGACGACGAGGACCGCGAGAACGAGGGCGACCTCGTCATCGCCTCGGAGTTCGCCGACGCCGCCGCGATCAACTTCATGGCCAAGGAGGGGCGCGGCCTGATCTGCCTCTCGCTGACCCCGGAGCGCTGCGACGAGCTCGGCCTCGACCTGATGGCGGCCAAGAACGAGTCGCCGTTCGAGACCGCCTTCACGCTCTCGATCGAGGCCCGCGAGGGCGTCACGACCGGGATCAGCGCCGGCGACCGCGCGCAGACGATCAAGGTCGCGATCGACCCGATGTCGGGCCCCCGCGACGTCGTCGTGCCCGGCCACGTCTTCCCGCTCAAGGCCAAGCCGGGCGGCGTGCTCGAGCGCACCGGCCAGACCGAGGCGTCGGTCGACCTGGCGCGGCTGGCCGGGCTCAACCCGTCCGGCGTGATCTGCGAGATCATGAACGACGACGGGACGATGGCCCGGGTGCCGGACCTGATCCCCTACGCCGAGCGCCACGGCCTGCGGATGATCACCGTCGCCGACCTGATCGCCTATCGCCGCAAGCACGACCGGCTGGTGGAGCGGGTCGTCGACATCCAGCTGCCGACCGGCTTCGGCGACTTCACCGCGATCGGCTACCGCTCGCTGGTCGACGACAAGCACCACGTCGCGCTGGTCAAGGGCGACGTCGACGGCGAGCAGGACGTGCTCGTCCGGGTCCACTCGGAGTGCCTGACCGGCGACGTCTTCCACTCGCTGCGCTGCGACTGCGGCGAGCAGCTGGAGTCGGCGCTGGCGATGATCGAGGAGGCCGGCCAGGGCGTCCTGCTGTACCTCTCCCAGGAGGGGCGCGGGATCGGCCTGCTGAACAAGCTCCGCGCCTACAAGCTGCAGGAGCAGGGCTACGACACCGTCGACGCCAACCTCAAGCTGGGGCTGCCGGCCGACCTGCGCGACTACGGCATCGGGGCCCAGATCCTCGTCGACCTGGGGCTCAGCTCGATCCGGATCCTGACCAACAACCCGAAGAAGATCCGCGGCCTCGAGGGCTACGGCCTGTCGGTCAGCGAGCAGGTGCCGATCCAGCACGCCGCCAACCCGCACAACGAGGCCTACCTGCGGACGAAGCAGGAGAAGATGGGGCACATCCTCCATCACCAGGGCCTCGACCTGGACAGCCAGATGCTCCAGGAGGAGCACGAGCGCGACACCGCGGGCGCTCCCGACCCGCACGCCGCCGACGAGCCGGGGGCGTCGGCGTGAGCGCCCGCTACGCGATCGTCGCGGCCACGTTCTACCGCGACCTCGCCGACCGGCTGATCGCCGGCGCCCAGGCCGCCTTCGCCGAGGCCGAGGGCCCGCTCGCGGCCGACGGCCCGGCGGACGTCTTCGAGGTCCCGGGCGCCTTCGAGCTGCCGCTGGCGGCCAAGTACCTGGCCGAGACCGGGCGCTACGACGGCGTCGCCTGCGTCGGCGCCGTGATCCGCGGCGAGACCGACCACTACGACTACGTCTGCGGCGAGGCGGCGCGGGGGATCCAGGACGTCCAGCTGAGCACCGGCGTGCCGGCGGCGTTCGGCGTCCTGACCGTCGACAGCATGGACCAGGCGCTGGCGCGATCGGGTGGCGACAAGCGTGATTCCGGCCGCCATGCCGCCGACGCGGTGCTGGCGCTGCAGCGGATCCGGCGGAGCCTCGCCGGGGCCTGAGCCGGCCGCGTCGCGCGGGGTCCGGCGGTCGTCGCGACGCCCGCCGGAGCCGTCGGCCGACGACCGTAGGCAGGCGCCCCCGACGGCGGTAGCATCGGTGTCGTGGACGGCGAGGCTGTCGCACTGCTCGTGATCTTCCTGCCGCACGCGGTGGGCGGGGCCTTCCTGGGCTGGCGGCTGATGCCGAAGGGCGCGCGCGAGGAGCTGCGCAGCTGGTGGCGCGACGCCGGAGACGACGGCGGCGGGGGAGGCCCAGGCGTTCCGCGGGTCGCCGGTCCGCGGCCCGGAGGGGGCGGCAGCGAGCCGCCGCTGCCGGACGCGACGCCGTCGCCGGTCCGCCTGCGCCAGCCCGCGCGGCTCGCCGACCGGGTC
>NZ_AGUD01000082.1 GCF_000240225.1 Patulibacter medicamentivorans
GCCACCGCCGCTGCCGCCGGCGGACCCGCCGCTCCCGCCCGAGCCGCCGTCCGAGCCGCCGGTGCCACCGCCCGTGCCGCCGCCACCGCCACCGCCGGTGCCGCCACCACCGCCGGATCCCGCCGCGACCGTGATCGTGACGGTCGCGCTGCCCGCGTTGCCGGCGCCGTCCGTCGTCGTCGCCCGCGCCACGTAGGTCCCCGGCTGGGCGTAGGCGTGGGTCGCGCTGGCACCGCTGCCGTGGGCGCCGCCGTCGCCGAAGTCCCAGTCGTACTGGCCGCTGGCGCCGGAGCCCGGATCGGCGGCGGTCGCCGCGAACGTCACCTGCTGGCCGGTGGTGACCGCCGTCGCGGCGGCGCTCGCGGTCACCGTCGGCGCGACCCGGTCGACCACGACGTCGTCGCAGGCGACCGTCGACAGGTTGGCGTTGTTCGACGTCGCGCTGGCGAACTGGTTGGGTCCGGAGGGGTTGTCCGGGACCGCACCGTCCGCCGCCATCGCGCACACGTACCAGCGGCCGTCGCCGCTGACGGTCGCGGTGCAGTCGAAGGTGGTGGTGCGGCTGCTCGGGTCGGCCGGCTGGCTGCAGGCCGTGCTCGGCTGCCCGCCGGGCGTGCAGGGCGCCTGGCCGACGCAGACCCAGTTCGACGCACCGCCGCTGCCGGCCCACGGCGGACTGGTGGCGTCGGCGTAGCCGATCCGGACCGGGACCGAGGCGCTCCCCAGGTACGGCGCGCCGCCGGCCAGCGCGACGCTCGCCTGCGGGCGGTTGCGGTCGATGATCGTCCACGGGCAGGCCGAGTAGCCGTCCCACTTCCAGAGGTACGGCCAGCGGTAGAAGCCGGACGCGCACATGTCGTAGCGGTGGCCGTCGGCCAGGACGGTGGAGGTCCCGTTGTACGGCATCGCCGCGTAGTCGGCCATCGCCGGCGTCGGGCCGGAGCGGAGGCTGCCGCTGCAGTTGGTCGTGCCCGGGCCGTTGGTCCCGCTGCTGGTCTCCTCCTGCACCTGCGTCCCGTCCGGGTACGTGTGGTACGTCTTGAAGCACAGGTACCACTCGTAGCGGGTGCTGCCGTTCTCGTCGCTGCCGGTGACGGCCGTCCAGCGGTACCAGAAGGCGTTGTTGCTCGCCGTCTTCGTGTACGTCGGCTCGTTGTAGATCGTCACCGTCGCCGCCGCCGGGGACGTCAGCGCCCCGGCCAGCGTGACGGACGCCAGCAGGAGGACGAGAGCGCGGAGGATCCACCGCATCGCAGTCACCGGAAGCCTTGTTCGAGAGTCGTTCGGGGGGCCGCGGGCGCCCGGAAGGGGCCGCACCGCGGAAGGGCGCAACGCTAGGCCGACCCCGGAAGGGCCGCATCGGTGAAACCACGGGTCCCGCACGTCGCGTTGCCGGCCTTGCCAGATGCAGGCGCTTCGCGGAGGATCGGCCGGTCATGACCGCGATCCGCACCACCGCTGCCGCGGAGCTGCTCGGCGTCTCCGCCAGCACGCTGCGGTCGTGGGAGCGCCGCTACGGGTTCCCGACCCCGCAGCGCACCGACGGCGGTCACCGGCAGTACGAGCTGGGTGAGATCGACGCGCTGCGCGACGCGCTCGGTCGCACCCCGGACGCCGCGACCGCCGTCGCGATCGCCCGCCGCGGGGCCGGCGCGGGCGGGAACGGCGAGCTGGACGCGCTGCGCGGCGGGCTCCGGTCGCGGACCGAGGCCGGGCCGGTCGACCGCCTGCGCCGGGCGCTGCGCCGCTACGACGAGCCGGACGCCGACCGCGTGGTCGAGGAGTCGCTGCACCTGCGGTCGCTGGAGCGCTCGGTCGACGAGGTCCTGCTGCCGGCGCTCGACGGCCTCGACCGCGAGCACCCGGGATCGGTCGAGTACGCCTTCGCCTGGCGCTGGGCGTCCCGCTGGCTGGCCGCGGCGACCCGCACGGCGCCGCCCGCCCACCGGCCGCACGTGGTCGTGATGCTCGACGGCACCGCCGCCTGCTCGCTCGACGCGCTGCGGGTCCAGGCGCTCGACCTGGCCCTGCGCCGCGCCGGCGTGCTGCCGGTGACCGTCGGCGCCGACCTCCAGCCGAGCGAGCTGTCGCGGGCGCTGGGCCGGATCGATCCTCACGCGCTGGTGCTCAGCGGCCGCGGCGTGCCGCTCGACCGGCTCGGGCGGCTGGTCTTCGCCGCCCAGCGCGCGGCCGGCGGCGAGCTGCCGGTGCTCGACTTCCACGGGCCGCTGCTCGAGCGGCGGACGACCGGCGTCGAGCGGCTGGACGGCGCGCCGCTGGTGGCGCGCTCGCGGCTGCTGCAGGTGCTGGAGGGCGACGACGCGCCCTTCCGCGTGCGCCGCGGACGCTGAGGCCGTCGGCCCCGGCGGTCGCGGACGGCGACGACCCGCTCGCGGGCGCCGCGGC
>NZ_AGUD01000081.1 GCF_000240225.1 Patulibacter medicamentivorans
CGGTCGGATGCGGGCGCTGCGGCCCGAAGTCGGCGCGCAGCTCGCCCGCCGCCAGCCGCCGGCCCAGCTCCGCCGGCCCGCCGCGCCGGACCTGCGCCCGCGTGCGCCCGTCGCCGAGCAGCCCGTAGAGCAGGACCGGCAGCCCGAGCTCGCCGAGCAGCTGACCGAGCAGCAGCGCCTCGACGATCGCCGCTCCCCGCCGCCGGTCGTCGAGGAAGACGATCGGCGCGACGTCCAGCGCCCCGACGTGCGGGTGGATGCCGCGCGGCGTCCGCAGGTCGATCCGCTCGATCACCGCCCGCGCGCCGCGCGCCACCGCGCCGGCCAGCGATCCCGGCGTGCCGGCGAGGGTGTGGACCGCGCGGTGGTGGTCGGCGTCGACGTGGGTGTCCAGCAGCCGCGCGCCGCCGGCCGCGTAGGCCCCGCCGACGGCGGCGACCGCGGCTCGGTCGCGCCCCTCGCTGACGTTGGGGACGGCGATCAGCAACCGCGGATCGGCGGCGTCGGTCGGGATCGTCGTCGCGGCCGGCCGGTCCATGCGGGGCCACGCTAGCCGAGCCGCGTCCGCCGCGGCGCCTGTCCGGTCGGTCCGCGCCGGCGCCCCCTGACGAGCCGTAGGGTGGCGCCATGGACGACGAGCGCTCCCCCCGCTCCGCCGGTCCGCCGCTGCCCGGTGACGTCGGGCGCCAGCGGCTCTCCGACCGCGCGGTCGCCTACTGGCGGATCGGCACCGCGATCGTGGCGCTGCCGCTGGCGATCGCCGCGACCGTCGCCGCGGTCGCCTCCGGGGCGCCCGGCGGGCTCGCGACCACGATCGTCGTCGTCGCCTGGGTCGCTGCGGCCGCCGCGATCGCCCTGCTGCCGCCGATCCGCCGGCGCCGCTGGTGGTACGCGATCGGCGAGGAGGAGGTCGACCTGCACCACGGCCTGGTGATCGTCACCCGCACCGTCGTGCCGATGGTCCGGGTCCAGCACGTCGACCTCCACCGCGGGCCGCTCAGCAGCCAGATGCGGCTGGCCGAGATCGAGCTCCACACCGCCGCCGGGTCGGTCAGGATCCCGGCGCTCGATCGCGACGAGGCCGAGCGGATCCGCCTGCGGGTCGCGACGCTCGCCCGGATCCCCGATGACCTCTGATCCGGGAGCCGGCGCGCCCGAGCCCGCACCCGAGCCCGCGGCGGCCACCGATCCGGCACCGTCCGGTCCGGCCGCGCCCGGCGAGGCCGACGAGCGGCGCCTGCACCCCGCCTACCTGCTGATCGGCGGGCTGAAGGTCGCCAAGAACCTGGTCCCGGCCGCGATCGGCCTGGTCGTCGCCCTGAAGGAGACCGGGCTGCTGGCGCTGATCGCCCTCGCCGCGATCGCGGTCGGGGCGGCGGTGGTCGAGTGGCGGGTCACCCGCTACGCCGTCGTCGACGGGGCGCTGCGGCTGCGCAGCGGGCTCCTCAGCCGCTCCGAGCGGGTCGTTCCGGCGTCGCGCGTGTCGGCGGTCGACAGCAGCCGCGGGCTGATCCAGCGGCTGTTCGGGCTCGTGTCGCTCGAGGTCCAGACGGCCGGCGGCGGCAAGCAGGCGGAGATCAAGCTCGAGGCGGTCACCTTCGACGAGGCCGAGCGGCTGCGCGGCGCGCTCGGGCACGGGAGCGCGCCCGGGCCGGCCGCAGGCCTCCTTCCCCACCCCGAGCGGCCGGCCACGGTCGCCGCGCCATCGCCCGCGGCTCCCGCGCCCGTCGTCTACGCGATCACCGCCCGCGAGCTGCTGATCGCCGCCCTCACCGGCCCGCAGCTGGGGATCGTGGCGGTCGCCGTCGGATCGCTCGCGTCGCAGGCCCGCGACCTGCTGCCGGAGCGGCTGACCGAGGACGCCGGCAACACCCTCACGCACTCAGGGCCGGGCACGCTGGCGCTGCTGGCGCTCGGCGCGCTGCTGGTCGCGGCGGTCGTCTCGACGATTGGGACGGTCCTGGCCTTCGCCGAGTTCACCGTCACCCGCGACGAAACCCGCCTGCGCGTGCGGCGGGGCCTGCTGACCGAGCGGACCGGGACCGTCCCGCTCGACCGGGTCCACGGCGTGCGGGTGGTCGAGGGCCTGCTGCGGCGGCCGCTCCGCTACGCCACGATCCAGGTCGAGGTCGCGGGCTACAGCGGCGAGGACCAGCTGACCCGGACGCTGGTCCCGCTCGTCCACCGCGACGCCGTCCCGGCGCTGCTCGAGCGGCTGGTCCCGGGGCTCGACTGGCCCGCGCGGCTGCACCGTCCCCCGGCCCGCGCCTGGCGCCGCTACCTGACGGCGCCGGTCGCCGCGGGCGCGGTCGTCGGGGTCGCCGGCGCGCTGCTGCTGCCGGGCGGGCTGGCGCTGCTGGGACTGCTGGGGCCGCTGCTGGGCGCGCTGGCCGGTCAGGCGCGCTGGCGGGCCGCCGGCTGGCACCTGACGCCGGGGACGCTGGCGCTGCGCTCGTGGTGGATCAGCCGG
Organism: Patulibacter medicamentivorans; assembly: GCF_000240225.1. GTDB lineage: Bacteria > Actinomycetota > Thermoleophilia > Solirubrobacterales > Solirubrobacteraceae > Patulibacter > Patulibacter medicamentivorans. The sequence continues at coordinate 2,471 of NZ_AGUD01000081.1, forward strand.
GTGACGCTGCTGGCGGTGCCGGGCCGCGTGCAGCGGGTGGCGGTCCACCGCAACCCGCTGCAGCGGCGCGGCGGCCTGGCCACCCTCTCGACGGTGCTGGCGACCAAGCGCCGCGGCCGGATCGCGCAGCTGGACGTGGCGACGGCGGCGGCGTTGCAGCACGCGATCGTCCGGCGGACCGGATTCGACGGCGTCGCGGTCGCTGCCGGGCCGGCGGGCGCGCCGATCGCGCGCGACCGGGGGACCGCCGCCCCGGGCCAGATGCCCCCGGGCGCCCCGTCCCGCTGATCCAGGGGGTGCGAACAGGGGGGTCGTCCCTCACGACGCGGCGCCGCCGCCGGGCCAAGGTGGTGCTCGATGACGACACCGACGCCGATCGTCCTGGTGCTGGAGCTGGACCCCGAGGTCGAGCCGATCACCGGGCGCGTGCGCACCGCCGCCGGGCGCGACCTCCCCTTCCGGGGCTGGGCCGCGCTGGCGTCGGTGCTGGGCGCGATGACCGGTCCGGTGCCGCCCCCCACACCACCACAGGAGCACCACGATGCAACGCATCCTTGAGTCGATCCGGCGTTCGCGCCTGCTCGCCCTCGTCACCGCCCTCGGCCTGGTCCTGGCCCTCGGCGGGACCGCTACCGCGGCCAAGCTGATCACCGGCGGCGACATCAAGAACAACTCGATCACCGGCAAGGACGTCAAGAGCCGATCGCTGGCGCTGTCCGACCTGAGCACCTCGGCCCGCAAGGCGCTGCGCGGCCAGACCGGGCCGGCTGGTCCCGCCGGTCCCGCCGGCGGCCCGGTCGGGCCCAAGGGCGACACCGGAGCCGCCGGTCCCGCCGGCCCGGCCGGCCCCTCGGGCACCAGCAGCGCGTTCGCCAACGCGGTCGCCAGCCACGTCGTCCAGGGCGCCGGCACCCGCGTCGTCCAGACCCTCAGCCTGGGGCCGGGGCGCTACGTGATCAACGCCAAGCTGACCGCCAGCTCGGCCGGCACCGCGCCGACCAGCTGCACGCTGCGCAAGGTCGTCGGGCTGCTGACCATCGACCAGGCCGAGTTCGATCCGTCCGACGTCGGCCAGGAGATCCCCGTCGCCATGCAGGGCATCGCCGACCTCACCGGCGGCGCGTCCGACATCACCGTCCTCTGCTTCGAGGCCGGCGGCGACCTGACCGTCAGCGACGCCAAGGTCACCGCGATCAAGGTCGACAGCGTCGGCTGATCAGCTGCGAGGGTCACGCAGGGGCACCAGGCTCGCGCGTCCGCCGGGATGGGGCGCACGCGCGAGCCGGCCGCTCCCAGACCACCCTCCCGCGCCGTCTCCCGCTACACTCAGCGACCCCCGCCGGAGTAGCTCAGTCGGTTAGAGCAGCGGAATCATAATCCGCGTGTCGGGGGTTCGAGTCCCTCCTCCGGCATGCCGAGAAGCCCTGGTTTTCCAGGGCTTCTCGTGTTCTCGGGGCCGTCACGCCGCGAGAGCGCAGCGCGACGGCTCAGCTGCTCGATGGTCCCGCCGGTGCCTCAGCGCAGGGTCACGGTGCGCGTGGCGCTGCGGTTGCCCGCCGCGTCGGTCGCCCGGACGACCACCCGATAGGTGCCCGACGGGAGCCGCTTGCCGCTCGAGCTCTTCATCGCCAGCCGGACCTTGCGCGTCTTGGCGTCGGCGCCGACGCCGGCCGTCCCGTCGCGGAACGTGATCGACTGGGTCCGCTGGGCGGCCCAGCGCACGCAGCGCGGCCGGCGGCGGTTGGCGGCCGTGGCCGGCCGGCAGCGGCCGGAGGCCCGGCGTCCGCTCAGCCGTCGCTCGATCGCGAAGCGGACGGTCCCCGGCTCGCTCACCCGCACGGAGAAGGACGCGAAGCCGCGGCTCACGCGGCCGCCGCCGACCGTCAGCGACGGCTTGGTGCGGTCCTGCGAGTCGCCGGCTCCCCCGCCGCCGCCGTTGCCGGGCGCGATCCCGCGTCGCTGCTGGAAGAGCGTCACGGCCGCGGCTGCGTCGACGATCCCGCCGCTGGTGGACTTGCCGGCCCATGCGGGGACCTTGCGGGCGCTGTCGATGATCGCGGCGCGAACGTCGGCCGGCGACGCCGACGGGTCGATCCCGAAGAGGATCGTCGCCACGCCGGCCGCGGTCGGCGCCGCGAAGCTGGTCGCGCACGACGTCGGGCCGAAGCCGCCGCCGTTGGTGGTCGTGATGTTGTTGCGGGTCGGGACCGCCACGTCGACGCTGCGCGGGCCGAAGGCGCCGCAGTCGAGGCCGTCGTCGGGGGCCGAGGTCGAGACGCAGAGCACGTTCGGCGCATCCAGGCCGCACGGCTGGGGGTCGTCGCCGTCGGCGTCGAAGGCGCCGCCGTTGCCCGACGGGATCGTCACGAACAGCGTCTGGGGATGGCTCACGATCGCGTCGCGCAGGCCGTCCTCCAGCGGGCCCGAGAGCCAGCTGAAGCTGGCGACCCGGGCGCCGCGCGCAGCGGCCCAGTCGATCGCCGGGGCCTGCACGGACTGGAAGCACTCGTCGCCGTCCCAGCAGGTCCGCAGGGCGACGAAGCGCGCGTTCGGGGCGACCCCGGCACCTCCGACGCCGTTGTTCCACGCGGCGCCGAGCACGCCGGCGACCATCGTGCCGTGGCCGCTGCCGCCCGGCGGGTCGTCGGGATCGTCATCCGGCGCCAGGGCGCCCGGCGCGTTGGTCCCGATCAGGTCCCAGCCGGGTCGGCCGGCCTGGACCGTGCCCCCGGCGCCCTCGGCGGACGGGGCGGCCACGGCCGACGGCAGCGCGTAGAGCCGCGGCGCCAGGTCGGGATGCTGCAGGTCCAGGCCGGTGTCGGCGACCAGCACCGGCACGTCCTGCAGCGGCCGGCCGGCCAGGTCGAGCGCCTGCGGCACTCGCAGGATGCTCAGCGGCTGCTGCGACGAGGCCTGTGGATCGGTCGGCGCGGCCGCGTCGGCGGCCGGTGCGACGGCGACCAGGGCCGCGGAGGCGGCGACGGTGGCGATTGCGGTGCGGGTGATGGTGGTGATGGACATCTCGGGCTCCTCGGGGCCGGTGAAGACGGGGCGAGCGCCAGTCTGCTCAGCGCCACATGAAGCGATGGTGAAGCGCCGCCGCGACCCGGCGGCGATCCGCCGGCAGGTCGCCCGGCGCATGCCCGTCGACGTTCGGGGCACGACGAGGAACCTCCCAGACCGCCGGACCGCCCGCATCGGGGAGCGCCCCGATCTCGGGCGCGACCGCCGAGGGCGAGGGCATCGTGCGACCTCCGCCGGCCACCTGCCACGATCTCCCCGATGATCCAGGCCGATCCGATCAACGCGCGCTTCGTCGGGGGACCGCTCGACGGGGAGACCCATCTGCTGGCGCACCGGCTGCCGTACGTGCAGATGCCGGGGCCGGACGAGCGGTTCTTCGCGCGGCTGCACATCGAGCGTCCCGAGGCACCGGATCACCTGCTGTACGCGGTCGAGGGCGCGGACGACGAGGAGACGCTGGTCTACCGGTGCCTCGCCGACGCCCCGGCGGGGACGCTGCCGGTGGCCGGCATCACCGCGGCGGCCGACGAGGACGAGGCGCCCGACGCCTGAGCGCACGATGGCCGTCTACGTCGATCCCGCGATCTGGCCCTGGCGCGAGCGCCTCTGGTGCCACCTGCGCGCGGACGACCTGGAGGAGCTGTTCGCGTTCGCGGCCAAGCTGGGCCTGCCCCGCGCCTGGCTCCAGACCAAGCCCGGCCGGCCGTGGAAGGACCACTACGACCTGCCCGAGCCGATGCGGTTCCAGGCCGTCGCGCTCGGCGCGATCGAGATCGACGTCGCCGGCGCGGCGCGGCTGACGCAGCGGCTGAAGGACCGCCACCGCGACGGCGCGGCGCCCGCCCGGATCGCTCCAAGCTGAGGTCCGTCGACCCCGTCGGCGCTCCCGCGGCTACCAGCGCTCGATCCGACCGCGTCCCAGGACGTGGCCGCTGCGGACCGGGACGGCCGTCACGACGACGTTCTCGCGCGTGACCTCGGTCCGCCGGCCGAGCCCGTCGGCGACCGCCAGCAGCAGCCGCTCGATCCGCTCCTGCGGGTGCCGGTCGGCCACCAGCACGTCGACCAGGATCGGGTGCTCGTCCTCGGCCTGGGCCGCCCCCGCGGTGCCGCCGGTGGCGTAGTGGCCGGCCGCCAGCCAGGTCCAGGTCACCGAGATCTCGGCCAGCGCGATCCCCGTCGCCGCCGCGACGTCCTCGCAGAGTCCCTCGACGACGGAGCGCACGTCGGTCGGGTCGTGGGTCGGCAGCGCGCGGACGTGGAGGATCGGCATGGCCGACCTGACGCTACCCCGTCGGCCGGTTCCCGCGACCGCCGGGTCGGCGCAGGTTCGACCGCTCGCGTGCTCCCAACGGTCGTCGGCCGCCGCCGCGGTCGGTACGCTCGCCCCGTGGCCGGCCCGACGCGCACCGTCGACGGCGCCTCCCGCGGGGTCGGCGGGACGTTCCTGGACGCCCTCGGCGAGGACGCCCAGCGCGAGCTGCGGCGCCGCGCCGTCGTCCGCAGGTTCCCGCGCGGCAACGCGATCGCCCACGCCGGCCAGGTCGGCGACCGCGTCCTCGTGCTCGTCTCCGGCCACGTCAAGCTGACCCGCGTCACCGCCGAGGGCCGCGACGTGCTGCTCGCGGTCCGCGGCCCCGGCGACCTGGTCGGCGAGCAGTCCGCGATCGACGGCGACGTGCGCTCGGCCTCGATCGTCGCGCTCGACGCGGTCGAGGCGCTCGCGATCGCGCCCGACGACTTCCTCAACTACGTCACCACGGTGCCGGACGCCGCGCTCTACGTGATGCGCAACCTCAACGACCGGCTGCGCGACGCCGACCGCAAGCGCGTCGAGCACGCCGCCCACGACGTCGTCGGCCGCCTCTCGGCCCGGATCGTCGAGCTCTGCGAGCGGTTCGGCGACGAGGCCCCGGACGGCACCCGGATCGACCTGCCGCTGACCCAGGAGGACCTGGCGGGCTGGGTCGGCGCCTCGCGCGAGGCGACCAGCCGCGGCCTGCACCAGATGCGCGAGCTCGGCTGGGTGACCACCGCGCGGCGCTCGATCGTCTGCCACGACCTCGTCGCGCTGCGTCGCCGCGCCGAGGGCTGAGGCCCTCCCCGGACCCGCCCGCCCGGCCCGGAATCGTCGTCGGCAGGCGTGACCTGGGCTACACTCGGGCCGTGATCGACGGCGTTGTCGGGACCCGGGTCGCCCCCGATCATGCTCGTCATGCCCCTGGTCCGCCACCTGTCGCGCCGGTCCGCGCGACTTCCCGTCGCCGCCCTGCTGGCAGCGTCGTGCGCGCTCGCCCTGCCGATCGCCGCCGATGCCGCGTCGGTCCGTGAGTTCCCGGCGCCGGCGACGCCCAAGGGCATCGCCGTCGGCCCCGACGGCAACCTCTGGTTCACCGAGCCGGGCGCCGGCCGGATCGGGCGGATGACGCCCGCCGGGACCGCCACCGACTTCCCCGCTAGCTCGCCGCAGAACGTCGCGCCCGCGCCGACCCAGCCGTCCCGGATCACCGCCGCCCCCGACGGCAACCTCTGGTTCAGCGACGCGCTCGGCGGGATCGGCCGGATCCGGACCGACGGCAGCGTCGTCCGCCCGGCGCTGCCCAGCCCCGGCGGCACCGACGGGATCGCCGTCGGCTCCGATGGCGCGATCTGGTACACGAAGCCGGCCTCCAACGTGATCGGCAGGATCGACAGCACCTTCGAGGGCAACGCCGAGTACCAGCTCGACGGCAACCGCCAGCCGGGCGACATGGTCAGCGGCCCCGACGGCGCGCTCTGGTTCGTCGAGCCCGCCTCGAACTCGATCGGCCGGATCACCACCGCCGGCCAGGTCAGCCACTTCCCGATCCCGACCGCGAACGCCGACCCGCGCGCGATCGCGATCGGCCCCGACGGCCAGCTCTGGTTCACCGAGCGGGCCGGTCGCAGGATCTCCCAGATCACGACCGCGGGCGCGATCACCGAGCTGCCGCTGCCGGGGACCTCGACCCAGCCGGGCGAGCTCGTCGCCGGCCCCGACGGCGCGCTCTGGTTCACCGAGCTGGCCGCCGGACGCAACTCGATCGGCCGGATGACGGTCCAGGGCGCCGCCTCGCGCTACCCGCTGCCGGGCTCCGGCACGTCGCCCGACGTCACCCGCCGCCCGGACGGGAGCCTCTGGTACACCCGCACCAGCAACACCATCGGCCGGGTGACCCCGGTCGCCTCGCCGACCGCCGGCCAGCAGGTCACGCTCGAGCCGATGGAGCAGACCAACGTCATGCTCAAGCAGCCCGGCGCCCGCTCGTGGACGTCGCTGCCCCAGGAAGGCATGAACGTCGCCGTCGGGACCGAGATCGACACCCGCAAGAGCCACGTCCGCGTGACCGCCGCGATCGGCACCGGGACCCCGCTGACGAAGACCGCCGACTTCTACGACGGCCGCTTCAAGGTCGTGCAGCCGGCCCGCGCCGACGCCCAGGTCGACCTGGTCCTGACCGGCCAGCTGATGAACTGCACGCCCAAGCGGGCCGCGCGCCGGACCACGACGGTCCGCGGGACCTCGGCGAACCCCGGGCTCGGCGCGCCGGCCGTCAACGGCAGCCTCCACCCCGAGGCCGCCGTCGTCAGCGGCCGCGCGACCGCCCGGACCGCCGCGATCGCCCGCCGCCCGACGGTCTCGCGCGCCACCGCCAAGAAGCCGCCCAAGCGCAAGGGCCGGCGGCTGTGGGGCAACGGCAAGGGCAGGTTCCGGACCCGTGGTCGCCGGGCCGCCGCGACCGTTCGCGGGACCAACTGGCTGGTCGAGGACACCTGCGGCAAGTCGACGCTGGTCCGCGTCCGCGAGGGCACGGTCCTGGTCGAGGACTTCGAGCGCCGCCGGACCGCGATCGTCAACGCCGGCCAGCGCTACGTCGCCAAGATCCGGCGGTAGCGGGTGATCGATCGGACGCGGCGATCACGGCTGGTCGTGCTGCTCGCCGTGGTGCTGGCGGCTGCCGGCCTGGCGATCGCCGCAGACGCCGGGAAGGTCCTGCGCGAAGCCGAGCGCGCGACCGTCGACGCGCGGTTCCGCCTGCGCGGCGGGGATGCCGAACGGGTGGGACCGGTGCCGATGGCGCTGGTCCTGATCGACGATCGGACGATGCAGGAGCTCGGCCGCTTCCCGTTCCGGCGGCGCTACCACGCCCAGGTGATCCGCCGCCTGACCCGGGACGGGGCCCGCGCGATCGCCTACGACGTCCAGTTCACCGAGCCCTCGGAGCGGCCGACCGACGACGACGCGCTCGTCAGGGCCGTGGCCGGTGCCCCGCCGATCGTCCTCTCGACCACCGAGGTCAACGAGGACGGCGGCACCAGCGTGCTCGGCGGCGACGACCTGCTCCACGAGATCGGCGCCGTCGCCGGCAACACGACCGTCGACCTCGACAGCGACGGGGTGCTCCGCCTCTTCGGCGCCTCGTTCGACGGCCTGGTCAGCTTCCCGGTCGCGGTCGCCCAGCGGGTCACCGGCCATCCGGTCGACCGGCGGGCGTTCGGCGGCGGGCTGACGTGGGTCGACTACGTCGGCTCGCACCGGCTGATCCCCCGCTACTCGTTCTCCCAGGTCGTGCGGGGCCAGGTCCCCGCGTCCGCGTTCCGCGGCCGGATCGTCGTCGTCGGCGCTTCGGCGCCGTCCCTCGGCGACGTCCACGCGACCCCGATCGACGCGGTCACGCCGGGCCCCGAGCTGCAGGCCAACGCGATCGCGACCGTGCTCCGCGGCGTCCCCCTGCGCAGCGCCCCCGGGTGGATCGGCCTGCTCATGACCCTCCTGGCCGCCGTTCTCGCGCCGCTCGTCGCGCTGCGCCGCGGGCCGATCGCGACCTTCGCCGCGGCGGTCCTCGGCGGCGTGCTGCTGGCCGCCGTCGCCTACCTGCTGTTCGTCGCCGCCGATCGGGTGGTGCCGGTCGCCGAGCCGGCGGTCGCGCTGCTGCTGAGCACGCTGATGGCGCTCGGCGTCAGCGCCGCCTACGCTGCGATCGAGCGCGAGCGGACCCGCGCGATCTTCGGGCGCTTCGTCGCCTCCGACGTGGTCGACGACGTGCTGGCGCGGACCGACGACCTGCGGCTCGGCGGCCAGCGGGTCGACGCGACGATCCTCTTCTGCGACCTGCGCGGGTCGACCGCGCTGCTGGAGGGGGTCGCGCCCGAGGCCGGGATCGCGATCCTCAACCGCTTCCTGACGGCGATGAGCGACGCCGTCGACGCCCACGGCGGCACCCACGTCGGCTTCCGCGGCGACGGGCTGATGGCGGTCTTCGGCGCGCCACTCGACCAGCCCGACCACGCCGACCGGGCACTCGCCGCCGGCTGCGAGATGGTCGGCCCCGCGCTGCAGCGCTGCCTCGCCGAGCTGCGCGAGGCCGGCCTGCCCCACGACCTGACGATGGGCGTCGGGATCGCCTCGGGCGAGGTGATGGCCGGCAACGTCGGCTCCGAGCGCCGGATGGAGTACACCGCGATCGGCGACGCCGCCAACCTCGCCGCCCGGCTCGAGGGGATGACCAAGGAGCAGCCCTACGCGGTGCTGCTGGCCGGCGCGACGATCGAGCGGCTGCGGACCCGGCCCGCGTCGCTGGTCTTCGTCGGCGAGGTCCCGGTCCGCGGACGGGCGCAGCCGGTCGACCTGTGGGCGATCGGCTGAGGACGCGCCGCGTCGAGCCGGACCCGAGATTCCACGATCGCCCCTGGATTGCCGGGGCGAACATCGGATCTCGCGCCCTCCGCCGGCCCTGCCGACCTGCAATGTTCCCGTTGTGGATCTCTCCACCCGCCAGCTGCGGTCGTTCGTCGTCCTCGCCGAGGAGCTGCACTTCACGCGCGCGGCGGCCCGGCTGTACGTCGCGCAGCAGGCGCTGAGCCGGCAGATCCGCGAGATGGAGTCGCGGCTCGGCGTGCGGCTGCTCGACCGCACCACGCGGCGGGTCGCGCTGACGCCGGCCGGCGAGGCGTTCCTGGAGTCGGCGCGGACCGCGCTCGACGTGCTCGACGCCGGGATCGCGCGTGCCGGCAGGATCGGCCGCGGCGAGATCGGGACCCTGAAGCTCGGCTTCCAGCCCGGCGCCGCGCTCGAGCTGACCGCGCCGATCCTCGACGGCTTCCGCGACCGCCACCCCGACGTCGCCGTCGAGCTGCGGGAGTTCCTGTGGGACGACCCGTCGGCCGGCGTCGTCTCCGGCTGGGCCGACGTCTCGCTGACCCGCCCGCCGTTCGCCGGCGACGGGATCGAGCTGCTGCCGCTGGTCCACGAGCCGGTCGTCGCCGCGATGACCCGGAGCCACCGGCTGGCCGGGCGCGGCAGCATCCGGATCGCCGACCTGCTGGACGAGCCGATGGTCGTCGGGCGCTCGGCCGACGCGATCTGGACCGCCCACTGGACGCTCGCCGACCACCGCGACGGGCGGCCGGCCCGGATCGCGATGCACACCACCTCGCACACCGAGGAGCTGGACGTCGTCGCCGCCGGCGTCGGGGTGATGGTCACGCCGGCCGCGGCCGGCCGCTTCACCCCGCACCCCGCGATCGCCTACGTCCCGATCGACGACCACCCGCCGGCGGTCCTCAGCGTCGCCTGGCGGAGCGACGAGCGCGGACCGCTGGTCGACGCGTTCCTCGCCGTGGTCCGCGACGTGCTCGACGAGCGGGCCGAGCTGGTCGCCCGCATGGAGCGCGGCGAGCAGTCGATCGCCTGACCGCGGGCGGCGAGTTCCCACGATCGCCATCGCCATTCGGGGCGAACCGTGGGATCCCGGGGCGCCGTGCCCGCTGGACCGCGCGCCGCTCAGCACGCACGCGTTGTGGATCCCGCGCGGATCGGGTGTTTCACAACCCGCGCGCCAGCGCCTACGGTCCGCGGTGGGAGAGCGACAGGAGCGCGACGATGGCGATCAGCGGCACGACCTTCACGAACTGGGCGGGAACCGAGCGGTGCACGCCGGCGCGGATCGTCCGGGCGCGGACGATCCCCGAGGTCCAGGAGGCCGTCCGCCGCGCCGCCGCCGACGGCCTGCCGGTCAAGGCCGCCGGCAGCGGCCACTCGTTCACGGCGGCCGCGATGACCGACGGCGTCCTGGTCGACATCTCGGGGCTCGACCGCGTGCTCGACATCGACCGCGAGCGGAGGCTGGTCCGGGTCGAGGCCGGGATCGCGATCCACGCCCTCGCCGACGCGCTGGCCTCCCACGGCCTGGCGTTCGAGAACCTCGGCGACATCGACCGCCAGTCGATCGCCGGCGCGATCGCCACCGGCACCCACGGGACCGGCGGCACGCTCGGCAACATCTCCTCGCAGGTCGTCGGCGCCGAGCTGGTCGACGGCCGCGGCGAGCTGGTCGCGCTCGACGGCGTCGACGACCCCGACGGCCTGCGCGCCGCGCGGGTCTCGCTCGGGGCGCTCGGGATCGTGGTCGCGGTCACGCTGCGCTGCGTTCCCGCCTACGTCCTGCGCGGGGTCGACACGACGGCGCCGCTGGAGGAGGTCCTAGAGTCGGTCGACCAGCGGGTCGCCGACCACCGGCACTTCGAGCTGTACGCCTTCCCCCACGCGCCGCGCGCGCTGACCCGCACCAACGACGTGGTCGACGAGCCGGCGGCGCCGCCCGGCCGGCTGGAGCAGTGGCTGCGGCAGGGGCTGCTGGAGACCTACACGCTGAAGGCGTTCTGCGGCGCCGGCAAGCGGGTCCCGCGAGCGATCCCGCGGCTCAACCGGGCGGTCACGCGGCTGGCCGGGACCAGCGTCCGCACCGACCGCTCGGACCGGATCTTCTCCAGCCCGCGAGACGTCCGCTTCGTCGAGATGGAGTACGCGCTGCCACGCGCCGCGACCGTCCCCGCCCTGCGGGAGATCCTGGCCACGATCGACCGCCGGGGGTTCGCGGTCAACTTCCCGATCGAGGTCCGGTTCGTGGCCGGCGACGACGCGCTGCTCTCCCCCGCCCGCGGCCGCGAGACCGGCTACCTGGCGGTCCACATGTACCGCGGGATGCCGTGGGAGCCGTACTTCCGGGCCGTCGAGGCGATCGCCAACGAGCACGGCGGTCGCCCGCACTGGGGCAAGCGCCACTTCCAGACCGCCGCGACGCTGGCCCCGCGCTATCCCGAGTTCGAGCGCTTCGCCGCCGTCCGCGCGCGACTCGACCCGGACGGCCGGTTCGCCAACGCCTACACCGACCAGGTGCTCGGCCCCGCCCGCCCGGTCGGGTCGACGGCGGCGGCGGTCGCCCGATGACCGGCTCCGCTGACCAGCACGCCCGCCTGGAGCGCGCCACCGACGGCCTCGACGCGCCGTTCGCCTGCGTCGACCTGGACGCGTTCGACGCCAACCGCGCCGACATGGCCCGGCGCGCCGGCGGCACGCCGATCCGCGTCGCCTCGAAGTCGATCCGCTGCCGTGCGCTGATCCGGCGGGCGCTGGACGACCCGGCCTATCGCGGCGTGCTGGCGCTGACCCTGCCCGAGGCGCTGTGGCTGTCCGATCACGGCCACGACGACATCGTCGTCGCCTACCCCTCGACCGACCGCGGCGCGCTGCGGCGGCTGGTCGCGGTCGGCGGATCGGCATCCGACCCGCCCCAGCGGCTGGCGGTGATGGTCGACGCGGTCGAGCACCTCGATCTGCTGGAGCGGGCCGGCGCCGACGCGGAGCGCCCCGTCGACGTCTGCCTGGAGCTGGACTCCGGGCTGTGGCTGGGCGGCGGACGGGTCCGGATCGGCGCCAAGCGCTCGCCGCTGCACACGCCGCAGCAGCTGGCGGCGCTGGCCGCCGAGGTCGTGCGGCGCCCGGGCCTGCGGCTGGTCGGCGTGATGGCCTACGAGTCCCAGATCGCCGGCGTCGGCGATCGGCCCGGCAACCTGCTGATGGGCCGGACGATCGGTGCGATGCAGCGACTCTCGGCCCGCGAGCTGGCCCGCCGTCGCGGTCGCGCGATCGCCGCGGTCGAGCGGGTCGCAGGTCCGCTGGCGCTGGTCAACGCGGGCGGCACCGGCAGCCTCGAGTCCTCCTCCAGCGAGCGCGCCGTGACCGAGGTCGCCGCGGGCTCGGGCCTGCTGGCGCCGGCGCTCTTCGACACCTACTCGCGGTTCACGCCCGCGCCGGCCGCGTTCTTCGCGCTGCCGATCGTGCGCCGACCGGGCCCCGGCGTCGTCACCGCCCTCGGCGGCGGCTACGTCGCGTCCGGCGCGGCCGGCCCCGACCGCCTGCCCCGGCCGACCTACCCGGAGGGCCTGCGCCTGGACGGGCAGGAGGGCGCCGGCGAGGCCCAGACGCCGCTGCTCGGCGAGGCCGCGGACCGGCTGGCGATCGGCGACCGGGTCTGGTTCCGCCACACCAAGGCCGGGGAGCTGTGCGAGCGCTTCGACCGGCTGTTCCTGATCCAGGGCGACGAGATCGTCGACGAGGTCCCGACCTACCGCGGCGAGGGCCGCTGCTTCCTCTGAGTCGCTGTTGCTAGCATTGCTGTCAACGATCGCATTGGAGGCGACACGATGGCGACGATCACCGTTCGGGATCTCGACGACGCCCTGAAGGCCAAGCTGCGGGTGCGCGCCGCCGAGCACGGCCGCTCGATGGAGGCCGAGGTCCGCGAGATCCTGCGGATGACGCTGCTCGAGGACCGCAGCGCGATCGCCCTCGGCTCGCGGATCCGGGAGCGCTTCGGCGGACTGGCGGCCGACGACCTCCTCGCCCCGCGCGCGAGCGATCCGGCGCGCGCCGCGGACCTCGACCGGTGATCGCGCTCGACACCAACGTGCTGTCGGAGCTGATCCGCTCCACGCCGGCCCCGCAGGTCGTCGCCTGGGTCGACGCGCAGGACGCCCGCGTCGTCACCCTCACGTCGATCACGGTCGCCGAGCTGCGCTACGGCGTCGCACGGCTGCCGGAGGGCGCGCGCCGGGATCTGCTCGCGACCGCCGTCGAGGGACTGCTGCTCGAGGACTTCCGGGGGATCGCGCTGCCGTTCGACGCCGCGGCCGCCGCGCACTACGCCGAGATCGTCGCCGCTCGCGAGCGCGGCGGGCGCCCGATCGGCATGGCCGACGGGCAGATCGCGGCGATCTGCCGCGCCAACGGCGCCCGCCTGGCCACGCGCAACGGGCGCGATTTCGAGACGACCGGCGTCGAAGTCCTGGACCCCTGGCGGCACCGCTGAGCGCGGTCCGGCGAGGCCTCCCACACGGACCGCCCGGCGCGGGCCGGGGCACGCGTATCCTCCGGCGCCGATGCCCGCTCCACGACGCGCCTACCGCTCCCGCCCGAAGCAGAAGCTCTCCGACGACACCGTCGAGCAGCGGCCCGGCGAGTACCTGATCTGGACCGACGGCGCCTGCAAGGGGAACCCGGGCCCGGGCGGCTGGGCGGCGATCGTGGTCCCGCCGGCCGAGAGCGGCGGGACCGCGGTCGAGCTGTCCGGCGGCGACCCGGCGACCACCAACAACCGGATGGAGTACACCGGGGTGCTCGAGGGCCTGCGGTCGCTGCCGGAGGGCAGCACGGTCGCGATCGTCACCGACTCCCAGCTGGTCCTGAACTCGATGACCAAGTGGCTGGCCGGCTGGAAGCGCAACGGCTGGCAGACCGCGTCCAAGCAGCCGGTCAAGAACCAGGACCTGGTCGTCGCCCTCGACCACGAGCTGGGGCGCCACGCCGCCGTCCGCTGGCTCTGGGTCCGCGGCCACGAGACCGGCGACGAGCACGCCCACAAGGCCTTCAACGACCGCGCCGACCAGCTGGCCGTGGCGGCGGCCGCCGCGGTCGCGTAGCCACCGCGACGACGCGAGACCTCAGGCGGCTCGTCCCGCCGTCGCCGCCCGCGCCGCGGCCACGAACGCCCGCACCAGCGCGGTCTCCGCCCGCTCGTGCCAGGCGACGCTGGTGACGGTCGGCTCGGCGTCGCGGACCGGCACGTAGGCGATCCCCGGCCGCGCGTGGTGGGTCGCCGCCGTCCGCGGGACCAGGCAGACCCCGGCGCCGCTGGACACCAGCGCCAGCAGCTCCTCGGCGTCGCCGACCTCGGCGGCGATCCGGCCCGGCAGGCCGTGGCGGCGCTGCTCGGCGAGCCAGCGGTCGCGCCAGGCCGGGTTGGCCGCCTCCGGCTGGGTCAGGAACGCCTCGTCGACGAGGTCGGCCATCGTCAGCGATCCGCGATCGGCGAGCCGGTGCCCGGACGCCAGCGCCAGCACCCGCGGCTCCCGGTCCAGGACGACGATCCGCAGGCCGGCGGTCACCTCGCCGTCGAGGTCGGGATCCAGCCGGCAGAGCGCCACGTCGACTTCGCCGCGCAGCAGCCCGGCCGCTCCCTGGAGGACCCGGACCTCGATCTGCAGGCCCGGGCGCTCGGCGAGCAGCCGCTCGCGGATCGGCGGGAACAGGACCGCGCCCGCCGTCCCCATCAGCCCGACCCGCAGCGGCACGGCGATCCCGCCGGCGCCCCGGACGGCGGCCAGGGTCGCCTCGGCGTCGAGCAGCAGCGGGCGGGCGCGCTCCAGCAGCAGCGCCCCGGCGTCCGTCAGCGCCACGCTGCGCGAGGTCCGCTCCAGCAGCCGCACGCCGAGCCGCTCCTCGAGCTCGCGGATGCGGGCGCTGAGGGCCGGCTGCGACAGGTGCAGGCGCTCGGCGGCGCGCGTGAAGTGGAGCTCCTCGGCGACGGCGACGAACTGCCGCAGGCGACGCAGGTCCAGCTCGGCGACGGTCGCGAGATCCATAGCCGCACCAGTATGGATGGTGCGGAACCGGTCTTGGACGCGCGCGGCTTCGACGCCGACGATCGACGGCATGTCCACCTCCCGCGAGCTGCTCGCCTGGTGCGCCTCCGCGCTCGCCTTCCCCCTCGCCGGCCTGGCCGCACGTGGCCTGGCCGGCCCGATCGACGACCTGCCCGCCGCCGTGGTCGGCGGCGCGACCGCCGGGCTGGTGATCGGCGCCGGCCAGGCGCTGGCCGCCCGCGGACGGCTGCCGGGATCGCCGCCGCGGTGGGCGGCGGC
>NZ_AGUD01000080.1 GCF_000240225.1 Patulibacter medicamentivorans
CGACTTCTTCGTGACCTTCGTACCGTCGGTCCTGTCCCTCGCCGCCCGGGCCGCCGCATCGCGCTCGGCCTGACGCGACCGCGCCGCGTCCTGGCGACCCGCCCGCGCAGCCGCACCAGCGGCACCCGACGACCGACCAGCCTGCGACGTGCCACCACCCGAGGAGCCCGACGACGAACCACCACCCGACCCCGAAGACGAACCGCCACCCGCCGCTCCCGCCGCCGCGGCACCCGCCGCCCCGGCCGGCGGCGCCGTCGGCGCCGCCGACGGCCCAGCGCCGGCCCCCGACACCCGTACCACCGCGGCCCCGAGATCGGGCAACGGGATCTGATCGACCGGCGTCCCCGGCGGAACGTCGACGGTCACCTGGAGCACCCGGCCCCCGGCCAGCGTGACGCTGATCGTGCGCGACTCCGCCGACGCGCCCTGCGTCGTCCCGAGCCCCACCGCGACCGCACCCGCGGCCGACAGCCCTACCAGCACCTTGCGCGCCATTCCCTCGCCCCTCGTCACCATCGAACTCAGCGGTCGCCGGCACGACGCCGGACGCGCTCTCCCGACGCCACCGTAGGTCCGACGCGCGGACGGCGCATCCACCGCACGGAGCGTTCCCCTCCCCCGGACGGGAGATCTGGTCGACGGTCGATGCGGCTCGAGCCCTGCACGGCCAGACCCTACAGACTGTCCGGACAGCTTGTCAACGATCGGGCGCGGGCGACTCGGTTGCGGCCCAGCGTGCCGTGTCCGTCAGCTGGACCAGCTCGACCAGCCGCCCGTCGCGCGCGGACCAGAGGTGCGCGAAGCCCGCGTCGACCGCGCCGCCGGTGCCGCGGTGGCGCCCGCGGTAGCGCCCGAGGACCAGCAGCCGGCCGTCGGCGCAGGGAATCCACTCCTGCGGCTCCGCGCCCACGGCGAAGGCCCGGCCGACCGCCCACCAGCCCTCGCGGATCATCGCCTCGGCGCCCTCGCGCAGCCCGCCGAGCCCCTCCGGCATCCCCTCGGCCAGGCGGCCGACGAAGACCGGGTCCAGCAGCTCCAGCAGCGTCGCCTCGTCGCCGGCGACCAGCGCCGGATAGGCCCGGCGGACCAGGCCGAACGCCTCGGCGGCGGGGCCGGGGTCGGGGTCGGGCGCGCGGTCCGGGCCGGCGGGGTCGGCGTCAGCGCCCACGGAACTCCGGCCTGGTCCGCGCGGCGAAGGCCGTGACGCCGGCCCGCGCGTCCTCGCTCCCGCCGAGCTCGATCATCGCCGCGTGCTCCTCGGCCAGCCGCTCGCGCACGCCCACGTCGCCGCTGCTCCGCAGCAGCGCGCGGATCCGCCCCAGCGCCCGGGTCGGTCCCGCCGCCAGGCGCCGCGCGGTCGCCAGCGCCTCGTCGGCCAGCGCCTCGGGCGCCACCGCCCGCGTCGCGATCCCCCACTCGCACGCCTCCCGCGCCGAGAGCACGCGCCCCTCCAGCAGCAGCTCCTGGGCGCGCCGCAGGCCGACCAGCCGCGGCAGCCACCACGAGCCGTTGCCATCACCGCTGAGCCCGAGCTTGTCGAAGCCGGTCGCGAGCTTCAGATCGCTGGCCACGATCACCACGTCCGCCAGCCACAGCAGCCCCAGGCCGCCGCCGGCGGCACCGCCCTGGACCGCGCAGACCACCGGCACCTCGACCTCGCCGAGGTCGCCGAGCGCGGCGTGGAAGCCGCCGATCATCTGGTCGAGCGTCTCTCCCAGCCGGTCGGCCCGATCGCCGATGTAGCCCAGGTCGCCGCCGACGGTGAAGGCCGGGCCCTCGGCGTCGATCAGCAGCGCGCGGATCGGCGCCGCCCGGATCGCGGCGACCGCCGTGCCCAGCTCGTCGACGAACCGCTGGTCGATCGCGTTGCGGCGCGCGCCGGCGATCAGCCGCAGGCGCCCGACGTCGCCGTCGCAGGCGAACGAGACGCGCGACGGGCCGCCCCCGCTGGCCGCGGCATCGGCCCGTTCGCTGTCCGTCGTCGTCACTGCAGGCGTCTCCGGGGGTCGGGAAGGGAGATGCGGCCGGGCCGCGAGCACGCGCGTCGGTCGACGCGGGCCGCTGTTGGGGGCGCAATTTGAGGAGAGCTGACCCGGCCCGGCCGCACGCGGCAGTCTACGAGGTCGAAGGACATACTGTCAAGACAGCATGTCCATTCAACGGCCGTAGATCCGCCGGACGACCTCGGCCATCATCCGCGAGCGCCAGCCGGCGTACGGGAAGTGGTGGAGGTCCCGGCGCAGCGGCGGCCCGCTGCCGAGGATCGTCTGGGTCCGGCAGTACTTGCGGATCCCGGTCGCCCCGTGACGGGAGCCGACGCCCGACGTCTTCCACCCGCCCATCGGCGCGTCGAAGACCATGTAGTTCACCAGCGCGTCGTTGACGCAGACCGCGCCGCACTGCATCCGCCGCGCGATCGCCTCGCCCTTGCGACGGTCGCGGGTGAAGACGCTGCCCTGGAGCCCGTAGGGCGAGTCGTTGGCCAGCCGGATCGCCTCGTCGACGTCGGCGACCCGCATGATCGGCACCGTCGGGCCGAACGTCTCCTCGGTCATGCACGCCATCGAGTGGTCGACGTCGACCAGCACCGTCGGCTCGAAGAAGCGACCCGCTCCGGGCCGCGGCCCGCCGCCGGTCAGCGCTCGGGCGCCCTTGGCCAGGGCGTCCTCGACGTGGCGGCGGATGATCTCCAGCTGCGGCGGGTGGGTGACGGCGCCGACCTCGACGCTGCCCGGGCCGTCGGCGGCGCCCTGTCGCAGCCCGCGGACGATCTCGGCCACCCGCGCGACGAACCGGTCGTGGACCGCGGCCTCGACGTAGATCCGCTCGATCGAGATGCAGACCTGGCCGCTGTTGCAGAGGGCCGAGAACGCCGCCGCGTTGGCCGCGCGCTCGATGTCGGCGTCGGCGCAGACGATCATCGCGTCCTTGCCGCCGAGCTCCAGCGAGACCGGGGTGACGGTCCTCGCGGCACGCTCCATCACCGCCTGGCCGGTCCGGGTCGAGCCGGTGAACATCACGTAGTCGCTGACGTCGACGACCGCCTCGCCGGTCTCGCGAGCGCCG
This sequence comes from Patulibacter medicamentivorans, assembly GCF_000240225.1. Classification (GTDB taxonomy): domain Bacteria; phylum Actinomycetota; class Thermoleophilia; order Solirubrobacterales; family Solirubrobacteraceae; genus Patulibacter; species Patulibacter medicamentivorans. Next base: position 3,070 of record NZ_AGUD01000080.1, read on the forward strand.
TTGGCGACGGTGAAGACGCCGGGCGGCAGCCCGCAGTCGGCCAGCATCTCGGCGGTCAGCAGGGCGGTCAGCGGGGTCACCTCGGACGGCTTGAGGATCACCGCGTTGCCGGCCATCAGCGCCGGGACGCAGTCGCCGAAGGCGTTGACCAGCGGGTAGTTCCACGGCCCGATCACGCCGACCAGCCCGAACGGCTCGTAGCGGACCGCGACCCGTCGCCCGAGCACCATCGGCGAGAAGGTCCGGAAGCGGTCCTCGGCCAGGTAGCCCTTGGCGCGCTTGGCCCAGAACCCGAAGCTCTGCATCGCGACGGTCAGCTCGAGCTGCGCGTCGTCGTCGGTCTTGCCGGTCTCGGCGCAGATCGTGCGCCGCATCCGCTCGCCGTTGCCGGCCAGCCAGCGGCGGGCGCGCCGGAAGACCTCGCCGCGCTCCTCGAACGACGCGGCGGCCCAGGCGACCTGGGCGCGGCGCGCGCGTTCGGCGAGCGCCCGGACTTCGGTCGCGTCGGCGACGGGCACCTCCTGGATCGTGGCGCCGGTGGCCGGCGCCTCCACGTGCAGGACGGTCGTGCTGTCGGTGGCCATCGGTGCTTCCCCTCGCGTGTCCGGCGGCGACCCGCCGCCTCGACGCAACACGCTACATCGTGTCCGTACGTAGTGTCCAGCGCCCTAGCGCCGCGGCTGCACCTGCGAGTCCTTGCGCAGGTGCGGGAACTGCGACGTGACCCCGTCGAAGGTCAGCTTGCCCTGCGGCCGGCACGGCGGCGCGCCGAGGACGTCGAGCACGCCGAGCAGGCTCGGCGGGTTGGCGGCGTTGCTGCAGTCCGCCGCCAGCAGGCCGCCCTTGCCCAGCTCGGCGTAGCCGCCCGGCAGCGGGTAGGGGTTGTTGCGGTCGGCCGGCGGACGCCGGATCACCCCGGCCAGCTGGTTGCTGTTGATCGGCGGATCGACCCGCACCAGGTGCAGCATCCGCCCGTCGCCGGTCGGGGCAGTCAGCTGGGTCGCGGCGGCGGTGTTGGCGAACGTCACCCCGAGATCGCGGCGGTAGAGGTTCAGGTAGCGCAGCATCGGCAGCGCGTCGTCGGTGACCGGCTCCAGCTGGTCCATCAGCGGCCCGACCTGGTCGAGGACGCGGCTCAGCGCCGGGAACCCGCTCTCGAGCTTGGTCAGCGTCGGCCCCAGGCGCACGACCGCGCGCCGCAGGTCCGGGGCGAGGCCCTTCAGATCCTCCAGCGCCGGGCGGATCAGCGGCGTCACCGGCCGCAGGTCGGCCACCACCGGCGCGGCGTCGCCGGCGAACGCGCGGGCGGTCCGCAGCGTCGCGCGGGTCTGGTCGAGCATCGGCGGCAGCAGCCGGACCGTCCGGCGCAGGGCGGCCGCGTCGCCGGCGGTCGTCGCGGCAACCGCCCGGCCGCTGCGCAGCAGCTCCCGGACCGCGCCCTGCTGCTCGCCGACGGCGGCGAAGGTGCGGCCCAGGTCGCGGACCCCCGAGCGGACCGCCCGCGACTGGCGGGCGATCGTGGTCAGCACCGGCTCGGCGGCGGCGAGCGCCGGGTCGAGCTGCCCGACCGCCCCGTTGAGGTCGGCGCCGCGGCCGTCGATCGCCTTCGCGAACGAGGTCACGAGCTTCTGGAACCGCGGTCGCGAGCGGCGGTCGAAGACGTCGAGCACGTCGTCCAGCTCGGTCGCCTGGACGGCGGCGTCGCGGGTCAGCCGGCCGCCATCGGGGATCGCCGGTCCGCGGCGGTCGCCGAACGACAGTTCGACGTAGGTCTCCCCGACCACGGTCTTCGTCCGCAGCGTGGCGCGGGTGTCCCGCGGCAGCGGCGCGAACCGCGGCTGGATCTCGAGCGAGACCCGCACCAGCTTGCCGTCGGGCTGGATCCTGGTCGCCTTGCCGATGCTGACGCCGCTGATCCGGACGTCGGCGTAGCTGGCCAGCTGCGATCCCTGGCGGAAGTCGACCGAGACCGTGTAGGGCTTGGGTCGCAGCGGCACCTGGCCGCCGAAGCTCGTCCAGAGGAACAGCAGCAGGCCGAAGCTGGACAGCGCGAAGGCCACCATCAGCACGATCTGCGCCGGACGCGGTCCGTTCTTGTTCATCGGCACAGCCCCAGCGAGTCGAGGATGCCGGTCAGGGCGCTGGTGCCCGGGATCCCGGAGAGGCTCGCGCAGCCGACCAGCAGCTGGCCGCGCCAGACCGCCCCGGAGGCGTCCTGGGTGCTCAGCAGCGAGTTGCCGTTGTGCAGGAACCAGGCGAGCCAGAAGAGGTAGCCCTCCTCCTTGCCGGCCGGGTTGTAGCCGAGGACGTTGCTCACGTACTGCAAGGAGCGGGCGGTCCTCCCGAGGTCCCCGAGCACCGGCTTCAGCGACGTCAGCGCGCCGTCGAGCCGCTCGAGCACGGGCTGGCCGGCGACCGCCAGCGCCTGCACCGGACGCAGGTCGGCCGGCAGCTCGGCCAGCAGCGGGTCGAGCTTCGGCAGCGCCCCGCCGGTCGCGCGCAGCGCCGTCCGCAGCTGCGGCGCGGCGCCGCGGATCTCGCTGCCGAGGCTGGCCGCGGCGCCGACCGCGGTGCGGGCGCCGTCGAGGGTCGCCGGCAGCTCGCGCAACGACGCGCGGACGTCGGCGTCGCGCCGCCCGACCGCGTCGAGCGTGGCCGCGGCGCCGTCGATCAGGCGCACCAGGTCGGCGTCGCGGCCGCCGAGCGCGGCCGAGATCCGCTTCACCCGCGAGACGCCGGTGCGGACCAGCGACCGCCGCTCGCGCAGGACCGACAGCACGCGGTGGGCCTGCTTCGCGGTCGGCACCGAGAGCGCCAGCAACCGCTGGATCTGCTCGCCACGGCCGTCGAGCCCGGTCCTCGTCGCCGCCAGGAACTGCTGCAGGTAGGCGCGCGAGTCGCCGTCGAGGCTCGACAGGACCTCGTCGATCTGGACCTGCGGGACCGTCTGCCGGATCGGGATCGTGCCGCCGTCCGGCAGCTTCGGGCTCCGCCGGCTGCCGGGCTGCAGGTCGATCGCCATGTCCTGCAGGCCGGTCCGCGGGCGCAGCGCCATCGTCGCGTCGCGGTGGACCGCATCGAGCCGGTCGCGCTTGATCCGCATCGAGACGATCGCCGTCCCGCGGTCCGAGCGGCGGACGCCGCGGATCTCCCCGACCGGGACCCCGGCCACGGTCACCTGCTGGCCCTGGCCGCCGACGACCGCCTGGGCCGAGGCGAACTCGGCGTTGACGGTGTAGGAGCTCTGCCACGGCAGCGGGACCCGCTGGTTGACCAGCAGGTAGCCGGCCACCAGCAGCGCCAGCACCATCGCCACCACGATCACGGCGACCGCCCACCAGTGCTGGCGGATCGTGCGCAGCTGGGCCCTCATCGGCCGTCCTCCCCCTGGCCGAGCAGGGCCCCGAGCGTCTGCCGGAGCGCCGCCTGGCGGCCGCCGCGGGCGGCGCCGTCGCCGCTCTCGGGCAGCAGCCGGCGGGCCTCGCGGGCGACGGCGCGCGGATCGATCGGCGCGTTGCGCCGGCTGGCCCGGAACGGCCGCGGCGTGGTCTCCAGGTCGACGCGCCGCTGGGTCTCGCAGGGGACGTCGGGACGGTACGGCGGCGTGCTGCTGGGCTTCGGCGGCGACGAGCCCTGGATCGGCAGTTCGCTGCGGCCCTGGACCTCGCCGCCGGCGGTCGCGCTGGTGGTCACGAGCTGGTTGCCGAGCCCGAGCAGGTAGCGCACGAAGTAGCCGTTCTGGTCGAACGACGCGACCGACGAGTTGAGGCCGACCGCCAGCGACGCCGCGTCCCGCCAGACCGGCTGCCCGGTCGAGTGGCGGCCGTCGGGCACGGTCGCGCGCAGCACCGGGGCGACGTTGTCGGCGACGCAGCGCGCGACCGGACGCAGGTCCGCCAGCGCGGCGCCGAGCGGGTCGCTGACCTCGGAGACCGTCCGGGCCGCCGGCCGGAAGGCGGCGAGCAGGCCCTGGACCGCCCCGCTGCGGGTCACGTCGCGGGCGGTGCGCAGGGCCGGCGCCGCCAGGTCGAGCGTCCGCGGCAGCCGCTCGATCACCGGGCGCGCGTCCGCCAGCAGCCCGCGGG
>NZ_AGUD01000079.1 GCF_000240225.1 Patulibacter medicamentivorans
GAGGCCCGCCGCGCGGCGGCCCCGGCGCTGGCCGCGGCGACGATGGAGCGGCTGGCCCGGCTGGCGATGCCGGCCGCGACGCTCGAGGTGCTGGTCGAGCCGCGCGATCCGGGCCCGACGGGCAGCGACCAGTGCGAGCTGGTGCTGGCCCCCAACCCGGGCGTGCCGGCGGCCCCGGTGCGCGACGCGGCCTCGGGCGGCGAGCTGTCGCGGGTGATGCTGGCGCTGCTGGCCGTCGCCGGCGACGGGTCGGGCGCCACGCAGGTCTTCGACGAGATCGACAGCGGCGTCGGCGGCCAGACCGGCCGCGCCGTCGGCGAGCAGCTGCGGGCGCTGGCGGAGGGCGGTCAGGTGCTCTGCATCACCCACCTGCCGCAGATCGCGGCGCTGGCCGATCGCCACTTCGCGATCGAGAAGGACACCGACGCCGAGCCGGCCCGGACCGTCGTGCGACGGCTGGCCGAGCGCGACGTCGTCGGCGAGCTGGTCCGGATGCTGGGCGGCGAGCACGGCGACAAGGGCGCCCGGCGCCACGCCGAGGAGCTGCGCCGGGCCGCCTGAGGCGCGGCGACCCGGCGCCCTACGGCTCGACGACGACCGGTTGCGCCTCGGCCGCGTCGGCGGGCCTGCCGTTGCGACCCATCCAGGCCAGGAACAGCGCCGGGATGAACGCGATCGCGAGCAGCACGACCGCCCAGGTGAACGTCGCGCCGAAGGCGTCGGCGATCGGCGAGCTGATCGCCTCGCGCTGCGCGGGCGGCAGCGACTGGACGCCGGTGAAGCCCTCGCCGCCGCCGCGGCCACTCAGGTTGTCGTTGATCCGCGCCGACAGGATCACCGTCAGCAGCGCGGTGCCGATCGACTGGCCGATCTGGCGGATGATGTTCATCGCGGTGCTCGTCCGCGCGATCGCCGCCGGCGGCACCGCCTGCATCGCGGCGGTCATCGTCGGCATCATCGAGAAGCCCATCCCGAGTCCGAGCACGAAGCTGAACGCGCCCATCTCGACGTAGGAGGTATCGGCGCCGACGGTCGAGAAGCCGATCATCGCGGCGGCGATCAGCGGGATCCCGAGCGCCGGGAACCGCGTCGGCCCGTACCTGTCGGTCAGGCGTCCGGCGATCGGCATCATGATCATCGCGCCGACCCCCTGCGGGATCAGCAGCAGCCCGGCCGTCAGCGCCGATTCGCCGCGGGCGACCTGGTAGTAGAGCGGCAGCAGCAACAGCGATCCGAAGAACGCGATCGCGAACAGCAGGAAGACCCCGGCGGCGGCGCCGGCGCGCGTGCCGATGAACGTCCGCAGGTCGATCAGCGGGTTGTCGCCGCGCAGGCTGTGGACGACGAACCCGACGATCAGGAGCGCGCCGATCAGCAGCGGCAGCCACGACTCGAGTCGGCCGAAGCCGCCGTCGCCGGACTCCGACAGGCCGAAGATCGCCGCCGTGAGGCCGGGCGAGAGCAGCAGCAGGCCGAGCCAGTCGAGCCGGTGCGTCGGCTTCGGGCTGTCGACCGGCAGCACGCGCAGCGCCAGCAGGAACCCGACCACGCCGATCGGCGCGTTGATGAAGAAGATCCAGCGCCAGGAGACGTCGTCGACCAGCCAGCCGCCGAGGATCGGGCCGATCAGCGGCGCCACCAGCATCGGCACGCCGAGCACGCCCATCACGCGGCCCATCCGGTGCGGGCCGGCCTGCTGGGTCATGATCGTCATCACGACCGGCATCACCATTCCGCCGCCGAGCCCCTGCAGGACCCGGAACGCGATCAGCGATTCGGCGCTCCAGGCGAGTCCGGCGAGCATCGATCCGGCGACGAACAGCACCAACGACGTCAGGTAGATGCGCTTGGTGCCGAAGCGATCGGCCGCCCAGCCCGTGATCGGGATCACCGCGCCGAGCGCGAGGGTGTAGCCCGTGACGACCCACTGGATCGTCGTCAGCGGGGCATCGAAGTCACCGGAGAGGTGGTCGATCGCGACGTTGACGATCGTCGTGTCGAGGATCGACATGAAGGCGCCGATCATCACGACGCCGGCGACGATCAGCGTCTGGCGGTCGAGTCCCTGGTCGTGGCCGGCGGCGCCGTTCGCGGAAGCCATGCTCGGCCTCGGCTAGGCGCCGGGCTCGACGCGCGCGTCGAGGTCGAGCGCGGCGGAGTTGATGCACCAGCGCTGGCCGCTGGGGCCGGGGCCGTCGGGGAAGACGTGGCCCAGGTGGCCGCCGCACCTGGCGCACTTGGCCTCGATCCGGACCATCCCGTGCGAGCGGTCCTCGTGGAGGCTGACCGCATCGGCGACCAGCGGGTCGGTGAAGCTCGGCCAGCCGGTGCCGGAGTCGAACTTGGTGTCGCTGGCGAACAGCTCGGCGTGGCAGGCCGCGCACCGGTAGGTGCCGTCGTCCTTGGTGTCCCAGTACTTGCCGCTGAAGGCCGGCTCGGTGCCGCACTGGCGCAGGACGGCGTACTGCTCGGGCGTCAGCTCCTGGCGCCAGTCCTGGTCGTCCTTGCCGGCGATGGCATCGGAAGCGGTGGGGGTCGGCTGGTCGGTCACGGCGTCCTCCGGGCTGGGTGGTCGGCGCGCCGGCCGGCGGCCGGCGTCGAGCGCCATCTCCGATGGTTGCACGTCGCTCGCACGGGTCGATCACGATCCGATGACAGCGCGATCGCGTCGCCGACGACCGCGTGGTCGGTCTACGGCGTCCGCTCGTGCCGGCGTCCCCGGTGCCGGCCGTCGCGCCGACGCCGCCACCGCGACCGCACCCGCAACCCGGGACGTCCGCACGGGCCGCTACCGTCCTCGGTGGTCGGTGAGCGTCGATGCGCGGACCGGGGCGATCCCCCGGGGCCGGTGCTCGCCGTGGCGAAGCCGGCCCGCCCCGCCCGCAAACGCGACCCGCCGAGGACCGCATCGTGCCCGACCGCAGTCAGACCAAGTACGTCTTCGTCACCGGCGGCGTGGTCTCGTCGCTCGGCAAGGGCATCGCCGCCGCCTCGATCGGCCGGCTGCTGGTCGCGCGCGGGTTGAGCATCAGCATCCAGAAGCTCGATCCGTACATCAACGTCGATCCGGGCACGATGTCGCCGTACCAGCACGGCGAGGTCTTCGTGACCGAGGACGGGGCAGAGACCGACCTCGACCTCGGCCACTACGAGCGCTTCACCGGCACCAACACGTCGAAGGCCTCGAACGTCACCACCGGCGGCATCTACGACACGGTGATCCGGCGCGAGCGCCGCGGCGACTACCTCGGCGGCACCGTCCAGGTCGTCCCGCACATCACCAACGAGATCAAGAACCGGATCAAGCTCGCCGGCGAGTCCTCGGACGTCGACGTCGTGATCTGCGAGATCGGCGGCACGGTCGGCGACATCGAGTCGCTGCCGTTCCTCGAGGCGATCCGCCAGTTCCCGGCCGACGTCGGCCGCCGCAACTGCATGTACATCCACCTCACCCTCGTGCCGTTCATCAAGCACGCGGGCGAGCTGAAGACCAAGCCGACGCAGCACTCGGTCAACGAGCTGCGCCGCATCGGCATCCAGCCCGACATGCTGCTCTGCCGCTCCGAGGCGGTGCTGAGCAAGGACATCCGCTCGAAGATCGCGCTCTTCACGGCGCTCCCGGGCGACATGGTGATCTCGGCCAAGGACGTCGACGACGTCTACGAGATCCCGCTCTGGTACCGCGAGGAGTCGGTCGACCGCCGCGTGCTGGAGCACTTCGGGATGGAGGCTCCCGCCCCCGACATCAGCGACTGGGAGCAGGTCGTCCGCCGCACCCGCGAGGCGAAGAGCCGGGTCCGGATCGCGATCGTCGGCAAGTACGTCAAGCTCGAGGACGCCTACAAGTCGGTCTCCGAGGCGCTCAAGCACGCCGGGGTCTGGGACGGCGCCAAGGTCGAGATCGACTGGGTCGACAGCGAGCACCTGGAGAGCGAGCAGGTCGCGCTGGACCGGCTCTCCGGCGTCGACGGGATCCTGGTGCCCGGCGGCTTCGGCGGTCGCGGGATCGAGGGCAAGATCCTCGCCGCCAAGGTCGCGCGCGAGCAGCGGATCCCGTACCTCGGCATCTGCCTGGGGATGCAGATCGCGGTCGCCGAGTTCGCCCGCCACGTCGCCGGCATGCCGGGCGCCAACTCGACCGAGTTCGATCCCGAGACCGAGTGGCCCGTGATCGACCTCCTGCCCGAGCAGAAGGAGGTCCGCGACCTCGGCGGCACGATGCGCCTGGGTGCCGACCCGGTCAAGCTGCTGCCCGGAACCCGGATCCGCGAGCTCTACGCCGAGGAGACGGTCTACGAGCGCCACCGCCATCGCTACGAGGTCTCGATCACCCTCCGTCGCAAGCTGGAGAGCGCCGGGCTGGTCGTCGGCGGCACCTCGCCCGACGGACGCCTGGTCGAGGCGATCGAGCTGCCGGACCATCCGTTCTTCGTCGCCGCCCAGGCGCACCCGGAGTTCAAGAGCCGCCCGGAGCGCCCGTCGCCGATCTTCCAGGGCTTCGTGACGACCGCCCACCGGCGGGCCAAGGAGCGCCGCGGCGAGTCCGACGAGGTCTCGGTCGCCGGGATCGGCCACGAGGCCGAGTCGCGCGGCTGAGCCCGCGGCTCCCCGCCGGCGACCGCCGGCCGGCCGCGACCACCATCCGCACCCCGTGATGCCGGTTCCGCCGCCGCGCGCCTCCGCCGCCGAGCGCGAGGCGCTGCACGGCGAGCTCGCGGCGCTCTGCGCGATCCGCAGCCCGTCGGGCCACGAGCGGGCCTGCGCCGACCACGTCGCGCGGGTCCTGCGCGGCCTCGGCCTGACGGTCGACGAGGACGACGCCGGCGCCCGCATCGGCGGCGACGCCGGCAACCTGCTCTGCCGGATCCCGGGGACCGCCGCCGGCGACCCGACGGGGCAGGCGGTCCTGCTCTGCGCCCACCTCGACACCGTCCCGGTCGCGGCCGAGATCCGCCCCGTCCGCGACGAGCAGTGGTGGACCGACGGGCTCGGCGGGGTCCTCGGCGCGGACAACAAGGCGACCGTCGCGGCGCTGCTGGTGCTGGCCGCGCGGCTGGTGCGCGAGCCGATCCCGCTGACGGTCGAGCTGCTGCTGACCGTCCAGGAGGAGCCGCAGCTGCAGGGCGCCCAGGCGTTCGACCCGCGGCGCCTGCAGGCGTCGTGCGGCTACGTGATCGACCACCCCAGCCCGCTCGGCGGGATCGTGGTCGGGGCGCCCGGCCACGTCCGCTTCGACGCGCGCTTCCACGGCCGCCCGGCGCACGCCGGGATCGCCCCCGAGGACGGGCGCAGCGCGATCCTCGCCGCCGCGCGGGCGGTCGCGGCGCTGCCCCACGGACGGCTGGACGGCGGCGCCACCGTCAACGTCGGCCAGATCGCCGGCGGCGTCGACCCCGAGCCGGGGCCCGTGCCCGCCGCGCCGGTCACCAACGTCGTCCCGGCCCACGCGCGGGTGATCGGCGAGGTCCGCGGCCCCGATCGCGACACGCTCCAGGCGACGGTCGACGCGGTCGAGGCGATCCTCCACGACGCGGCCCACGACCCGCTCGGGCCGGTCGACCTGGACCTGACCCTGGAGACCCGCTTCCAGCCCTACCGCCACCGTGCCTCGACACTCCCCGTTCGCCACGCGACGGCGGCGCTGGAGCGGCTCGGCCTGACCCCGCGGCCGTTCGCCGACGGCGGAGCCAGCGACGCCAACGTCCTCAACGCCGCCGGGCTGCCGACCGTCAACCTGGCCGGCGGCAACGAGCGCGCCCACCAGCCGGGGGAGCGGATCTCGGTCGCGGCGCTCGAGGCGACGCTCGACCTGCTGCTGGCGCTGGTCGACGAGCACGTGCGGACGGCGGAGGCCGGCAGCGCGACGGTGGCCGATGCCGCGGCGCCCGCCGGCGCCGCCGACGCGCTCGGCGGGGGATCGGCGGCGCCGCGGCCGTCCGGCTGACAGGATGCGCGCCGTGACCAGCGACCGGCCCGAGGATCCGCGATGAGCACCGCCGAGGAGCGCCGCTTCGAGCGCGTCGGGGGCGAGCTGCTCTACGACGGCCGGATCGTCCGCCTGGTCGAGGACCGGTTCCGGTTCGCCAACGGCGACGTCGTCAAGCGCGAGATCATCCGCCATCCCGGAGCGGTCGGGATCCTGGCCCACGACGGCACCCACCTGTGGCTGACGCGGCAGCCGCGCGAGACGATCGACGATCCCGACAGCCTCGAGATCCCGGCCGGCAAGCTCGACGTCGTGGGCGAGCCGCCGATCGAGTGCGGCCGCCGCGAGCTGGCCGAGGAGATCGGCCGCGCCGCCGCCAGCTGGCAGCCGATCCTGGCCTTCCAGCCGTCGGTCGGGATCCTCGACGAGACCGTCCACCTGTTCTGCGCCTGGGACCTCAGCGAGGACCACGCCGACAGCGGCGAGGACGAGCGGATCGAGATCGTCCGCTGGCCGATCGACGATCTCGACGGCGCGATCGCCGCGACCAACGACGGCAAGACGCTGATCGCGCTGCTGTGGGCGAAGGCCAACGGCCTGCCCGGCGTCGCCTGATCGTCCCGCTCCCGGGGTCCCATGCCGATCCCCGGACGGCGGGGACGATCGCGGGAGCGCGGCCGGCGGCCGGCGAGCGGCCGCACGCCGGGTTGCAGCGGCAAGGGACCGCGAGGCCGGCGAGCAAACGGGGTCGCGACCATGCAACCACTCGCCGCGCCCGCACCCCAGCGCCAGCTCACCGGCCTGGTCCTCGACTTCCTCGCCTACCTGGAGTTCGAGCGCGGCCTGTCCCGCAACACGCTCGACGCCTACCGCTCGGACCTGCAGCAGTACGGCATCTTCCTCGACGCCCGCGGCGTCGGCGTGCTCGAGGCCACCGGCGAGGACATCACCGCCTTCCTGGACGGCCTCGCCGCCGGCGGCACGAACGCCGACGGCAGCCCGCGACGGCCGGCCGCGGCGGCGACGATCCAGCGCAAGGCCGCCTGCCTGCGCAGCTTCTACCGCCACGTCCGCCGCGAGGGGCTGCTGGAGGCCGACCCGACCGCCGACGTCCGCGGCCCCCGCAAGCGCGAGCAGCTGCCGAAGGTCCTGACGCGGGCCGAGGTGGCGAAGCTGCTGGCGATGCCGACCAACCACGACGAGGTCTCGACGATCGCGCTGCGCGACCGCGCGATCCTGGAGCTGATGTACGCCTGCGGCCTGCGCGCCAGCGAGGCGACCGGCCTCGACGTCGGCGACGTCGACCTGGAGGAGGGGATGCTCCGGGCCCGCGGCAAGGGCAGCAAGGAGCGCCTGGTCCCGGTCGGGCGGCGGGCCGTGGAGGCGGTCACGCGCTACCTGCGCGACGCCCGCGGCGGCCTGGTCGGCGGCGGCAGCGAGCGCGCGCTGTTCGTCAACGCCCGCGGCGGGCGGCTGAGCCGCCAGGGCCTCTACAAGATCGTCCAGCGCCACGCCCGCAGCGCCGGGCTGGAGGGGCGGATGAGCCCGCATACGCTGCGCCACAGCTTCGCGACCCACCTGCTCGCCGGCGGCTGCGACCTGCGGACGCTGCAGGAGATGCTCGGCCACGCCGACATCGCCACCACCCAGATGTACACGCACCTGTCCGCCCAGCGGCTGCAGGACGTCTACCGCTCGGCGCACCCGCGCGCCCAGCACGCGCCGGCCTGAGCGGGGCGGGGGTCAGCGCGTCGCGGCGACGAGGTAGTGGGTCGCGAGGTCGGGTCGCCGGTCGGCGGCCGCCCAGTCCTCGTAGACCACGTACAGCCGCTGCAGGGCCCGGGAGAAGCGGAAGTACGCCGCTCCGCGGTAGAACGGCAGGACGTCGACGCTCGAGAACCCCGTCAGGGCGGCGCGCAGCGACGCCTCGGTCTTGGGCTGGCGGGTGGTGGGGAACTTCTCCTCGGCCGGCACGCCGAGCAGCCGCTCCATCGCGAACACCCGGGCACGGTGGGGCATCATCCGGGACGCGACGGAGAAGACGGCCCGCGACCCCGACGTCTGCACCAGCAGCAGACCACCGGGGACGACGCACTCGCCCATCTGGCGCAGCGCGTCGCCGACGTCGCCGACGTGCTCGAGGACCTGCCACGAGAGCACGAGGTCGAACCGGTCGGCCCGCGGGAAGGGCTCGGTCACGTCGCTGACGATCGTCTCGTCGTAGGCGCCCGGCGGCGCCGCGTCGAGCTCCTCCGCCGAGCGGTCGGTGCCGACGTACCAGCAGCCGGTCGGTCGCGTCTTCGGAGCGAGGGTCGGTGCCCGCCCCGCGCCGACGTCCAGGATCCGCACGCCGGGGCGCAGCCTCGGCAGCGCGCGGGCGAGGAACTGGTCCTGCATCCGGTCGCGGTAGCGGTCCGGCAGCCGCCCGGCTTCGACCTCGGGGAGCTCGCTCGGTGGCTCGTCGGGCTGGATCGTGGGCACGGGCACGACGATCGCAGCCGCCGGGCCCAGCGCGCAACGGCGGATCGCGACGGGCCGCGGACCGGTCCCGGCGCCGTCGGTCGGGCCGATCCGCGAGAATCGCCGTCGTGGTCCCGCGTCCGCGCAAGCAGAAGGTCCTCCAGCGCCCGCGTCGCTCCCGCGACGGGCGTCCCGGGCGCGCCGACGGCGGGCGCCGGCGCGTCGGCCCCGAGATCCTGATCGTGGTGGCGGCCGTCCTGCTGGCGCTGCCGGCGCTCGGCGTCGGTCGCGACCCGACGCCGCCGCAGTCGCTCCAGCGACCGGTGCCGCCCGAGCGGTTCTCGCGCCAGAACGTCGGCTTCGGCACGCTGATGCGCCTGCCGGAGGAGCCGTGGAGCGTGCGAACCGCGGGGGAGTCCGACACCGGGCCGTTCCGGGCCTCGGCCTCGAGCGGGCCCGCCGTCCTGTCGGTCTGGGTCTATCCGCGCGGCCGCCGCGGCCCGCGCGGCCACGACCAGCTGAACCTCGCCCGGCGGCGCCTGACCGCGGCCTCGCGGACCCGCGACGCGACGTTCAAGACGGTCGCCAGCGCGCTGACCCGCTACGACCGGCTGCCCGCGATCGAGCTGCGCGGGACCGAGACGATCCTCGGCCGCCCGCGCACCGTCCGCTCGGTCCACGTCTTCGTCGGCGGGCGCGAGATCGTGATCGACGCCTACGCTCCGGCCGAGGACTTCCGGCGGGTCGATCGCACCGTCTTCCGGCCGATCCTCGAGTCGCTGCGGGTCGCTCCCGACTGGCGGACGCTGCGCGAGCAGGACCGGGCGGGCAGCGGGTGAGCCGGCGCGCCTTCGTGGTCGTCCTCGACGCCTGCGGAGTCGGCGCCGCCGACGACGCGGCCGAGTACGGCGACGAGGGCACCGACACGCTCGGCCATCTGGCCGCGATCGAGGGCGGGCTGCGGCTGCCGACGCTGCAGGCGCTCGGGCTCGGCGACGTGGCGCCGATCGACGGGGTGCCGCCGGCGGCCACGCCGGTCGTCCACGGCCGGCTGGCGCCGATCGGGCCGGGCAAGGACTCGATCGTCGGGCACTGGGGCCTGATGGGCGTCGCCGCGCCCGGGCCGCTGCCGGCCTGGCCCGCGGGCGTCGCCGCCGACGAGCGGCAGCAGTGGGAGCGGGCGCTCGGCGTCCGCTTCCTGGCCGGCGAGCGGACCGACGGGATCACCGCGATCGAGCGCTGGGGCGCCGTCCACCTGGAGCGGGGCGACCCGATCCTCTACACGTCGCTGGACTCGGTGCTGCAGATCGCGGCCCACGTCGATCGCTGGCCGGAGGCGGCGCTGCACGACCTCTGCCGGCGGCTGCACCGGGCGCTGCCGGCCGAGCGCCGGCCGGCGCGGGTGATCGCGCGCCCGTTCGCGGGGCCGCCGGGGCGGTTCGAGCGGACCTCCGGCCGCCGCGACGTCGCGCTGCCGCCGCCCGGTCGCTCCTACCTGGACGCGCTCGCCGAGCACGGGCAGGCGATCCACGGGGTCGGCAAGGTCGTCGACGTCTTCGCCGGGCGCGGGTTCTCCGCGACCCATCCCGGGGGCAGCAACCAGCAGGCGCTGGCGGCGACGGCGCGGCTGCTGGACGAGCTCGACGGCGGGCTGGTGTTCGTCAACCTGGTCGAGACCGACGAGCGCTACGGCCACCGCAAGGACACCGCCGGCTTCCACCGCGCCCTGCGCGCGATCGACGCCGAGCTGGCCCGCTGGCTGCCGCGGCTGGGACCGGACGACCTGCTGATCCTGACCGCGGACCACGGCGTCGACCCGGCCGCCGACCACCGCGACCACACCAGGGAGCTGGTGCCGCTGCTGGCGACCAGCGGCGAGCGGGCCCCGGGGCGCCGCCACGACGGGACGCTGGCCGACGTCGGCGCGACGGTCCTGCGCTGGTTGACGGGGCGCGACGACCGCGACCTGCCGGGCCGCTCGTTCGCGGGCTGACGCGGGTCGGCGACAGGGGACGGTCCGCGTCCCGGATCGGCGGGCCGCGGCGCGCGGCGGCGAAACGGGCCGCCAGACGTCCCGGATCGGCGGCCCGTCTACCCTCGGAGCGATGCCCGAGCTGCCCGAGGTCGAGACGATCCGCCGCCAGCTGGTGCCGCTGGTCGCCGGGCGGACGATCGCGTCGATCGCGATCGACGACCCGCGCTGGTGCGCCCCGCAGTCGGTGGCCGAGGTCGAGGCCGCGCTGACCGGCCGACGGATCGTCGGGATCGACCGCCGCGGCAAGCACATGCTCTGGCGCACCGACGGCGGGACGGTCGCGATGCACCTGCGGATGACCGGGGTGCTGCTGGTCGACGCGGCCGACGACGACGCGCCCTACGAGCGGGTCAGGATCGTCCTCGACGACGAGCGGACGGTGCGCTTCTGCGATCCGCGGCGGTTCGGGACCGGCCGCTGGTTCGCCGCCGCCGACGACGCCGATCGCTGGATCGACGAGCGGCTCGGCCCCGAGCCGCTCGGCGACGACTTCGACGGTCCGGCGCTGCGCGCCGCCCTGCGGGGCCGGCGGGCGCCGATCAAGGGGCTGCTGCTGGACCAGCGGGTGGTCGCCGGCGTCGGCAACATCTACGCCGACGAGGCGCTCTTCCACGCCCGCGTCCACCCGCTGCGAGCCGGCGGCCAGCTGACCGCGACGCAGTGCGCCGCGCTCGCCGACGGGGTGCGGCTGGCGCTGGCCGACGGGATCGCGTCGGGCGGGGCCACGATCGACGACTTCCGCCACGTCGACGGGGTCGAGGGCTGGTTCCAGAACGACTTCCGGGTCCACCGCCGCGAGGGCCAGCCGTGCCCGGCGTGCGGGGCCGCGGTCGTCAAGCGGGTGGTCGCCCAGCGGGCGACCTACAGCTGCGACCGCTGCCAGCCCAAGCCGCGGGCCAGCCGGGCGCGGCGATGAGCGACGGGCCCGAGCCGCCGCGGGTCAGGCGGCGATGATCTCCGACAGCCGGCCGGAGCGGTCGGCGGCCGCCAGCTCGTCGAAGCCGCCGACGACCGTGTCGCCGACGAGGATCTGGGGGAAGGTCATCATCCCCGTGCGCTGGGACAGCTCGAGCCGCGTCTCGGGGTCGCGGCCGAGGTTGACCTCCTCGTACGCGATCCCGCGGGCCTCCAGCAGCGCCTTCGCCCGGACGCAGTACGGGCACGCGTTCGTGGTGTAGACGGTGATCGCGGGAGACTGGCTCATTGCTTCACAAAGTATAGTAGGACGGCGATGACGAGCCGCCGGCTCAGCACCGAGGCCGTGGTGCTGCGGTCGATGCGCTACGGCGAGGCCGACAGGATCCTCCACGCGATCACGCCCGAGCACGGCCGCGTCGGCGCGATCGCGAAGGGCGCGCGGCGACCGCGCAGCAAGCTCGGCGGCCGGCTCGAGCCGCTGGCGGTGGTCCAGCTGGAGCTGCAGCGCGGGCGCAGCGACCTGATGACCGTGGTCGGCGCCGACACGGTCGCCGTCCACCACCGGATCCTCACCAGCCACGCGGCGCTGGAGAGCGCCCAGCGGGCCTGTCACGTCGTCGACCGGACCTGCGTCCCGGACGAGCCCGCCGCGCGCGTCCACGGGCTCCTGCGGAGCCTGCTGGCGCTGCTCGACGGCCGCCCGGACGCGGCCCACGAGGGGCTGCAGCTGGCCTTCCGGCTGAAGCTGCTCTACGCGTTGGGCCTGCAGCCGGCGCTCGGCTCGTGCGTGCGCTGCGGTCGCCACGACGCCCTGGTCGCCTTCGACGACGCCCAGGGCGGCGCGGTCTGCGCCGCCTGCCGCAGCGGCGCGGTCTCGATCGATCCCGGATCGCTGGCGTTCATGATCGAGGCGCTCGGCGCGCCGCTGCAGGACGCGCCGTCGGCGCCGCCGGCGGTCGCGCGCCAGGTCCACCGCGCGATCAACGGCCTGGCGGCCGAGCACCTCGGCGTCGACCTGCGCGGCGAGCCGTCGTAGCCGGCCCGCGGCCGGCCCCGCCGGCCGTCGGGGTCGCGGGCCGGGTTGGCGCGAGCGGACGGCGACCGCGCGGCCAAGGGGTACCATCACCCGCCTCATGACCGCCGCCAGCTGGGTGCACGACTTCGCCGAGGGCTCCAAGGAGCAGCGGGACCTGCTCGGCGGCAAGGGAGCCAACGTCGCCGAGATGACCCGGATCCTCGGCGCGGACCGGGTGCCCGGCGGGTTCACGATCACGACCGACGCCTGCGTCGCCTACATGCGCGCCGACCGGGTCCTGCCCGACGGCCTGGTCGAGCAGGCCGGCGCCGCGCTGGCGCGGCTCGAGGAGCAGACCGGCAAGCGGCTGGGGGACGCCGACGACCCGCTGCTGGTGTCGGTGCGCTCGGGCGCGCGCGAGTCGATGCCGGGGATGATGGACACGGTCCTGAACCTGGGGCTGACCGATGCCTCGGTCGAGGGCCTGGCCGCGCGGACCGCCAACCCGCGGTTCGCCTGGGACTCCTACCGCCGCTTCGTCCAGATGTACGGCAACGTCGTGAAGGGCGTCCCGGGCGAGCTGATCGAGGAGCGGATCGCGCAGGTCAAGCGCGATCGCGGGGTGACGCTCGACACCGAGCTGGACACGGACGCGCTCCGCGAGCTGGTCGCCGTCTTCAAGGACCTCTACCGCGAGACCACCGGCGAGCCGTTCCCGCAGGACCCGCAGCAGCAGCTCGACGGCGCGATCCGCGCGGTCTTCGACTCGTGGATGGGCGACCGCGCCGTCCACTACCGGCGGATCAACCGGATCCCCGACGACTGGGGCACGGCGGTCAACGTCCAGCAGATGGTCTTCGGCAACAAGGGCGAGACCTCGTGCTCCGGCGTCGCCTTCAGCCGCGACGAGGTCACCGGCGAGCCGACGCCGTCCGGCGACTTCCTGGTCAACGCCCAGGGCGAGGACGTCGTCTCGGGCGTCCGCAACACCCAGGACCTTGCCGAGCTGGCCGACCGGATCCCGTCCGCCCACGCCGAGCTGCTGGAGATCCTCCGCACGCTGGAGCGCCACTACGGCGACATGCAGGACACCGAGTTCACGGTCGAGGAGGGGCGTCTGTACATGCTGCAGACGCGCAACGCCAAGCGTCCGGCCCAGGCCGCCGTGCGGTTCGCCGTCGACGCCGTGCGGGAGGGCCTGCTCGACCGGCCGGCCGCGCTGCTGACGCTCGACGCGGCCGCGCTCGAGACGCTGCTGCACCCGACGTTCGACCGCAGCGCCGACTACACGGTCCTCGGAACCGGCGTCAACGCCTCGCCGGGAGCGGCCAAGGGCGCCGCGGTCTTCACCGCCGAGGAGGCCGTCGCCGCCGCCGAGCGGGGCGAGAAGGTGATCCTCGTGCGGCCGTTCACCGAGGCCGACGACGTCGCCGGCTTCCACGCCGCCCAGGGGATCCTGACCAGCGAGGGCGGCAAGGCCAGCCACGCCGCGCTGGTCGCCCGCGGGATGGGCAAGCCGTGCGTCTGCGGCGCCACCGCGCTCCAGGTCGACCTGGCGGCCCACGTCGCGCGGATCGGCGACGTCCTGATCCAGGAGGGCGACCTGGTCGCGATCAACGGCACGACCGGCGAGATCACCACCGACGACGTGCCGCTGGTCGAGCCCTCGCAGGACCCGGCGATGGCCGCCGTCCTGGAGCGCTTCGAGACGATCCTCGACTGGGCCGACGAGCTGCGGGTGCTCGGCGTGCGGACCAACGCCGACACCCCCGAGGACGCGGCCAAGGCCCGCGAGCTGGGCGCCGAGGGGATCGGCCTCTGCCGGACCGAGCACATGTTCATGGAGGCCGATCGCCAGCCGAAGATGCGGCGGATGATCATGGCCGAGGACGAGGAGGAGCGGCGCGCCGCGCTCGAGGAGCTGCGGCCGCTGCAGCAGCAGGACTTCGAGGGCCTGTTCGAGGCGATGACCGGTCAGCCGGTGACGATCCGCCTGCTCGATCCGCCGCTGCACGAGTTCCTGCCGAAGAAGGAGGAGGTCGGCGAGGAGCTGCACGAGGCCTACGCCTCCAAGCGCTACCGGCGGGTCGGCGTGCTGGCCGACGTGCTGGAGCGGATCGAGACGCTGTCGGAGGCCAACCCGATGCTCGGCACCCGCGGCGTCCGCCTGGGGCTGCTCTACCCCGAGATCTTCGAGATGCAGGCCGAGGCGATCTTCGCGGCCGCCAAGGCGGTCGAGGAGCGGACCGGCAGCGCCCCGAAGCTCGAGGTGATGATCCCGCTGGTCGGCTACGAGCGCGAGTTGGAGATCATGCGCGGCTTCGTGGTCGCGGTCGCTGACCGCCACCAGCTGACGCTGGGCGAGGACTACGTCGTCGGGACCATGATCGAGCTGCCGCGCGCCTGCTTCCTGGCCGACTCGATCGCCCACCACGCCGACTTCTTCAGCTTCGGCACCAACGACCTGACCCAGACCGGGCTCGGCTTCAGCCGCGACGACATCGAGGGCAAGATCCTCGCCCGCTACATCGACTTCAAGATCCTCGACCGCTCGCCGTTCGAGACGATCGACACGCCCGGCGTGGGCCAGATGCTGCGGATGGGGGCGTGGCTCGGCCGCACGACCAAGGTCGACCTGAAGCTCGGCGTCTGCGGCGAGCACGGGGGAGACCCCGACTCGATCGCCTTCTTCCACGACTCCGGGATCGACTACGTGTCCTGCTCGCCGTTCCGGGTGCCGATCGCGCGCGTCGCGGCGGCCCAGGCGGCGGTCCGCAGCCCGCGTCCCTGAGCGGCGCGCGACCGGCTCCCGGACGCCGGCGCGCCAGCAGCGGGGATGGGCGCCCGATCGGGGTGATCGCCGCGACCGGCCGGGCGCTCGGACGACCGGCGATTCGCCGACCTCCGTCGAATCGGCTGGTATCGTGCCGCCCTCGAATGGGTCCTGCCACAACTCCCCCGCCTGAGCCCCAGCTGAGCCGCCAGACCGCGAGCCTCGAGGCGGTCATCCTCCGCGGGCTCCCGGTGATCCTCGGAGCCACCCTGATCGGTGTCCTCGCGGCGCTCCTGTTCTCGCTCACCACCCCACAGACGTTCGAGGCCGAGGCCCGGGTCCAGGCGCGCCTGGAAGCCCAGGACAACTCGCTCCTCAACGCTGGCAACAGCGGCGCGGGGATCGCCCAGACGGTCGACCAGGTCGCCTACACGGCGATGAACACGATCGAGCGCCGTGACGTCGTCGCCGAGGCCACCAAGCGCCTGACGGCGTCCGGCGTCACCGGCGAGAACGTGCTCGACCTGGCCAAGGGCCTGAAGACCGAGATCACGCCGGGCACCGGCATCATCTTCCTCCGCGCCAAGGACCGCGACGCCAAGAAGGCGGCCAAGATCGCCGACGCCTTCGCGCTGGCGCTGCGGACCACGCAGATCAACGGCCAGCGCCAGGTCTACGCCAAGGCGGCCGAGCGCCTGAAGAAGGAGTACCGCGAGCGTCGCAAGAGCGGCGCCGACGGCTCCACGATCGGCAGCCTCACGCGCGAGAGCTACGCGGCGACGATCTCGCGGCTGGACTCGCTGAGCCAGATCGCCCAGCCGATCCAGCTGCTGCAGCGCGCCAACGTCCCGACCAGCGCGATCGCGCCGAAGCCGCTGCGCAACTCGCTGATCGGCGCCGCCGTCGGCCTGCTCTTCGGCCTGCTGGTCGTCACCCTGCGGTCGACGCTGGACCGCCGCCTGCGCAGCGTCGACCAGCTGCGCGCGGCCGGGGCGCCGCTCGTCGGCACGATCCCCGACAAGCTCGGCGACGCCGTCGACAAGAAGACCGGCCGCCTGTCGCTGGGCACCGGGCAGCTGGAGCCGTTCCGCGTCCTGCGCCGCAACCTGCGCTTCCTGACCCCCGACGCCGAGCCGAAGGTGGTGCTGGTCACCAGCGCCCAGCCGAGCGCCGGCAAGTCGGTGACCGCGGCCGGCCTCGCCGCGGCCTATGCCTCGTCGGGTCGCACGACGCTGCTGGTCGAGTGCGACCTGCGCCGTCCGGTCCAGGCGGCCCGCCTGCAGGTCAAGGGCACCCCGGGGCTCGGCGAGTACCTGCGGGGGACGGCCGAGCCGGCCGAGGTCGTCCGGCGGGTCCCGCTGAGCGCGATCCTCGACGGCAGCGAGGACACCGCCGAGGTCGGCACCGACGTCGTGCTGGTCCCGGCCGGCGAGCCGACCGGCGCCGCGGCCGAGCTGGTCGACTCCCGCCGCTTCGAGGACTTCCTGCACGAGGTCCGCGAGGTCTACGACGTCGTCATCATCGACAGCACGCCGCTGCTGCAGGTCGCCGACGCCGGACTGCTGGTGCCGAAGGTCGACACCGTGCTGGTCTGCGCCTGGCTCGGCGCGACCAGCCACGACACGCTGAAGACCGCGCTCGAGACCGTCGAGCGCAACGGTGGGACCGTCACCGGCGTCGTGGCCACCGCCGTGTCGCGGCGGCAGGACCCGGCCCACGAGGCCTACGGGTACACCTACTACGGTGCCTACGGCGCGGCGTGACATCTCCGGTCTGCGCGAACGGTGGTCGGTCCCGCCGTCGGCGGGGGACGGATCGTCGCCCGCACGGCCAGCGCCCGCTGGTCGCCGGCTGCCGCTCGGCCGCCTGAGGCGGCGACGCGAGCGGCCTTTCCGCGCCCCCGAGGAGCGGCTCGACCGGCTGGTCCTCCGCTGGGGGCTGTTCTTCGCCTTCTTCTTCGGCGGCTACGCCGGGACCTCCGGCCAGTTCCTGCCGACGCAGCTGCTGGTCGCCGCCCCGTTCGGCGTCCTCTACGTGATCCTCACGATCCGCTGGCCGGCGGTCGCGACCGGGATCTTCATGCTCGCCCTGCCGTACGTGCCGTACGTCGCGCAGGTCAGCGAGTTCAAGGTCATCGGACCGCTGGTGATGGCCAGCTTCCTGATCCCGGCGCTGTTCCTCCACGGGATGTCGCGCCGCCGGATGCCGATCACGCCGATCGGCCCGGCGATCCCGCTCGCCTTCGCCACCCTGCTGGGCTGGGGGATCCTCTCGACCGCGTTCGGCGGCGACGTCGTCGCGACCGGCGCCCGGATGCTCTACCTGAGCGTCTTCGGCCTGCTGGCGACGTCGCTGGTGTACGCGCTGCGGCGGCGCGTGATCCGCGTCGAGGACGTCGGCCTGACGCTCGTCGTCGGCGCCGCGCTGGGCGCCTGCGGCGTGCTCTTCCAGTTCCTGATGCAGTTCTTCCGCGGCGAGGGCTACACGATCAACTGGGTCAACGACCGGCTCGACCTGTTCGCCGCCGCCAGCCGGATCGCCAACCTCAAGAGCGGCGACTTCGACCTGATCCGCGGCATCTTCCCGTTCATGGCGGTGCCGAGCGCGGGGCAGTACCTGATGGTGGCCTTCCTGCTGGGGGTCGCGATGCTGATCCTGCGGATGCGGGTGTCGCGGACGCTGGTGATCGGCTGCCTGGTCGTGATCGTGGCCGCGCTCGTGGTGACCTTCTCCCGCCAGTCGTGGGTCGGCCTGGCGATCGGCCTGATCGCCTTCGCCGGCCTGCGGACGCTGCCGTGGCTGACCTTCGCGGCGCTGATGGGCGTCGGCGGCCTGGCGCTGCTGCGCAAGGGCGACCAGTCGTTCCTGACCTACGTGCTCTCGGCCGCCGACACCAGCACCGAGTCGACCGGCGAGCGGGTGCAGCTGATGTCGCGCGCCGCCGCGCAGGTCCCCGACCACGTGTTCCTGGGGACGGGGCGCTTCAGCGATCGCTTCGACGAGCTCAGCGGCCACATCACGTCGGCCCACAACGTCTACCTGCAGGTGGCGCTGGAGTCCGGGCTGTTCGCGGCGATCGCACTCGCGATCCTGCTGCTGACGCTGATCGGCACCGCCCTGCGCCGGCGCCTGATGGGGATCGCCGCGCCGGTCGTCGCGATCGCCACCGCGGCGCTCTTCGACGACACGATGTACCTGCCCCGCAACGGGATGCAGATGGCGATCGTGATCGCGATCGTCGTCTTCTGCGTGACGATCGACGACCGCCGCGTCTTCCAGGACCCCGCGCCCGAGGACGCCGAGCCGCTGGTCGCGGGCTGGCCGCGCCTGCCCGAGCCCGACGACCTGCCGCCTCCGCGCGCCCGCCCGGCCACGCCCTGGATTCCGGTCGAGCGCTAGTGTCGATCGACGCCAAGCGGATCAGCGTCGTGATCCCGACGCGCGATCGCGCCGCACTGCTCGAGCGGACGCTGCGGTCGCTGGCGCGCGTCGAGGGCGCGGCCGAGCTCGAGATCGTCGTCGTCGACGACGGCAGCGAGGTGCCGCTCGCCGATCAGCTGCCGCTGGCCGAGCTGGACCTCGACCTGCGGGTCCTGCGCCAGGAGCCGGGCGGGCTGAACGTCGGGCGCAACAGCGGCGTCGCCGCCACCAGCCGCGAGATCGTCGCCTTCCTCGACGACGACGTGCTGCTGGAGCCGGACTGGGCGCTGGGCGTGGCGGCGGCCTTCGACGGCCGGCGGGCGCTGATCGGCGGCCGGATCCTGGCCGACGCGCCGGTCCCGATCCCGGACTGGGTGCATCCGCGCAAGCTGACCTACATCTCGGTCCTCGACCTCGGCGACCGGCCGGGGCCGTTCCCGTCCTGGGCCGGGCCGGTCGGGGCCAACTTCGCGGTCCTGCGCGACGTCCTGCACCGCGTCGGGCCGTTCCGCCCGGGGCTCGACCGGACCGGTCGCTCGCTGCTCTCCGGCGGGGACACCGAGCTGGTCGGCCGGGTGCTGGCGGCCGGCCTGGTCGTCGAGTACTGGCCGGCGGCGACCGTCCACCACCACATCCCGGTCGAGCGGCTGACCAAGCCCTGGTTCCGGGAGCGGGCGCGGGCCCAGGGCCGCTCGAACGTGCTGATGGAGGACGTCCACGGCCTCGGTCCCGGCGACCTGGCCCGCGAGGCGGTCTGGGCACTGCGGGCCGGCGGGATCGCGGTCAAGCGGCTCGCCGCCCGCGAGCCGCTGATCGACGCCGAGCTGTGGCTGTGGTCCTCGCGCGGGCGGCTCGAGGCGCGACGCGACCTCCGCCGGGCCGAGCGGCGCGGGGGAGCCTGATGCGGGTCCTGCTGGTGTCCCAGGAGTACCCGCCGGAGACCGGCTGGGGCGGGATCGGCACCTACCTGGGGCTCGTCGCCCCGGCGCTGGCCGCCGCCGGCGCGGAGGTCCACGTGCTCTCGGTGGTCGACGGGCAGGCCGACGAGACGCGGACCGCCGACGGGGTCGCCGTCCACCGCCGCGGGCTCGGCCGGCGGCTGCGGGGCCCCGGGCGGGTGCTGCCGCAGACCTGGAAGCGGCTGGAGCAGGCGGCGGCGGTCGCGCGGGCGGCGCGGGCGCTCGGGACCGGCTTCGACGTCGTCGAGTCGCCGGAGTGGATGGCCGAGTCGCTGCTGCTGCGGCGCCGGCCGCTGGTCGTCCGGCTGCATTCGTCGGCCGCCCAGGTGTTCCCGTTCGTCGGCCGCAGCGGGCTCGACGCGCGGCTGGCGATCGCGGCCGAGGAGCGCGGGATCGCCCGTGCCGACCTGCTGGTCGGCACCGGCGTCCAGCTGGCGTCGCATCGCCACGCGGTGCCGGACGTCGCGATCAGCTACCCGGTCGCCCTGCGCGAGCCGCGGTCGGCCTGGTCGCCGTCGGAGGCTCCGCCGCGGATCGTCTTCGCGGGCCGCTTCGAGCACCGCAAGGGCGTCGACCGGCTGCTGGAGGCGCTGCCGGCGATCCGGCGGCGGGTGCCCGAGGCGATCCTCGAGATCGTCGGACGCGACACCACGACGGCCGACGGCGGCAGCGTGCTGGCCGGGCTGCGGGAGCGCGCGGCGGCGCTCGGCGTCGCCGACGGGCTGCGGGTGACCGAGCGCTGGGGACGCGACGCCGTCGAGGAGGCGCTCGAGGGTGCCGCGGCCTGTGCCGTCCCGTCGCGCTGGGAGAGCTTCGGCTACGTCGCCGCCGAGGCGCTGTCGGGCGCGACGCCGCTGGTCGTCTCCGACTGGCCGTCGTTCCGCGACGTGACCGGCGACGACGGGCTGGTGCCGATCGTCTTCGGCGACGACTCCGAGGCGTGGGGGGACGCGCTGGCGCGAGCGATCGAGGACCCGGGCGCCGCGCGCGAGGCGGCGCTGGCGGGACGCGAGCGGCTGCGCGAGCGGTCGTCGCCGGCGGTCGTCGCCGGGCAGACGCTCGAGGCCTACGCGCGGGCCGGCGCCGGGAGCGCGCGATGACCCGCTCCACGGCTGGCGAGCCGGCCGACGTCGGCCTGCGCGATCCGATCCCGCGGGTCCGGGCGACGGTCGGCGTGGTGGTGCCGACGCGCGGCCGGCCGGACGCGCTCGAGCGGTGCCTGGACGCCCTGCGCGCCGCGCGCGAGCACGTCGCCTTCGACGTGGTCGTCGCCGACTCGACCCCGGACCCGGACGTGCGCGCCCTCGGCGCCGAGGTCTGCGCCCGCGACCCGTGGGTCCGCCACGTCCCGCACGACCTCGTCGGCCCGTCGGCCGCCCGCAACCTCGGCGCGCGCGAGAGCAGCGGCGAGATCCTGGTCTTCGTCGACGACGACGTCTACGTCGAGCCGCAGGCGGTCGTCCGGCTGGCGGCGGCGGTCGAGGCGACCCACGACTCGGTGGTGGTCGGGGGGACGGTGGCGATGGAGCCGTGGGCGCCGGACGGCGGCTGGTCGCTGCTGATGGTCACCCGGCCCAACGGCTTCTGCCGGCCGGTGCGGCCCGGCGAGCGACCGACGTTCGTGATCAGCGCGCTGATCGCCCACCGCCGGTCGCTGGTGATCGACGTGCCGTGGGACGAGGCCCAGCGCTACTACGACGACCGCCTGCAGTGCCTGCGGTGGCTGATCGCCGGTGCCCGGCTGGAGCTGGAGCCGCGCGCGCGGGCGGTCCACGACGACGTCCGCAAGCCCTATCCGCTGGCCCAGGAGCGCGACCGGATCTACGCCAACCTGGTGCTGGCGCTGGTGCTCGAGGACGATCCGCGGGCGGCGCTCGGCTTCGAGACGCTGGGACTGGCCCACAGCGTCAAGCGGGTGGTCCGCAACCGCGCGCAGCTCGGCGAGCTGCTGTCGGGCTGGGCGGGCGCGCACCGCCGGTTCCTGGCCGACCGCCCGGCGCTCGAGGCGCTGCGCGGCCGCGCCCGTCGCTGAGCCGGCCCCCGAGCGTCAGAGCACCGGCGTGCGGTGACGCACGCTGCCGACGGCCAGGGCGGCGGTCTGGACGGCGTCCCCGGCGGCCATCCCGGCGGCGTGGCCGAGGCCGGCGGCGCGGACGT
>NZ_AGUD01000078.1 GCF_000240225.1 Patulibacter medicamentivorans
CTCGGCGGGATCGGCGACCCCGACGCGGTCGCCGGGGCGGTCGCGCGGATGCGCGACGCCGGGGCGACCGAGCCGGCGATCGTCCCGCTCGCCGGGGCCGACCACGAGGCGACCCTGCGCGCCGCCGCGGCCGGCTGACGCGCGCGCCCGCGGCTCGACAGGCAATCCCGATCAGGTTTCCGCGCCGATGTCGTACCATCGACCCATGGCCGGGGTCATCGGGTTTCCCAATCCAGTCAACGAGAAGGCGGCGCGGGTCGTCGCCGGGGTGGTCGCGATCGCCAGCGTCGTGACGCTGGCCACCGGCTGGCACTGGCTGCTGATCCCGATCGCCTACGGCTTCATCGCCCGCGCGCTGACCGGACCGACCCTGAGCCCGCTCGGCCGCTTCGCGATGAACGTCGTCGCCCCGCGCCTGGGCGAGCCGAAGCGGGTCCCCGGACCGCCCAAGCGGTTCGCCCAGTCGATCGGCGCCGTCGTCACGACCGCCGCCGCGATCGGCAGCCTGGCCCTCGGCTGGACGACCTTCGCCGACGTCCTGCTGGCGATGATGATCGTCTTCGCGACGCTCGAGTCGGTCTTCGCCTTCTGCGTCGGCTGCACGGTCTTCGCCGGCCTGATGCGGCTCGGCGTGATCCCCGCCGAGACCTGCGAGGCATGCAACGACATCTGGGCGCGCTACGCCCGACCCGACGCCGCCTGATCCGGGGCCGCCCGCGTGGCGGATAGCCGTTCAGGCTCCTCTCATCTGCCCCAGGTAGCCTTCCGCGGGTGCTGACGCATCTCCTGGCCGACATCTCGACGCCGCTGGCGCTGATGCCCGAGTGGCTGAGCCCTCGCCACATCTTCAACGAGTACGGCCTGATCGCGATCCTGGTCATCATCTTCGCGGAGACGGGCCTGCTGATCGGGTTCTTCCTGCCGGGCGACACGCTGCTGTTCAGCGCCGGCATCCTGGCCAAGCTGAGTCCCAACGGGGATCCGCTGTGGCTGATGCTGGTCGCGATCCCGATCGCGGCGATCGCCGGCAACCTCGTCGGCTACGAGATCGGCAATCGCGCCGGGCCCGCGCTGTTCACGCGCGAGAACTCCAAGCTCTTCCGCAAGGAGCACCTGACGCGCTCGCACCTCTTCTTCGAGAAGTACGGCCCGCTGACGATCTTCCTCGCCCGCTTCGTGCCGATCGTGCGGACCTTCGCCGCGGTCGTCGCCGGCGCGGTCAGCATGGACCGCCGGCTGTTCCTGATCTGGTCGATCCTCGGCGCGATCGCCTGGTGCACCGGCCTGGTCCTGATCGGCTACCTGGCCGCGTCGATCCTCCCCGAGTCGACGGCGACCTGGATCGAGGGCCACATCGACCTGCTGATCATCGGCGTCGTGGTGATCACGATCGCGTCGGTGGTCTTCGAGACGGTCCACCAGGGCCGCAAGCACAAGCCGGCGGCCATGGCCGGCGCCGGCAGCGACGCGGCCGCCCCCGCCCCGACCGCCCCGACCGCCCCGGCGGACGTGCCGGCCGAGCCGGTCGCGGTCGAGCCGACCGGCGACCGCACCAGCGACTGAGCCGGCGC
>NZ_AGUD01000077.1 GCF_000240225.1 Patulibacter medicamentivorans
CGACTTCTTCGTGACCTTCGTACCGTCGGTCCTGTCCCTCGCCGCCTGCGCGTCGGCCTGGCGCTTCTGATCGGCGTCGTTGGCACGGCGGGCGGCCTCGCGACCGTCGCCGCCGCTGTCGTCACCGACCGCGCCGCGACGGGCCGCGCCGGTTCCCTCGGGGACGGTGCTCTGCGTCGTGGTGCCGGCGGGCGGCGTCGGCGGTGCCGACTGCAGCTGCGGCGAGGCGTCCGACACGCGGATCACCGGCGCGCCGAGGTCCGGGAGCGGGATCTGGTCGATCGGAGTCCCCGGGGGGACGTCGACGGTCACCTGGACCACTCGACCCCCGGCCAGCGTGACGCTGAGCGTTCGGGACTCCGCCGAGGCCTGATGGACCGTGGCCCCGAATCCGGTAGCTACGGCTCCAGCGGCGGAAAGTCCGACCAGAAGCTTGCGCGTCGACAGCGTCATCAGATCTCAGAAATCTCCCTCAAGATCGGTGTCCGCGAGCCCACCCCGGTACACCGATCGCGCCACACTACCACGGGTATCGGAGCCGCAGATGCCGTTCGCGAGGGGTCTTGCAAAGAATGGTACGGAGGTCCAGTCCGATGAGCGTCAGCGATGACGGGAGCACATCCCACCGGGCCTTGCGCGCGATGCGACGGGCGGTAGGGTGCGCCTGCGTCGCCGGCCCCTCGGCACGCACTTCCACGAACGCCGGAGGGCTTTCCATGAGCGAGGACTCGTCCGACACGAGCAAGGACCTGCGCGAGCGCGTCAAGGGCGCCAGCGAGGACACGATCGGCAAGCTCGCCCAGGAGCTGCTCAGCAGCCCGCTGGTGACGGGTGCCGTGCAACGCGCGATGGAGGTCCGCGAGCGGGCGACCCAGGCGCAGGAGGCGGCGTTCGGCGCGCTCAACGTGCCCTCGGCCGCCGACATCGAGCGGCTGACCCGCCGCGTCCGCAACGTCTCGCAGCGCCTCGAGTCGATCGAGGACGCCGTCGACCGCCTCGACGAGCGGCTGGCCGGCTTCGGCGGCACCGACCCCAAGCAGCTCGCCGCGATCGCCGAGCAGCTGGACCGGATCGAGACCTCGCTGAAGGGCTTGAAGCAGGCCTAGCCGGCGTCGGTCAGCGCGGCCGCCGCGGCCGCGCCGACCGCGCGCCACCAGTCGGAGCGGCGATCCTCGTCGCCGTCCAGGTGCGGGAAGGCCACGACCGCCGCCGCCCGCACGTCGAACCGCCCGGCGGCCAGCAGCAGCGCCGCGGTCTGGCGGTCGAGCGCACCGACGTCGGCCGGCAGCTCGGGCGCCTCGCCGCCGTCCTGGGGCAGGACGTCGACGCTGAGGACGCCGACCGATGGCGTCCCGCCCGCGCGCAGGCGCGTGAGCAGGGACTCGTCCGGTCGCACCGGGCCCTGGCCGCCGAGGGCACGGCTCGCGCCGTCGCCGGGCACGGCGAACGCGACGACCCGCAGCTCGCCGGCCACCGCCGGCTCGGGTCCGACCGCCACCGCCGAGCCCGCCCGGACCATCTGCCGGACGCCGGCGTCGGCCAGCTCGCGGACCACGGCGACGGCGCTCGCGCCGCCGGTGCCGGTCGACTGGATCGTCAGCGGCCGTCCGTCGGCCGCGGCGCCGGTGTAGCCCCACAGCCCGCGCTGGTGGTTGCTCATCAGCGGCCGCTCCAGCAGCGACTGGGCCAGCTCGAGGGCCCGGCCGGGGTCCCCGACCACGATCGCGCGCGGGGCGACCGGGTTGACGAGGTGCAGCATCTCCGGCAGGCGGGTCACGGCGGCGAGGATAGGGCCGGGGCGCGATCGTCGGCGCCCGCCGGGGCGAGCCGGCCGCTCGCCGGCGCCGATCCGCCGACCCGGATCCCGGGATCGCGGCGGCTCTACACTCCCCTCCGTGGACCCGGAGACCGTCAACCCGCCGGACGACGATGCCGGCGACCGCCGCAACGCGCGGGTCGAGGCGGTCCGCCGCGCGGTCGACCAGGCGCTCGCGGTGACCGCCGACTCGACGCGGACCACGCGCGTCCGGGCCCAGGACCTCGCCGACGAGCTCGGGCACGTCGTCACTCGCGTGCGCGGCGCGCTCGAGGACCTGAGCAGCGCGGGGACCGCCGGCGCCGGCCAACTGGCCGAGGAGGTCCAGCAGGCGGTCGGCCGGCTCGGCCGCTCGATCGACGAGGCGCGGCCGGCGACGGTCGACGACCTCCGGCAGCTGACCGCGCGGGTCGACGAGCTCGAGGCGCGGCTGGCGCGGGTCGAGGGGACCCCCGCCGACGCGGGGCCGTCCGCCGACGAGCGCTGACGGGCTCGTGACGGACCGCGCCGTGCCGGAACCGTTCCGCTCGCCCGAGGAGCTGCGCGAGGTCATCGATCGCCTGCTCGCGGCGATGCTCCGGGACGAGTTGCTGATCCCGCGCTTCGCCCACTACCGCGTCTCGCACGAGCTGCGCGTGACTGACACCGATCAGGTGCTCCAGGCCCGCAGCCTGCCGCCGGGGTCGGCGGTCTCCGGCGAGTGGCACTGGCCGGAGACCCGCGAGCAGCGCTGGCCGGTCGCCGTCCGCTTCGCGATGTCGGCCGACGTCATGAACCGCTACCTCCACGGCCGCGAGCCGCTGGTGCTGGCGGTCGCCCGGAGGCGGATCCGGGTCTCCGGCGACGTCAAGGCGGCGCTCGGGATCATCCCCCTGCGCGAACGCACGACCGAGCTGTACGAGCAGCTCGTCGCGACCGACTACCCGCACCTGGCCCTCTAGATCGATGGCCGTCAGCAACTCCCCGACGACGGTCGCGCGACCCTTGACGGCGCGGCGCCCCAGCCGGTATGACTGAGGGACCGAATACGACCCCAGGCCGGAGCGTGGGTGGTTCGCCACCCGCGAGGCGCCGCCCCCAGCAGGGACGAGCGCCGACGGCCGACGGAGCGGGCCGTGACGCCCGCCGGCGGCGGGATCCTCGCGGGTCTCGCCGCCACAGCGGAGACGGCCCCGTCGACGTCCCGGAGGCCCTGCCGCTGACCCGGGCGCGCGTGGCGGAGTTGGTCGGCGTCTCGGAGAGCACGCTGCGTCGCTGGGCCGACCTGGCGCTGGTCCCGCTCGACGACGACGGCGGCTGGACGACCTCGTCGCTGAACCACGCCCGGATCGTCCAGCGGCTGCGGGCGAAGGGCCGCTCGCTCAGCGAGATCGCCGCCGTCACCGAGCGCAGCGAGCTGGCCTTCGACTACCTGACCGCGGTCGTGACCCCGCCGACCGCGCACGTCACCCCCGACGACGTCGCCAACGAGACCGGCCTGCAGGTCGCGCTGGTGCGACGGATCGCGGAGGCGTTCGGCTTCAGCGACGAGTCGATCGAGCACATGAGCGAGCAGGACGTCGACCTGTTCCGCCACGCGGCCGCCGCGCTCGACGCCGGCTTCCCGCTGATCGCGCTGCTGCAGCTGGCGCGGGTCTACGGCCAGGCGCTCGGCCGCGTCGCCGACGCCGAGGTGCGGATGTTCCGCCTCTACGTCCGCGATCCCGCCGTCCGCCGCCCCGGGTCGCTGCTGGAGACCGCCGGCAGCCTCGGCGGGCTGGCCCGCGACGTCCTGCCGCTCGCCGACCCGATCATCCGCCACGTCCACCGCCGGTCGCTGCACTGGTTCATCGAGCAGGACGCGGTCAGCCTGGTCGAGCAGGCCCTGGACGAGGACTCGCTGCTCGGGCTCGGGCGGCTGCGCGTCGCGATCGCGTTCGCCGACCTGGCCGGCTACACGCGCCTGACCGAGGACCAGGGCGACGAGGAGGCGGTCGAGGTCGTCGAGCGGTTCGTCGACGCGGTCGAGATGTCGCTGCCCGACGACGCCCGGATCCTGAAGACGATCGGCGACGAGGTGATGGTGATCGCCGACGACGCCGGCGCGCTGGTCGACTGGGCGGTCGGGTTCCAGATCCTCAACCCCGACGAGCCGCGGCCGCGGATCGGGATCCACGCCGGCGAGGTGCTGTTCCGCGACGGCGACTACTTCGGCCGCGAGGTCAACATGGCGGCGCGGGTGGTGGCGCGCGCGGCCGGCGGCGAGGTCCTCGTCACCCAGCCGATCGTCGAGGCGGGCGGCCCGCACCTGGAGTTCGAGCCGATCGGCGAGGTGCGGCTGAAGGGCTTCCGCGACCCGACCGCGCTGTCGCTCGCGCGGCAGCCGCCCGAGCCGTGAGCGGCGCGGCGTGAGCGCCGACCGCGACCTGCGCTCGCGGCTGGCAGCGTCCGGCGGGATCGTCCCCGGCGCGCCGGTCGTCGTCGCCTGCTCGGGCGGGCGCGACTCGCTCTGCCTGCTCGACCTGACCGTCCGGATCGCCGGCCCCGAGGCGGTCCTGGCCGTCCACGTCCACCACGGCCTGCGCGGCGTCGAGGCCGATCGCGACGCGGCCCACGTCGCCGCCGTCGCGGCGCGCCTGGGGACGGCGCTGCGGATCGTGCGGCTGTGCCCGCCGGATCCGCTGCCGGGGTCGGTCGCGGCGTGGGCCCGGGAGGCTCGCTGGGCCGCCCTGCGAGCCGCCGCCGACCGGTGGGGACCCGGCGTCGACGTGCTGGTCGCGCACACGGCCAGCGACCAGGCCGAGACCGTGCTGCTGCGAGCGATCTCGTCGCCGGGGATCCGCGCGCTGGCCGGGATGCCCGAGCGCGACCTGCGACGCGGGCTGCGGCGGCCGCTGCTGGCGGCCGCCGTCACCCGGGCCGAGGCCGGCGCCTGGTGCGCCGAGCACGGCCTGCGCTGGCGCGACGACGGCTCCAACCCGACCGGCCCGCGCGGGCGGGTGCGGGCGGCCCTGGCCGGCCTCGAGGCGGT
>NZ_AGUD01000076.1 GCF_000240225.1 Patulibacter medicamentivorans
AGGCGGGCGCGGCGCGGTAGGCGGGCGGGGCCGCCTCAGCGCGCGGGCGACGGGGCCTCAGCGCTCGTCAACGCGCATCGCCGCGCGGGCAACGCGCCTCAGCGCGCGGGCGGCGCGTCGGCGTCGTCCAGCCGACCGCTGGCGACGAGCACCAGCGCGCTGACGCCGCCGATCACCCCGGCGCCGAAGCCGGCGGCCAGCGTGACGGTGCGGGCGGCCTCGAGGTCGACCGAGATCGGGCCGCAGGCCGCGACCACGGCGATGCCGGCGACGGTCAGCCACGCCAGCGTCCAGACCATCAGCAGCGGGCAGCGCCCGGCGGGATCGTCGTGCGCGCGGACGGAGCGGATCGCCACGCCGAGCGGCACCAGCAGCAGCACCGTCCCGATCACCATCACCAGATCCCGCATCTCGCTCGTCCCGTCTCGTCGCTTGGTCGTCCCGGGGTCCCCTGCCAGCGCTCGCCGCCGCCCCATCCAGCGGCGGCGAGCTCCGGTCGTATGCGGTTGACCCCCGCAGTCGTCCAACGAGCGAGGTGGACAGGACTTACGGCGCCTGTGCGAAATCCGTGCGGGCAGGCCGCGACGTGCGCGGAGCGGCGCCCGATCGGGCGCCGGTCGCGCGGCTAGTTCCCGCTGACGACGGCAGCCGGGAAGCGGTGGCGGGAGCGCTCGCGCGCCTTCTCGGCCTCGACCTCGCGGTCGCGCGGCGCCGCCGACGTCACGAGCGAGTCCATCAGCAGCTTCGACGCCGCGGTCACCTGCTCGATCGCCGCCTCGAACGCCTCGGCGTTCGCCTGCGACGGCTTCGTGAACCCGCTGATCTTCCGCACGTACTGCGTCGCCGCCGCCCGCAACTCATCCTCGGTCGCCGGCGGCTCGAAGTTGTAGAGCGTCTTGATGTTCCGGCACATGGTTCGAGGCTAGCGGGCGGCCCGCGATCTGTCTCGGGTTGACACCGCCGCCCGCCTTACGCCCCCAACCGCCGCCGCAGCTCCAGCGCCAGGGCCACCGCCAGCCGCCGTTCCCGCGGCGGGTGGCCGAGCAGCTCGGTGGCGCGGGCGACGCGCTGGAGGATCGTGTTGCGGTGGGTGTGCAGGCGGGCGGCGGTCCGCGGCGCGTTCTCGGCCTCCTCCAGGAAGACCCGCAAGGTCTCGCGCAGGCGGGCGTTCGACGGGGTCTCCTCGGCCAGCGGGCCAAGCGTGCGGGCGACGAACTCCCCCGCGCGCTGCTCGTCCTGGGCGGCGAGCGACGCGATCTCGAGCTCGTCGTAGGTGGCGATCGGCGCGCCCTCGGGGTTGCGGGCCAGCAGCCCCTGGATCGCGACCACCGCCTCGTGGCTGCGGCGGAAGCCCGATGCGCCGGCCAGGGTCGGGCCGATCGCCACGCGCACGTGCGGCTCGGCGCCGGGCACGCCGCCGCCGAGGTCCGGCCCCGTCAGCGGTCCGTCGCTGGCGAGCCACGCCCAGAGCACGGTGCTGCTGGCCGCGAGCGTCAGCGGCGAGCGCGCGTCGACCGCTCGCGCCACGGCCAGGGCGGTCCGCTCCAGCGCGCCGTACTGCGGCTCGGCGACGTCCGTCCAGAGCACGAGCGCGGTCTGGTGCCGACGCAGGTCGTGATCCAGGCGGCGGCTGGCGGTCGCGACGTCGAGCGGCGCGCCGTCGAGGAGCAGCCGGATCGCCTCGGCCCGCCGGGCGAGCGCGCCCCCGCGCACCTGCTCGCGCTCGCGCTCGACCTCGGTGATGACGCGCCCGAGCACCGCGTCGACGTAGCCGAACAGCAGGTCGAGCGAGACGTTCAAGACCTCCGCCAGCTCGTCGCCGGAGCGCGCGACGTCCTCGGCGACGCGCATCCAGCGGCGCCAGAAGGTCTGCTGGCCCTTGCGGTAGCCCTGGTAGACGACGTCCGACTCGATGCCGCGCCGCACGACGGTCCGCGCGAAGTCGAACGCCTCCGGCGGCACGTGCAGCGGCGGCGGATCGGCGGCGCGCCGCGCGACCGTCAGGTACCGCCGGATGTTCGCGCGGTTGCTGGCGCTCGCCTCGGCCGCGAACGACGCGTCGGCCCCGTAGCCGGACACGATCTCGCGCATGTCGTGGTCCATCTCGGCGATCACGCTGTCGAGGTCGGCCTCGATCCGGTCGGCGATCTCCGTGAGCACGTCGAAGGTGGACACCACGATCAGTGTGCCGCGGCCCACGTCTACTGCACAAGTCTGGGCGTGGATCCATGGCTGCGCGGGTGGGCCGGCGGGTAGCGTCGGATCGTGGGCAACACGGAGGAGCAGCGCATGAGCACGGACTTCGACGTCCTGATCGTCGGTGCCGGCATCTCGGGCATCGGCATGGCCTGTCACCTGACGACCCGGCTGCCGGGCACGTCGTTCGCGATCCTCGAGGGGCGCGACGCGATCGGGGGCACGTGGGACCTGTTCCGCTACCCCGGGATCCGCTCGGACTCGGACCTCCACACGTTCGGCTACGAGTTCAAGCCGTGGAAGAGCGACAACGCGATCGCCGACGCCCACGAGATCCTCGACTACCTGCGCGAGACGGTCGCCGAGCACGGGATCGAGGACCGGATCCGCCTGGGCCACCGGGTGCTGGGCGCCGACTGGTCGTCGCGGGACGCCCGCTGGACGGTGCGGGTGCAGCGCGGAGACGAGCAGCTGGAGCTGACCTGCCGGGTGCTGTTCTCGGCCAGCGGCTACTACGACTACGCGGGCGGCTTCCGGCCCCGGTTCGAGGACGAGGACCGGTTCGCCGGCCAGATCGTGCACCCGCAGCAGTGGCCGGAGGACCTGGACCACCGCGGCAAGCGCGTGGTCGTGATCGGCAGCGGCGCGACGGCGGTCACGCTGGTGCCGGCGATGGCGGAGCGGGCGGCGCACGTCACGATGCTGCAGCGCTCGCCGAGCTACATCGTCAGCGTGCCGCGGCGCAACCCGATCGCGAACGGCCTGCGGCGGGTGCTGCCCGACCAGGTCGCCTACCGGCTGACGCGCCGGATGAACATCGCGATCTGGCAGGGCGTCTACAACGCGTCGCGCCGCTGGCCGGGCCGCGTGCGGGGCGTGATCCGGGCGATGGCCAAGCGCCAGCTGCCGGACAGCCATCCGGTCGACGTCCACTTCAACCCGGCCTACGACCCGTGGGATCAGCGGCTGTGCGCGGTGCCGGACGGGGATCTGTTCAAGGCGATCTCGGCCGGCCGCGCGTCGGTGGTGACCGATCGGATCGAGCGCTTCACCGAGGACGGCGTGCGGCTGACGTCGGGTCGCGAGCTGCCGGCCGACATCGTCGTGACGGCGACCGGCCTGAACCTGCTGCCCCTCGGCGGGATCGACCTGCACGTCGACGGCGAGCCGATCGCCGTCAGCGACACCGTGGCCTTCAAGAGCATGATGCTGAGCGGGGTCCCCAACTTCGCCTTCGCCGTCGGCTACACCAACATCTCCTGGACCCTCAAGGTCGACCTGGTCTGCGAGCACCTCTGCCGCCTGATCGCCCACATGCAGGCCAACGGCCACGACTCCGTCGTCCCGACCCTCGACGACCCGACCCTGCAGCGCCTGCCCTTCTTCGAGTTCGACGCCGGCTACATCCAGCGCGGCCTCCCCGCGTTCCCGCGGCGCGGGTCGCATGGGCCCTGGACGGTGGAGATGAGCTACGGGGCGGACCACCGGCGGCTGCGGGAGGGGCCGGTGGTTGATGGGGCGCTGCGGTTTGGGAGTGCGGTGCGACAGGCGGTCGAGCCCGTCGTCTGACGCGGGCGGCTCGCGTCCGACCGCTCAGGCGTCGGCTGCGGCCTGCAGCGCCGCCGCGCAGGCGACGCTGCGCGGGTGCTCCGCGCCGAGTCGGGATCGCAGCACCGCCAGGGCAGCCGCCAGGTGCTCGTAGGCGACGGCGTGCTTGCCGGCCTGCAGTTCGAGCATGCCGAGGTTGTGCCGGGTCAGCGCCACGTCCTGATGACCGGCGCCGAGCAGGTCGCGCTTGATCTCCAGGGCACGGCGATACGACCGCCGCGCGCCGGCGAGGTCCCCGCGGGCGGCCAGGAGGGCGCCCAGGTTGTTGGACGTGACGGCGATCTCCAGCCGGTCCGCGTCGGGGCGCCGCTCGTAGTGCTCCAACGCCGCCACGTACAGCGCCTCGGCCTCGTCGTCGCGGCGCTGTCCCTGCAGCAGCGCGGCGAGCGCGACGCGATCGGCGACGGCCAGCGGGTGATCGGGACCGAGCGCCGCCGAGCGGATCTCCACCGCGCGCCGCGCCGCCACCTCCCCCGCCGCGAAGTTCCGGCGGGCGTGCTCGACGCCGCCGATGTTGTGCCAGACCGCGGCGGCGTCGACCCCGTCCAGCTCGCCGGCCTCGGCCAGCGCCCGGAGCACCTGCTCGTACGTGGCGCGCGCCGCGCCGAAGCGCCCCCGCGCCTTGTAGGCCATGCCCAGGCCGTTGCGCAGCTTGCGCTCCAGGGCCGCTTCGCCGGAATCAGCCTCCGCCACCAGCGAGAGCGCCCGCAGGTACAGGCGCTCCGCGTCCGCCGGATCGCCCCGGCGCAGGGCGATCTCGGCGCGGTCGCCCAGCGCCCGCGCCTCGACGGCCGACGGCGCCGCTGTTCGTGCCACGGAGACGGCGGGTCAGACGTGCAGCCCGACCATGACCTCGTTGTGGTTGGACCCGCAGGTGTCCTCCGGGCACTCGACGAACGCCAGCAGCTGGGCGTCCGCCGACTGGGCCTCGGGCGTCGCGGCGACGGCGATCGTGCCGAGGCTCAGCACGGCCAGCGTCAGCGCGCCGACCCGCTTGATGCCGAGTCGCTTGGAGGGGGTGGTGTCGTGCATCGGACCGATGCAACCGCCGCCGGCCTGATGGGTCAATCGGGCGGCACCCCTGACCTTTGGCGCGGATGAGAGGGCCTCCGTGGCGGCGCGGGGTCTTCGCGCCAGGAACACGAAAGCCCTGGAATGTCCAGGGCTTCCGTACATCGGGGAGACAGGATTTGAACCTGCGACCGCCCGGCCCCCAGCCGGGTGCGCTACCAGACTGCGCCACTCCCCGGCGCTGCGCGAAGGGTACAGCAGCGACCCTCGCGAGGCGGGCCGCCTCGCCCGCTCCGCTCGAGCGGTCTGTGACGGGCGTCCCACGGCCTTTAGCTGCGTCGAAAGAACGCTTACGCAAGCCACAGGAAACCTCGGCCTCGCGCTCAGGGAGCGGTGGTTCCATGGATTCACCGAACCGACGAGTTCGGAGATCCCAGATGAACAACCTCCTCCTCTACGCGCTGTTCGCCGTCCCGCCGCTGATCCTGGGCCTCGCCGCTCAGGGCTGGCTGCGGAGGACCGTCCAGCGCTTCTCCGTCCAGCCCCTCTCGACCGGCCTCACCGGGGCCGAGGTCGCGGAGCGGATCCTGGTCGCCAACGGCGTGCGCGACGTCAAGATCGTGCCCGCCGAGGGCGCACTGACCGACCACTACGACCCGCGGACGAAGACCGTCGCGCTGTCGGAGCCCGTCTACGGGCAGCGCTCCATCACCGCCGCCGCGGTGGCCGCCCACGAGGTCGGCCACGCGCTGCAGCACGCGCAGGCCTACGCCCCGCTGGCCTTCCGCACCGCCATGTTCCCGGCGGTCGCGTTCGCATCGAACCTCTGGATCATCCTGCTGCTCGCGGGCTTCTTCCTGCAGGCGGTCGGCCTGGTCTGGCTGGCGATCGGCCTCTACGCGATCGCCGTCCTCTTCCACGTCGTCACCCTGCCGGTCGAGTTCGACGCCTCGCGCCGCGCCGGGATCCAGATGCAGCAGCTCGGGCTCGCCTCCGGCGGCGAGGCAGCCGGGACGCGCAAGGTCCTCACCGCCGCCGCATCCACCTACGTGGTCGGCGCGCTGGCCGCCATCAGCCAGCTCGTCTTCCTCGTCCTCTCGACCCAGAACCGCTGATCATGGACGACATCGAACCGCCAAGACCGCCGTCCCGCGGGGACCGGGCTCACCGCTGAGCCACGGACCGCGCGGGACGGCGACCTTCCCCTCCTCCCCTCCCACCCGTCGTGCCGCCGCCCCTGAACGGCGGCACGACACCAGCGCGAGATCGCCCACCGACCTCGCGCACCGCGACCGGGGACCTCCACCCATCCGGTCGCCCCCCAGACGGCGAAGGCCGCGGCACCTGCCGCGGCCTTCGTCGTTCCCTGCTCCCGCACCGGACCGCCGCTGGCGAACCGGGGCGAGCGAGGAGCGGGCGACGGGAATCGAACCCGCCCTAAGAGCTTGGAAGGCTCCTGTGCAACCACAACACTTCGCCCGCGCGTGGTCGGAGGATTGTAGGAGCCCGGGCGGCGAGCGGTCGTCCCGCCCGGCCGCTTGGCGATCGTTCACGTCGTGCGAACGATCGCCAAGCGGCCCCGCGACGGAGGCCTTGCGTGACCTTCGGTCGCTCAACGGACCGTCTAGTCTCGCCCCGTATGGCCGACCTCGCGTTCCTCGGCCCCGAGGGAACCTTCACCCACCGCGCCGCGCTCGACCTGGCTCACGAGGGCGAGACGCTGGTGCCGCTCGATCACGCCGAGGAGGTGATCGGCGCGCTCGCTCGCGGCGAGGTCGACGGGGCCGTGATCGCGTTCGAGAACAGCCTGGAGGGGCCGATCGCGGCCAACCTCGACCTGCTGCTGGCGACCGAGGACGAGATCGTCATCACGGCCGAGCGGGTGATCGAGATCGCGTTCACGCTCTGGCGCCGGCCCGGGGACGACACGCCGCTGCAGGCCGTCGTCTCGCACGCCGTCGGCCTGGCCCAGTGCACCCGCTTCATCCGCCAGCACGGCCTGCGGACCCGCGCCGCGTCCTCCAACGCCGTCGCCTGCCGCGAGCTCGCCGCCTCGGACGAGCCCGGCTGGGGCGCGCTGGCCGGCGCCGACGCCGGCGAGCAGTTCGGGCTGATCGCCGTCCAGGACGGCCTGCGCGACGACGAGCGCGCCGCCACCCGCTTCCTGCGCCTGGGCCGCAAGTGCCCGCCGCCGTCGGGCCGCGACCGCTCGGCGTTCGTCCTGCACCCCGACCAGGACCGGCCCGGCAGCCTGGTGTCGTTCCTGCAGGAGTTCTCCGCCCGCGGGATCAACCTGACCGCGATCAAGTCGCGCCCCACCAAGGAGCTGCTCGGCGAGTACGTCTTCTTCATCGAGGGCCAGGGGCACCTGCAGGACCCGCGCATGCGCGACGCCACGCTCGGGCTGCTGCGGGGATCGGTCGACGTCCGCTACCTGGGCAGCTACCCCGAGGACCCGACGCGCCCCGCCCCCGCCCCGCGCACCGGCCGCGACGCCGCGGTCGACCGGCTGGAGACGATGCTCGACCGCACGGAGCGGCCATGAGCGCCCCCGCTCGCCCCCGCGTCGGGGTCTGCGGGCTGGGCCTGATCGGCGGGTCGGCGCTGCTGGCCCTCGCCCAGGCCGGCTTCGACGTCCGCGGCTGCGACGTCTGGCCCGAGCCGCGGACCTGGTGCGCCGAGCACGGGATCCCCGTCGACGGCTCGCCCGAGGCGACCGCGCGCGAGGTCGACGTGCTGCTGGTCTGCGTCCCGCCCCACGCCACCGGTCCCGTCGTCAGCGCCGCGCTGGCCGCGTCGCCCGACCTGATCGTCCTCGACGCCGCCTCGGTCAAGGGCCCGGTCGTCGACGAGGTCCGCTGGCGCGCCGAGGCCGACGCCGAGCGGTTCCTGCCCGCCCACCCGCTGGCCGGCGCCGAGCAGGGCGGCTACGCGGCCGCCCGCGCCGAGCTGCTGAACGGCGCGCCGTGGGCGGTCTGCCCGCCGGCCGCCGACCCCGACGGCGAGGCCAGCTCGCTCGACCTGCTGCTGCGGGCCGCCCCCGTCCTCGACGCGCTCGGCGCCCGGGTGATCGCCTGCACCGCCGAGCAGCACGACCGCGCCGTCGCCGCCACCAGCCACGCCCCGCACCTGGTCGCCGGCGCCGTCGCCGC
>NZ_AGUD01000075.1 GCF_000240225.1 Patulibacter medicamentivorans
GCCTGGCGCGACCACGGCCGGCCGGCCAGCGCGGACGCCCGGATCCGGGTGCTGCCGGCCGGCGCGGCGGCGCCCGCCGACGGGGCGGCGGTCGTGCCCACGCGGCACGCCCAGGTGCTCGTGCGCTGGTGAGCGGGCGCGCGCCGCTACCCTGACCCGGTCGTGGAGCACAGCCAGACCCCCGAGCGACCCGAAGGACCGAACGTCGCCGGGGCGGAGCCGCCGTCGATCGTCGACGCCGTCGGCGGCCCGCTGGGGATCGCGGAGTCGGCGCTGCCGGCGGCGGTCTTCGTGGCGGCCTACACGGCGACGGGCCAGGACGCCGAGCTCTCGGCGATCCTCGCGGTGGCGCTCGGCGTGGTCCTGACGGTCGCCCGGGTCGTCCGCGGCCAGACGCTCCAGTTCGCGCTCTCGGGCCTGGTCGGGATCGCGCTCGCGGGCTTCATCGTCTCGCGCACCGGCAAGGCGGAGGACTTCTTCCTGCCCGGGCTGCTGGCCAACCTCGGCTACGCCGCCGGCTACCTGATCTCGATCGCCGTCCGCTGGCCGCTGATCGGCGTGCTGGTGGCGACGATGACCCAGCAGGGGTCGGAGTGGCGCAAGGACCCGGTGCTGCTGCAGACCTACACCCGCGCAAGCTGGATCTGGGTCGGGCTGTTCCTGACCCGGCTGGCGGTCCAGCTGCCGCTCTACCTGGCCAGCGCGCTGGTCGCGCTCGGCGTCGCGCGGGTCGCGATGGGGATCCCGCTGTTCGCGCTCGGCCTCTGGCTGACCTGGCTGGTGGTGCGCCGCGGGACCCCGGCTCCGGCGCCCGCCGCGGCGCCCTCCGACGACGCCGCCTGAGCGCCGCCGCTCGGCCTGGCCCCGCCGCTCGGCGGCGGATCCGGGCTCAGACCGCGACGTCGGGGACGCCGGCCCCGGGGGTCGCCGCCAGGAAGCCGGCGGCCAGCACGCTGCCGAGCGCGTCGAGGCCCTCGCCGCCGTCGAGCAGCCGCTGCTGGGCGCGCTCCAGCAGCCGGTCGACGAGCGCGAGGAGCGCGGCCCGCGGACCGTCGGCCTCGCTCTGGCAGGCGTAGCGGGCGAGCGCGATCGGCTCGCCCGGGTCGACCTCGCGGAACGCCAGCTGGAGCGCGACCGCGGCGTACGAGGCGACCCGCTCGCCCTCGATCCAGCGCAAGCCGAGGACGCCGACGCCGGGCGCCGGGCCCAGGTCGACCGGGTCCTCGCCGGCGAGCACCCGCGCCAGCTGGCCGCCGGCCATCTCGCGCAGGGCGGCGGTCGGCGTACCGACGGCGGCGGCGCAGCGCAGGAAGGCGAAGGCGGAGAACATCCCCGGCCCGTACGGCATGTCGCTGGCGTAGAGGATCCGGCCGGGCGGGATCGTGGCGAACAGCTGCAGCATGTCCGACGGGTGCCACCACGAGGTATCGAAGAAGATGTTGCCGAGCCGGCCGACGGCGCTCGGGAGCAGGCCCAGGTCGCTGATCCCGGCGTGGGCGAGGATCAGCCGCGCGTCGGGATGGCGCTCGGCGAGCGCGGTCGCGGCGGACCCGAGCTGGGGGATCCCGCGGCCGGCGTGGAAGAGCACCGGCAGCCGCCGCTCGGCCGCCAGCGCCACGACCTGCTCGACGACCGGGTGCGTCAGCGCGAAGCCGTCGCTGCGGGGATGGAGCTTGAAGCCGCGGGCCCCGGCGTCGAGGCAGCGGCGGGCCTCGTCGAGCGCGCCGTCGGCGGTCGGGGCGACCCGCGCGAGCCCGACCAGCCGGCCGGCGGATGCGGCCGCCGCGTCGAGCACGACGTCGTTGGCCTCGCGGTAGCCGGCCGGCTCGTGCATCGCGAAGGTCAGCGCGCGGGCGTGGCCGACGGCGTCGAGGCCGGCCAGGATCTCCTCGGCGGTCGCCTTCTGCCCGTCGGGGTCGTTCTGGCCGATGTGCGTGTGCGCGTCGAACCACGGCAGATCCTCGCCGACGGCCGCGGCCCCGGCACGGTAGAGGGCGACCAGGTCGTCGGCGGCGGGGCGGAGCGGCATCGCGCGCAACTCTAGATCGGGAGCGTCGCCAGCTCGCGGCGCAGGTTGCCCCGGGCGCGCCGCTCGGCGTCGGCCTGGTCGCCGAGCGTGAACAGCGCCGCCCGCGCGAGCAGGCTCCGCAGCACCTGGGCGCGCCCGGTGATCCACAGCTCCTCGGGGACGTGGGCGTACTCGCCGCGGACCTGGTCGACGTAGCGGTCGTACTCCTGCTCCGGGGAGGCCAGGATCGCCAGGTCGGCGTCCCCGAGCCAGCGGGCCACCAGTCCGCGCTCGCCGTCGTGGGCGGGGTCGGTGGCGAGGATCGCGTCGCAGGCGGCGGCGACCACGGTCGGCGCGACCCCGCGCTGGTCGAGGACGCGCCGCGCCATGTCGGCCGACCGCCGCTCGTTGTCCTGCCGCCGCGGGTCGTAGACGACGTCGTGGAAGAACGCGGCCAGCACGACTGCCATCCGGTCCTCGTCGCGCGCGCCCTCGGGGGCGATCCGGTCGACCTCGCGCAGCACGTGGTCGAGGTGGTCGACGTCGTGGTAGCGGCGGTGGGGCTGGGAGTAGGCGTCCCAGAGCAGGTCGAAGACGTCCTCGGTCCGGCCGACCCAGCCGCAGCCGTGGCAGATCCCGGCGAACCGCCCGTACAGGTCACCGCGCATCGCCAGCGGACCGTACCGCGTCGGGGACCGCGCCCCGGTCGATCGGGGCACGGCGGGCCTGCGGCCGGCGGCGCCGGCGGCCGGTCCGCGGTTGGCGCGCTCCCGCTTCCAATCGAAGAATCTCCCGGATCCGGGCAGGAATCACCGCGTTCCCGGCGACGGCCTTGCTACGGTGCCCCGAGCCGAATCGCCGGCCTTCAACGTCGGCGAACGGGGGACCCACCGAGAGGAAGGGCCTCCACCCTTCAGCTTCGGGGCAAATCCACCGCATCCGGTGGAAGCGCTGCTCTTTCTGCGCTCGCCCGTCAGCTAACCCCGTAGGCCGACGAAAGAGAGCAGACCCAGTGACACCCCTCACCCGTGGCGCCGCTCTGGCCGCCGTCCTGACGTTGGGCCTCGCCACGCCAGCCCTGGCCGACCAGCCGTCCGGCGGCGTCGGCACCGGTACCGACACCGCCGCCGCGACGACGACCACGAGCGACGCCTCCAGCACGGCGGCCGCGACGGTCTCGCCGACCAAGACGGTCAAGCTGACCCGCTCGCAGACCAAGAGCGTGCAGCGGCGCGTCAGGGTCCGGGCCGACGGTGCGCTCGGCGCCCGCACCCGCAGCGCGATCAAGCGCTACCAGAAGCGGAAGCGCCTGACGCGCACCGGCCGCCCGAACCTCGAGACCCTGCGCACGATGCGGCTGGCCTTCGCCGCCGAGATCGAGGCCCAGCTGGCCAGCTCCGGCTCGGCCTCGGCCGACTCGACCTCGACGGCCGCCGCTCCGGCTCCGGCCGGGGCGATCGCCGCCGCGATCGCCGCCGCCCGCTCGCAGATCGGCACGCCGTACCGCTCGGGCGGCAGCGCGCCGGGCGGCTTCGACTGCTCGGGCCTGATGGTCTGGGCCTTCAAGCAGGCCGGGATCGCCCTGCCGCGGACGAGCTTCGACCAGTACGAGGAGGGCGTGGCCGTCGACCAGTCGGCGATCCAGCCCGGCGACCTCGTCTTCTTCTCGACCGCCGGTCCGGGTGCCTCGCACGTCGGCATCGCGACCAGCGCGACGACGGTGATCTCCGCCACGACCCGTGGCGTGATGGAGCACAAGCTGAACGACAGCTACTGGGGCGCGGCCTACGTCGGCGCCCGCCGGATCAGCGGCTGAGCCGCGCTTCACGGGCGCTCCGCCGCCCACCTCGCCGCCACCGGCGGCGCGCTCGACGCCACCCAGCTGGGTGGCGTCGCCGCGTTCCGGGGCGGTGGGGGAGCGAGGTGGCGTCAACTCCCCGCGCCTCGAGCGAGGTGGCGTCAGCTCACCGCGGTATCCGGGGCGAGCTGACGCCACCTCGCGGAGAGCGGGGGCTCCTGACGCCACCTCGCGTGCGCCGTGCTGGTCCTACCGACGGTCGCGTGTCCTGTCGCACACTCGCCGGGCGGCCGCCGGTTCGCTACCGTTCCGAGTTGACTGACCAGTCAATCCATTCCCGGAGCCGCCCCAGATGACGACCGAACCGACCAGCGCCGAGTCCCGCAAGTTCGCCGAGGACGCACGCGAGCAGGACTGGAAGCTCCCGAGCTTCGGCAAGGAGCTCTACCTGGGCGACTTCCGCCTGGACCTGATCCACCCGCTGCCGCAGGAGGATCCGGAGCAGGCCGAGCGCGGCAAGCGGTTCCTGGCCGAGTTCGAGGCGTTCCTCAAGGCGAACGTCGACCCGCTGCAGATCGAGCGCGACGCCAAGATCCCTGAGGAGGTCCTCGACGGCCTCAAGGCGATGGGCGCCTTCGGGATCAAGATCCCGCAGGAGTACGGCGGCCTCGGCCACTCGCGGATGACCTACGGCCGCGCGATGGCGATGGCCGGCACCTGGCACGGCTCGCTCGGCGCCCTGCTGTCGGCCCACCAGTCGATCGGCGTCGCCGAGCCGCTGATGATCGCCGGCACCGAGGAGCAGAAGCAGCAGTGGCTGCCCAAGGTCGCCAAGGACCACATCTCGGCCTTCCTCCTGACCGAGCCCGACGTCGGCTCCGACCCGGCCCGGCTGCAGTGCGCCGCCGTCCCGACCGA
Source organism: Patulibacter medicamentivorans (assembly GCF_000240225.1). Taxonomy (GTDB): domain Bacteria; phylum Actinomycetota; class Thermoleophilia; order Solirubrobacterales; family Solirubrobacteraceae; genus Patulibacter; species Patulibacter medicamentivorans. The sequence continues at coordinate 4,725 of NZ_AGUD01000075.1, forward strand.
GGACGGCTCCGGCTACGTCCTCAACGGCCGCAAGCTGTGGGCGACCAACGGCGCGATCGCCGACATCGTCGTGATCATGGCCCGCGTCCCGAAGAGCGAGGGTCGCCGCGGCGGCGTCTCCGCCTTCGTCCTCGACTACCACTCCGAGGGCGTCTCGGTCGAGCACCGCAACGGCTTCATGGGCCTCAAGGGCATCGAGAACTCGGTGACCCGGCTCGAGAACGTCTTCGTGCCGAAGGAGAACCTGATCGGCAAGGAGGGCGAGGGCCTGAAGATCGCCCTCTCGACCCTCAACACCGGTCGCCTGTCGCTGCCGGCGATCTGCGCCGGCGCCACCAAGTGGGCCGCCAAGGTCGTCCGCGAGTTCGCCTCCGAGCGCGCCCAGTGGGGCAAGCCGGTCGGCCAGCACGACGAGGTCGCCCAGAAGCTCGCCTACATCACGGCCACGGCGTTCGGCACCGAGGCCGTCGTCGAGGTCGCGACCCGCCTGGCCGAGGCCAAGCGCTCCGACATCCGGATCGAGGCCGCCGTCGCCAAGCTGGTCGGCTCCGAGCTGGCCTGGAAGGCGATCGACGACGCCGTCCAGATCCGTGGCGGCCGCGGCTTCGAGACCGCCGAGTCGCTGAAGGCGCGTGGCGAGCGCCCGGTGCCGCTCGAGCGGGCCCTGCGCGACATGCGGATCAACCGCATCTTCGAGGGCTCGACCGAGATCATGCACCTGCAGATCGCCCGCGAGGCGATCGACCAGCACCTGCAGATCGCCGGCGACCTGATCGAGGGCGACGGCGGTCCGGCCGAGAAGGCGAAGCTGGCGGCCAAGGCCGGCGGCTTCTACGCCAAGTGGTTCCCGCAGCTGACCGTCGGCGAGGGCCAGAACCCGCGCAGCTTCGACGAGTTCGGCGAGCTGGCGACCCACCTGCGGTTCGTCGAGCGCAACTCGCGCAAGCTCGCCCGCGTGACCTTCTACGCGATGGGCAAGCACGGCGCCAAGCTCGAGCAGCGCGCCGGCATCCTCGCCCGGATCGTCGACATCGGCGCCGAGCTGTTCTCGATCTCGGCGGCCGTCGTCTACGCCGAGCACCTGAAGAAGGAGCAGCCGCAGAACGCCGAGGCGATCGACGAGCTGGCCGACGCCTTCTCGACCCAGGCCCGCCGCCGCGCCAAGCGGCTGTTCGCCGAGCTGCGCGACAACGACGACGAGCAGGGCCGCCAGGTCGCCAAGGGCGTCCTCCAGGGCCGCTACTCGTTCATCGAGGGCGGGATCCCGCACGGCGACGAGGACGTGCCGCTGTTCGGCGATCCGGCCAACTACCGCCAGCCGGAGTTCGACGCGGCCGCCGCGGCCAAGCTCGGCCAGGGCGAGGCCGTCACGGCCTGACCCCGACGCGGGTCGGCGGCGGCGTTCGCGCCGCCGCCAGCCGGCCGTGTCGGCCGGACCGGTCGGTCGTCGCGCGAGCGGCGACCCGCCACCACCTGAGCGGGTGTACGCCACGATCGACTGCGCCGTCGCGCCGCCGACGGCTCTAGGCTTCTGGCCCGTGGCGGGTCCCCTCAGCCCCATGCTCGAACGCGAGTCCGAGCTTCAGGCGATCACCGCGCAGCTCGACCGGGCGTGCGCCGGCGACGGGTCGCTGACGGTCGTCGAGGGCCCGGCCGGGATCGGCAAGACGACCCTGCTGCGCGCTGCCGCGTCGTTGGCGGGCGAGCGCGGGATGCGGGTGCTGCGGGCCCGCGGCGGGATCCTGGAGCAGGACCTCGAGTACGGGCTGGTCCGCCAGTTCGTCGAGCGGCCGGTGCTGCAGGCCCCGCCCGAGCGCCGGGCCGCGCTGCTGGCCGGCCCGGCGGCGCCGGCCGCGGCGGTCCTCGGGCTGGCGCCGCTGCCGAGCGACGGCGGACCCGGCCACGACCCGGCCGCGGACATCCTCCACGCGCTGCAGTGGGTGGTGGCGAACCTGGCCGACGACGGGCCGCTGCTGCTGGTGCTCGACGACGCCCACTGGGGCGACGGCGCCTCGCTGCGCGCCGGCGGCTACCTGGCGCGGCGGCTCGAGGGCCTGCCGGTCGCGCTGCTGGTCGGGACCCGCAACGACGAGCCGGGATCGCAGCAGCGGCTGCTGGCCGAGCTGTTCGGCGCTGCCGACGCCCACTACCTGCGGCCGCAGCCGCTGTCCGGCGACGGGGTCGCGCGGATGCTCGGCGCGGCCTTCGGCGGCGGCGTCCCGTCGCCAGCGCTGGTCGCCGCCTGCGACCACGCGACCGGCGGCAACCCGTTCCTGCTGGTCGAGCTGGCGGCCGAGCTGGCCAACGCGCACGAGACGCCGGACGCGGTGCCGGTCGAGACCGTCGCCCAGGCGGGCCCGCTCGCCGTCCGCCGCTCGCTGCTGCTGCGGCTGGGTCACCTCGGCGAGCCCGCGCTGCTGCTGGCGCGGGCGATCGCGACGCTCGGGGGCGAGGGCGAGCTGCGCCACGCGGCGGCGATCGCCGGGCTGCCGCTCGGCGTCGCCGGGGGCGCGGCCGACGCGCTGACCGCCGCC
>NZ_AGUD01000074.1 GCF_000240225.1 Patulibacter medicamentivorans
CCGGCTGGCGGCCGCCTACGCGGCCGCGCTGGGCGGCTGACGCGACGGGACGCCGGTTGGGACGGCGCCGCCCGATGGTGGGCGGCGCCGCGACCCCGTCGCCCGCGGTGGGCCGGCCAGCTCCGTTCCTGCCTGCCTGCGCCTCCCTGGCCCGGCTGGTTCCTGCCTTCGAGCTCTTCGTCGACCGGCGGTCAGCAACTGTTGACCGACGGTCGGCAGTGGTGCTACCGTCTGCTGACCAGCGGTCGACAGCGCCGCGCCCGACCGACGAACCGCGGAGTCCCAGATGTCGACCGTCCTCCTCTCGACCTCCAGCGAACCCGCCACCGGCCGTCGTCCGCCACTGCGGCCGACGGTCGTCGGCCGGCAGCTGCTGGCCCTGGTCTGCGCGATGGCGGCGGTCGCGGCGATCGTCGTCCCGACCGCCTTCGTCCTGCTCGTGGAGGGACTCTGCGAGAGCGACTGCGGCGGGACCTCGCTCGGGACCTGGCTGACGGTCGACGGCCTCGGCGGGGCGCTCGCCGTGGGCATCGCGTGGTGCGCGCTGTCGCTGGCGGCCGGCCGCCGGTTGCGCGGCCCGCGCGCCTGGGCAGCCTCGCTGGCCCTCCCGCTTGGCGGCTTCGCGGCGTCTGCCATCGGGCTCGCCCTGTTCGCCAGGGCGGGCGACGGCGCCGCCTCCGTGCTCGTGCTGCTTGTCGCGGCGGTCGCGGTGCTGCTGCTCGGCCTGGCGCGGTGGGCGGCGCGGGCGTGAGCGCGCTGCGGCAGCGACGCGGCGACCCCGCCGTCGGGAGGCTGATCGCGGCCCTCGACCCGTCGGCCGGTGGACGGACCTCGGCACGGCGACGGCGGAACCGGGGGTCCCTCGAGCCCGGGCTCCTACACTCCCCGCCATGCCCTGGCTGCTGACCGGCGGCGCCGGCTACATCGGTGCCCACATCGTGCAGGCGTTCCGTGCCGCCGGACGCGAGGTCGTCGTGCTCGACGACCTCTCGTCCGGCTTCCGCGAGTTCCTGCCCGACGACGTCGTCCTCCACGAGGGGCGGGTCGAGGACCCCGCCGCGGTCGCCGCCGCGCTCGACGCCCAGCCGCTCGACGGGGTCGTGCACCTGGCCGGCCTGAAGTACGCCGGCGAGTCGGTCAAGGTCCCGCTCGACTTCTACCGGGCCAACGTCGAGGGCACGCGGGTCCTGCTGCGCCAGATGGCCGAGCGCGACATCGACCGGCTGGTCTTCTCGTCGAGCTCCGCGACCTACGGGACGATGGAGGGCGAGATCGTCACCGAGGACGCGCCCCAGCGGCCCGAGAGCCCCTACGGCGAGTCGAAGCTGATCGGCGAGTGGCTGATCCGCGACCAGGCGCGGGCGCGGCCGTCGCTGCGCCACACCTCGCTTCGCTACTTCAACGTCGTCGGCTCGAGCGCCCGGGAGCCGGTGCCGATCGTCGACCACAGCCCCTACAACCTCTTCCCGCTGGTCTTCCGGGCGCTCTCGGCCGGCCGCCAGCCGAAGGTCTTCGGCGACGACTACCCGACGCCGGACGGCTCGTGCGTCCGCGACTACGTCGACGTGGTCGACCTGGCCGAGGCGCACCTGCGGGCGGCGGTGCTGCTGGAGGAGGGGCGCGAGCTGGCGCCGGCCTACAACGTCGGCCGCGGCGAGGGCGTGTCGGTGCGCCAGATCATCGAGGCGATCCTGGCCCAGGTCGACGAGCAGGCGCTCGGCTACGAGGTCGTCCCCCGCCGCCCCGGCGACCCGGCCAAGATCGTCGGCTCGGCCCGCCGGATCGAGCAGGACTTCGACTGGAAGCCGGGCCGCGGGCTGGCCGAGATGGTCGAGGGCGCCTGGTCGGCCTGGAACGCCGCCGGGACCGCCGAGCGCGAGGCCGCCCAGGACGCCCGCCGCGCCGTCGCCTGAGCGCGTCGCCGACCCTCAGGCCGTCGGGACGTGCTGGCGCAGCCAGCGGACGGTGTCGGCGATCCCCGTCTCGAGCGGGATCCGGGACTCCCAGCCGAGCAGCCGCTTGGCCTTCTCGACGCTCGGCCAGCGGCGCTGGACGTCGACCTGGAAGGTCGGCTGGTGGTCGTAGCGCAGCTCGTCCGTGCGGCCGCACTGCTCCCAGATGACCTCGCAGATGTTGGCGATCGTCCGTTCGTCGGAGGCCGAGACGTTGAAGTCCTCGTTCAGCCCCGCGTCGTGCCCGGTCGCGGTCACGACGCCATCGGCGATGTCGTCGACGTGGGTCAGCGTGCGGGTCTGGTCGCCCTTGCCGAAGATCGGCAGCGGCGCGCCGTCGGGCAGCGCCAGCACCTTCTTGATCACGTCCGGGACCATGTGCGCGATCCCGGGCTCGTCCTCGGGCATCTCGCCGGGGCCGTAGGCGTTGAACGGGCGGCAGATCGTGTACGGCAGCCCGTGCTCGTCGTGGGCGGCGCGGACCCAGACCTCGCCGGCGAGCTTGCTGAAGCCGTAGGCCGATCGCGGCACCGGGACCGACCAGACGTGCTCCTCGGTGGTCGGGAACTCGGTCGCCTCCTCGAACACCATCGAGCTCGAGACGTAGGTGAAGCGCTCCAGGTCGTCGCTGCGCAGCGCGGCCCCGATCACGCTGTTGTAGAGCGACGAGTTCATGTCGGTCAGCGTGTAGGGCAGCTTGTGGAAGTTGCCGATCCCGCCGACGATCGCCGCCAGGTGGATCACGTGGCTGCAGCCCGCGATCGCCTTCGCCGCCTCGTCCTGGTCCCGCAGGTCGCCGCGGTGGACCTCGCAGCCCTCGCGCATCCAGTCGGGCGCCTCGCGCTGGTCGGACACCCGCACCTCGAAGCGCGGATCGGAGAGCAGACGACGGACGACGGCGGCGCCGATGGTGCCGGCACCGCCCGTGACGAGAACGCGGGACATGGACGGCGGAGGCTAACGGCCCCCGCCCGCGATGCGCGCCGTGCTCGCCCCGGCGGCGGGACGCCGAGGCCGTCGGCCGCCGGTCAGGCGACGGTCGGCGCGGCCGCGGGCGTCGCGGTGGCGTCGGCCAGCTCGCGTGCGACCCCGAAGACGGCGCGCTGGTCGAAGCAGTCCCAGGGATCGGCGATCACGGCGCCGGGCGCGGCCAGCGCGGCGATCCGCTCGAGGACGGCGCGATCCTGCCAGCCGCTGTGGTTGGTCGCCAGGACGACGGCGTCGGCGCCGCCGACCGCCTCCTCGAGCGTCAGCGACGACGACGGGCTCAGCGGGTCGTGGGCGGCGACCAGCGCCAGCTCGCGCTCGAGCAGCCGCATCAGCTTGAAGCTCAGCGAGTCGCGCTCGTCGTCGGTGTCGGACTTGAAGGCCAGGCCGAGGACGGCGACCTTCTTGGCCCGCAGCGTCTCGCCCGCCAGCCGGCGCTTGAGGCCGTCGACGAGGAACAGCGGCACCGACTCGTTGACGCGGCTGACGGCCAGCAGCATCCCGGGCGCCGGCGAGCGCTCCTCGCTGAAGGTGAAGTCCTTGCGCAGGCAGGTGCCGGCGGTCATCCCCGGCAGCTTCATGCCGCCCCGCGGGTAGTCGCGGTTGATCAGGTCGATGACCTCGAAGACGTTGGCCCCGTACTGCTCGCACTCCATCATCAGCCGGTTCGGCAGCGCGAACAGCGTGTAGCGCAGGATGTTCGTCCAGATCTTGGCCAGCTCTGCCTCGATCGGGGTCGTCTGGACGATCGGGGCGCCGAGCGCGGTGAAGAGCTCGGCGGCCGCGTCGCCGGAGCCGCTGCCGAACCCGCCGACGATGCACGGCAGCGTCGAGATCTCGTCGAAGAACCGCGACGCCGCGATCCGCTCGGGGACGTGGGCGACGAACAGGTCCTTGCCGACCGTGAAGCCGCGGTGCATCTCCAGGTAGCCGGCGACGAACTCGGTGGTGCCCGGCGCGATCGTGGAGCGCAGGACCACGCACTGCCCGTCGCGCAGGTGCGGCAGCAGGTCGTCGAGAACGCTGCGGATCTGGCTGACGTCGATCTCGATGTGGCTGAACGACGGCGTCCCGAGCGTCAGCACGATGTGGCGCGCCCGGGCGGCCTGGGTGACGTCCGAGGTCAGCTCCAGCGTGCCCTGCTCGCGGACCCGGTCGAGGACCTCCTCGGCGCCGGGCTCGAAGAACGGCATCCGCCCGTCGGCGACGGTGGCGACCCGATCGGCGTCCTTGTCGACGCCGAGGGTCCGCAGCCCGCGGTCGGCGAACGCCAGCGCGAGCGGCAGCCCCACGCGTCCGATTCCGACGACAGCGACGTCCAAGTCCACGTCAGAGAGGCTAGACGATCGTTTGGTCCGCCCGGCCTCGTGCCCGTTCCCCGACGCGGGCGGGCGCGCCGTCATCGGCTAGCGCCCGGCCGGCGTCGCCGACCGGCGGCGCAGCGCCGAGCGGCGCGGAGGCGGGCCGCCGTGGAGGACCGGGGCGGTCGCCTGCCCCGAGAGCCGCTGACGCAGCAGCTGGGCGCCGAAGCGGGCGACGAACAGCGGGTTGTAGCGGGCGTAGCGCCGCCACAGCCGGCGCGGCTCCTGGATCAGGCGGAAGAGCCACTCCAGGCCCATCGACTGGACCCAGCGCGGCGCCTGCGGCACCAGGCCGGCGTGGAAGTCGAACGCGGCCCCGACGCCGAGCAGGACCGGCGCGTCGAGCCGCGAACGCATCGCGGCCATCCACTTCTCCTGCTTCGGGACGCCGATCCCGACCCAGACGACGTCGGCGCCCGAGGCGTTGATCTCGTCGACGACGCGCTGCTCCTCGGTGGCGTCGAGCGGGCGGTACGGCGGCGACCAGCCACCGACGATCCGCAGGCCCGGGAAACGGTTGCGCAGCCGTCGCGCCAGCTGGTCGAGCGCCAGCCGGTCGCGTCCGCCGTACAGGTAGACGCGGGTGCCGTTCTGGGCCGCCCGGGCGCAGTGGCGCTCCATCAGGTCGGGCCCGTAGACGCGGTTGGGCTGCTCGTGGCCGAGCAGGTTCAGCGCCCACACCAGCGGCTGGCCGTCGGGCACCGTCAGCGAGCTGCCGAGGACGGCGGCCCGCAGCTCGGGATCCTCCTGGCAGACCATCACGGTGTGGGTGGCGGCGACGCAGATGTAGCCCTGGCGGCGCGACGCGACCATCGCGTCGATCCAGGTCAGGGTCCGGTCGTAGGTGGTCAGCGCCAGCGGAACGCCGAGCACCTCGACCTGCGGCGGGGGGGTGGCGAGCGAGCTCAGCACGTCCGCGTTGGTGACCGTCTGGCCGTCGTGGTGCATGTGGGTGGGACCGTTCGAGGGGCGGCTCGGCGGCTCGGGGGCGCCGTCGGAACCGGTGTCACGGGCACAAACCCGCGTGTGCGACGAGAGTTGCGGCGGCTGCGCGATCGGGGGTACGCGGACGGCCGTAGGGTCTCCAGGCTATCGAGCGGGTCGGGTGCACTACGTCGTGCATGATCGCGTGCGGCGCTTGCGGGCGCGCCGATCCGGGGCCGCCGGCGTCCACCGGGTGGCGCCGGCCGGGGAGCGACCGGGCCGGAACGCGGTCGACCCTCCGCTACCGTGTCTCGCGTCGTGCCCCGGATCCCTCGCCGAAACGCCTCCTCGCGCTCCGGTGGCGGGGAGCCCCCGACCGCGGCGGCGGCCCCGGCGCGCAAGATCCCGACGAAGGGCGTGGGCCGATGAGCCGACGGGTGCTGATCACGGGGATCACCGGCCAGGACGGCGGCTACCTGGCGGAGCGGCTGCTGGCCGACGGCGACGAGGTGGTCGGCACCGTCCGGCGCGCCGACGGCGCGCTGGCGGCGGCGGGCCTCGGCCACCTCGAGGGGCGGGTCGAGCTGCTGGAGGCCGACCTCCTGGACGGGGGCTCGATCCGGCGCGCGGTCGTCGACGCCGGCGCGGAGGAGATCTACCACCTGGCGGCGCCGACCTTCGTGCCCGACTCGTGGCGCGACCCGACCGAGGTCACGACGGCGGTCGCGGTCGGCACGGCGACGGTCCTGGCGGCCGCGGGCGAGCTGCGCGGCGACGTCCGCGTGCTGGTCGCCAGCTCGAGCGAGATCTTCGGCGACGCCGGCGTCTCGCCCCAGGCGGAGGACGCGCCGAAGCGCCCCCGCAGCCCGTACGGGGTGGCCAAGCTGGCCGCCCACGGGCTCGTCGGCACGCTGCGGGCCCACCACGGCCGCTTCCTCGTCTCGGCGATCACCTTCAACCACGAGTCGCCGCGGCGGCCCGAGCGCTTCCTCCCGCGCAAGGTCACGGCCGGCGTGGCTGCGATCGCGGCGGGGCGCGAGCAGACGCTGACGCTCGGCGACCAGGCGGCCGTCCGGGACTGGTCGCACGCCCGCGACATCGTCGACGGCATGGTCCTCGCCCTGCGCCACGACGAGCCCGGCGACTACGTGCTCGCCTCGGGCATCCCGCACACCGTCGGCGATCTCGTCGACGCGGCCTTCGCCGCCGCCGGGGTCGAGCGGATCGTCACCGGCCCGGACGGGGTCCCGCGCGATCGCGTCGTCGTCGACCCCCGCTTCGTCCGCCCGCCCGAGCAGTGGCCGCCGGTCGGCGACCCGTCGCGCGCGATCGAGACGCTCGGCTGGCGGCCGCAGGTGACGTTCGACGACCTGGTCGCCGAGATGGTCGCCGCCGACCTGGAGCGGCTGGGCGTCGAGCGCGCCTGATCGCCGGGCGAGCCGGCGGGCGCGCGGTCCCCGGAGCGGGCCTGCGACGATCTGGCGCGCCGTGCCGTCCCCCCTCCGCGTCGCCCTGAACCTGATCTTCCTCGTCCCCGGCGAGACCGGCGGGATGGAGGTCTACGCCCGCGAGCTGCTGCCGCGGCTGGCGGCGCTCGATGGCGTCGAGCCGGTCGCGATCGTCAACCGGGTGGCCGCCGAGGACCGCGACGCGCCATGGAACGGGCCGGTTCGATCGGTGGTCGCCGACGTCGACGCGCGCGACCGCAAGCAGTGGGTGTGGGGTGAGCAGCGCCACGTGCCGCGGCTGGCGGCGGCCGAGGGCGCCGACCTGATCCACAGCCTCGCGTCGACCGGGCCCGGGCGCCTGGCCGGCGGGCCGCCGCGCGTGACCACCGTCCACGACCTGCACTACGCGGTCGCGCCCGAGGCCCACTTCGGGCTGCGCGGGCTCGGGATGCGGCTGCTGGTACCGGCCGCGGTGCGCGCGTCGCGACGGGTGATCGCCGACTCGCGGGCGACCAAGGACGACGTGGTGCGCTTCATCGGCACCGCCGCAGAGCAGGTCGACGTCGTCCACCTGGCGACGACGGTCCCGCCGCGCGAGGGCGTGGGCGCGGTGGTCCCGACGGCGGAGGACGAGCTGCGCCGCCGGCTGGGCCTGGGCGATCGGCCGGTGCTGCTGAGCATGGCGGCGAAGCGGCCGCACAAGAACGTCGAGGGCCTGATCGACGCATTGGCGCGGATCCCGCCCGAGCGGCGGCCGCTGCTGGTCGTGCCCGGCTACGTGACCGAGCACGAGCCGGTGCTGCTGCGGCGGGCGGCGGCGCGCAACGTCGGCGAGGCGATCCGCTTCCCGGGCTGGCTGTCGCGGGCCGACGTCGAGGGCCTGTGGCGGCTGGCGACGGCCCACGTGTTCCCGTCGTTCTACGAGGGCTTCGGCCTGCCGGTGCTCGAGGCGCTGGCGCGCGGGGTGCCGGGGGCGTGCAGCGACCGGGCGTCGCTGCCCGAGGTCGCCGGCGACGCGACGCTGCTGTTCGACCCGGCCGACCCGGGCGCGATCGCCGCTGCGATCGACCGCCTGCTGGGCGACGAGCCGCTGCGCGAGCGACTGCGGATCGCGGGCCTGGCGCAGGCCGCGACGTTCTCCTGGGAGCGGGCGGCGGAGGAGACGGCGCGCAGCTACGAGCGGGCGCTCGGGGCCGCGTAGCCGTCGGCGACGGTCCGCAGCGAGCCGTCGAGCGAGAGCCGCTCGGCGTTCTCGGCGAACCAGGCCCGGGTGCCGGCGCGCAGCTGCTCGCCCTGCTCGTGGCAGCGGACGACCGCGGCCGCGATCGAGCCGCCGGTCGGCTCGGCGGCGACGAAGCCGTTCCGGCCCTCGTCGACCAGCTCGACGGCGGCGTTGTCCTCGCCCTCGACGACGACCGCGGGAACGCCGTGGGCCGACGCCTCGACGACGACCATCCCGTAGCCCTCGCGGGCGGAGGGCTGGACGACGCAGAGCGCGGTCCGCATCGCGTCGTCGATCTCCTCGGCGGCGACGAACCCGGGCAGCTCGACGACGTCCCCGAGACCCAGCTCGGCGACCCGCGCGGCGATCCGCTCCGCCTCCGGTCCGGCCCCGAAGATCCGGGCCCGCAGATCGGGGATCCGCTCGCGGGCGGCGGCGACGGCGTCGACGACCAGGTGCGCGCGCTTCTCGGGGATCATGCGGCCGGCGTAGACGACGGTCGGCGGATCGGCGGGGGGCGTGGCGGGCGGCGGCTCGAGGCTGCCGGCGTACATCCCGGTCAGCATCGTCGGCCGGCCCCGGTAGCCGATCTCGGTCAGGCGATCGCCGTGCCGGCGGCTGAAGACGTAGGCCTGCTGCCCGACCCGCGCGCACAGCCGCTGGACGGTCCAGCCGATCCGCCCGCCGACGCCGCCGAGGTAGTCGGTCCAGTACTCGCGGCTCCAGAGCTCGAACCAGTCGCAGCTGATCCGGAAGCGCCCGAGCGGGCGCGCCACGGCCGCGGCCAGCAGCGAGAAGTACGGGAAGGACGCCGTGTGGACGACGTCGTAGCGGCGGCCGTGGCGCAGCAGGTGCGCGAGGACCCCGAGCCCGAACCGCAACGGCGGCCCGATCTTCCGCCGATCGCCGACGTACAGCTCCAGCCGCGGCCCGACGGGGACCACCGAGACCCCGGGCAGGTCCGGGGCATCGTCGGCGTCCCACTGCGTGAGCGTCAGGTAGGTGACCTCGTGCCCCTCCGCCGCCAGCCGCTCGGCGAGGTTCCGGTACCACTTCTCGGCTCCGCCGACGGTCCAGGGGAAGAGGCAGTCGTAGATGACGCAGATGCGCATTGGGCGGCCACGATAGCTGTCGACGTGTCAGTTCGGACGAGCCGATAACGTCGGTCCGCATGGCAGTTAACGACTACCTGGAAGCCGCACTTCAGGCCCGCGAGTACCTCGCGGTGGCCGATGAGGCGGTCGAGGCTGCCGATGGCGGCCCCATCCTTGACTGGGGTTGCGGAGCGGGCCAGATCTCGCACTTGATGGTTGAGCGAGGCGGTGATGTTTCGTCGTTTGACTATGACCCTGAGTCCTCTGGCGCTGAGAGCGTCCCCTTCAAGCGTTACCCCGAGCTCAGCGCGACACGGTCGAACGATCCAGTGCGGCTGCCGTATGAGGACGCGAGCTTCGATGTGGTGCTGTCCTGCGGAGTGCTGGAGCACGTTGCCGAGCCGTTGGCCTCGCTCATCGAACTGCGTCGAGTGTTGAGGCCTGGCGGGACGCTGCTCGTCTACAAGCTCCCGAACCGCTTCTCCTTGCTGGAGCTGGTGGCGAGGATCGGCGGTCTTCCTTACCACGGGATGAGGGTCCACGACACGCTTTGGGGCGTTCGGTCCACGCGATGGGCCCTCGACGCTGCCGGATTCGATGTCGAGTGGGTGCGCCGGTCGAACTTCCTGCCGTTGACCGTGCACCACGAGGCGTTGACTCGCCGTGCGGATGGCCTGTGGCGACTTAATCAGCGACTGGCGCGGACACCGCTCCTGCAACTTCTCGACACCAACGTCGAGGCGCGGGCGGTCAAGCCGGCAGAGGTGCGCCGCCGCGAAGCGGTGTCGTGATTCTGCCGGAAGGCCGCCGGCGAACCAGCTACTTCGACAGCAGCTCCAGGTCCGCCCGGGTCATCAGCCGGATCAGCTCCTCGAAGCTGGTCTCGGGGACCCAGCCGAGCTGGTCCTTGGCCTTGGTCGGGTCGCCGATCAGGAGGTCGACCTCGGCGGGGCGGACGAACTGCGGGTCGATCTCGACGTAGGGCGCGAAGTCACCGAGGCCGGCCTCGTCGAACGCGACCTCGACGCACTCGCGGACCGTGTGCGTGTGGCCGGTGGCGATCACGAAGTCCTCGGGCGCGTCCTGCTGCAGCATCAGCCACATCGCGACCACGTAGTCCTTGGCGTAGCCCCAGTCGCGCTTGGCGTCGAGGTTGCCGAGGGCGAGCTTCTCGCGCAGGCCGAGCTTGATCGCGGCCGCGTGCCAGGTGATCTTGCGGGTCACGAACTCCAGGCCACGGCGCGGGGACTCGTGGTTGAAGAGGATGCCGCTGGTGGCGTGCAGGTCGTAGGACTCGCGGTAGTTGACCGTGATGAAGTGGCCGTAGACCTTGGCCACGCCGTACGGCGAGCGCGGGTAGAGCGGCGTCTCCTCGGTCTGCGGGACCTCGCGGACCTTGCCGAACATCTCCGACGAGGACGCCTGGTAGAAGCGCGCCTCGGGGCAGGTCTCGCGCATCGCCTCGAGGATCCGGGTGACGCCGACGCCGGTGAAGTCGGCGGTCAGCGTCGGCTGCTTCCACGAGAGCCCGACGAAGCTCATCGCCGCGAGGTTGTAGATCTCCTCCGGCTGGGCCGCGCGCAGGGTGTCGACGAGCGAGCGCTGGTCGAGCAGGTCGCCCTGATGCAGCGTGACCTTGTCGCGGAGGTGCTCGATCCGGTCGAACTTCTCGGTCGATGCCCGGCGCACCATGCCGTGGACCTCGTACCCCTTCTCGAGCAGCAGCTCGGCGAGGTAGGAGCCGTCCTGGCCGGTGATCCCGGTGATGAGGGCGCGCTTCGGCATGCGCGCAAGCCTACGGATTCCGCCGCCGACCGCGTCGCGCCACCGCTGCCGATCGAGAGCCCGGCGAGTAGCCTGGCGCGTCGTGTCTGCACCCGACCCCCACGAGCGGCACGCCACCGCCGTCCTGGACACCGCCGAGGCCGGCGGGCGGGTGGTCTCGGGCGGAGCGCTGCGGGTCGCGTCCTACGTGATCGGCGCGCTGGTGACGGTCGTGTCGGCGTCGGTCGTGGCCCGTCACCTGGGCAGGGAGGGCTTCGGCGGCTTCACGACCGTCGTGTCGCTCTCGACGGTCGCGCTGGTCGTCGCCGACTTCGGCCTGGCCACGCTCGGGGTCCGCGAGTACGTCACGCGCAGCGGCGCCGACCGCGATCGCCTGATGCGGGTGATGCTCGGCATGCGGCTGGTGATGATGGTGGCCGGCGCGCTCGGGATGATCGCGTTCGCGGCGCTGGCGGGGTTCGACTCGGAGCTGTGGCTCGGGACGCTGCTGGCCGGCCTCGGGCTGGTGATCTACGCGCTGCCGGTCACCTACGTGATCCCGCTCCAGGCATCGCTGCGACTCGGCTGGGTCGGCGCCCTCGACCTCGGCCGCCAGGCCACCCAGGCGCTGCTGCAGGTCGTGCTGGTCGCCGCGGGCGCCGGCGCCGGGCTGCTGCTCGGAGCAGCGGTTCCGGCGGCCGTCGTCACGCTGCTGCTCGGCATCGTGGCCGCCCGCGGCCTGGCCCCGCTGGTGCCGACCTTCGACCTCGCGGCGATGCGGCGGCTGCTGCGGATCTCGGTCACGTTCGCCGCCGCGACGAGCATCGGCACCCTCTACCCCTACGTCGCGCAGGTCGTGACCGACCTCTCGACCTCGGATCACGAGAGCGGGCTCTTCGCGCTCTCGTTCCGCGTCTTCGCGGTCGTGGTCGGCACCGCGATGATCGCCGTCAGCAGCGCCTTCCCGGTGCTGGCCCACACGGCCGGCCGCGACCACGCGCGGTTCGGCTACGCGGGAACCCGCACCTACCAGGCGACGATCCTGCTCGGCGCGCTGGCGGCGGTCGGGATCGGGGCGGGCGCGCCGCTGGTGATCTCGATCCTCGGCGGCGAGAAGTTCGTCGACGCGACCGATGTGCTGCGGATCCATGCCGTCGCGATCATCGGCTCGTTCGCCGTCGCGACCGGCTCGTTCCTGCTGCTCGCCCAGAAGCGCCAGCGGATCCTGCTGCGCCTCAACGGCGTCACGCTCGCCGTCAGCCTGGTGCTGACCGCGGTGGCGGCCCGGCAGTGGGGCGCGGTCGGTGCCGCCGGGGCGATGGTGGCGACCGAGATCGGCCTCTCGATCGCCTACTACGCGGTGCTGCGGCGGGCCGGCTACGGCCTGCGGCTGGAGCGGCGCTGGGTGGCGGCGGTGGTGGCGGCGCTGGCGGTCGCCGGCGGGGTCGCGGCGGGGGTCGCGGCGCTGACCGACGGGACCGTCGGCGAGCTGCTGCAGACGGCTGCCGCGCTGGCGACGTTCGTCGTCGCGGTCACGGCGCTGCGGGCCGTCCCCGAGGAGGCGCTCGCGCCCCTGCGCGCGCGGCTCGGCCGCTCCTAGGCGGGGCGCCGGCCGAGGATCCAGACGTTGCGCCGGACGATCGGCAGCCAGGCGGCGGCCCGCAGCGGGGCCGGGCGCCGGTGCGATGGGAGTCGCGCGCTGACGATCGACGTGCCCGGCATCACCGACTCGTAGCCGGCCTTCGCGACCTCGAAGCCCTGGTCGGCGAACAGCAGCCGGAAGGCCTTGAGCGTGAACGGGCGACGGTGGGTGTAGTCGTTCCAGACCCAACGCTGGGCGTCCGGCGACGAGGCGAACGCGAGGCCGCCCGGCCGCAGGACGCGCAGCGCCTCGCGGACGACCGCGACCGGGTCGGCGACGTGCTCGAGCAGGTCCTTCAGCACCACGCCGTCGAAGCTCCCGTCGTCGAAGGGCAGCGGCTGGTCGGCGTCGCCGAGCTGGACGTCGCGCCCCAGCTCCTGCGCCTGGGCGACCGCGTCGGGGGAGCCGTCGAGGCCCGTGTAGTCGGGGAAGTGGCGGGCGATCCAGCCGGTCCCACAGCCGACGTCGAGCAGCTTGGCGGTCGGCGCGAAGTGCCTGGTGATGTCCCGGAAGTAGCCCGGCTCGCCGTGCCAGTCGAAGTAGGCCATGGGCCGGACTCTATGAGTCTCGCCGCCCGACGGCGACGCTCGCCCGGCTAACGTCCCCGGTCCTCATGCAGGTACTCGACACGTCGCTCCCCGGCGCCAAGCTCGTCCAGCCGCGCGTCTTCCCCGACGATCGCGGGTTCTTCTGCGAGACGTTCCGCGAGAGCGTGCTCGCCGAGCACGGCATCCACGACCGCTGGGTCCAGGACAACCACTCGCGGTCCTCGCGCGGGGTCGTTCGCGGGCTCCACTTCCAGATCGGCGAGGGCTGCGCCAAGCTCGTCCGCTGCGGCCGCGGCCGGATCTGGGACGTGATCGTCGACCTCCGCAAGGGCTCGCCGACCTACGGCAAGTGGGAGGGCTTCGACCTGACCGACGAGAACATGCACGCGCTCTACGTGCCGGTCGGGTTCGCCCACGGGTTCGCCGTCATCAGCGACGTCGCCGACGTGCTCTACAAGCAGACGCGGTACTACTCGGGCGAGGTCGAGCGCGGCATCGCCTACGACGACCCGCAGGTGGCGGTCGCGTGGCCGCTGCCGGCCGAGGCGATCCAGGTCTCCGAGCGCGACGCGACCGGTCCGACGCTGGCCGAGGTCACGGAAACACTGCCGTTCGTGTATTAGGTAGCCGGACGCAGGACGCGTCTCGTCAACTGCGGGGGCGAACTTCGGTGGCCTCGCGGGTCAGTCCTGCGATGTCCCCAGAACGGAGTCCCACCATGTCCCGAGTCGCCCGGATCGGGCTGACCGCGTCGATCGTCGCGATCGGAGCGCTGACGCCCGCCGCTGCCGCGCGTGCCGGCACCTACGAGGTCTGGACGTGCCGTGCGCCTGATGGGTCGCCGGCGCCGACGGCTGCCGCAGAGGGTGGTGGTTGGGCGCCGCGACTCATGCAGACCGGCCTCGGAGGCGGGAACCGGGCTGAGGACCGATGTGGGACCGGCGGGCCGTTGATCGGCTCACTAGCGGAGACCTTGAGCCAGCCTGCTCCCTCGTGGCTGTTCTGGGAGTTCCATTCACCGCCGAGCACGTCGGTCGTTGCCTACAGCCTCGACTATTCCGGCTACAGCCGGGCTGGCCTGGGTGGCCCGCTCTCTGTCGGCGACGTTTCGGTTCTCACCTCCCTGCAGGCGGATCCCGTGTATGACGCTCGCCACCTTGCCAGTGGGATCGTTGACCGCCGCAGCATGACCGCGAACTCGGGCGGGGCATCGACTGTTCGAGTGGTGCTGGGTTGCGTTCCGCCGACCCTTTCGTCGTCGGGAAGTTGCCAGCCTGACGTCAACGGTCCCGTTGCCAGGGTCGACGTCTTTCGTGGGGTTTTCACTCTGTTGGACCGCGATACGCCAGACGTCACAGGTGCCTCCGGCGACGCCGTCACCAACACCACCTGGGCCGGCCCCACCGGCATCTCCTTCGGGGCGACCGACCAGGGCGGCGGGGTCTACCGGCTCGCGATCGAGGTCGACGGTCGGATCGAGAACTACGTGAACCTCGCCGACGCGCCGTGCCGGTCGTGGCCGGGCAGCGAGCGGACGTTCCTGTCGCCGAAGCCGTGCCCGTCGACCGTCGGCGGCCTGAAGACGTTCGACACCAAGGACCTTCCGGAGGGCGTCCATGCCGTCCGGGTGCTGGTCGAGGACGCGGCGGGCAACCAGGCGACGGTCTACGGGCCGACGACGAAGCGGCTGCGCAGGACCGATCCGGGACCGAACAACGGCTCGCCGGCGGTCGACGACGCGCGGCTGCAGGTCGCCTGGGAGGGGCGGGAGTCGGACCTGCGATCGATCCGCTTCGACCAGCAGCCGATCGTGAAGGGCCAGCTGACCACGGCCAAGGGCCAGCCGATCCGCAGCGCCTACGTCCGCACCACGATCACCCGCGACGCCCGCAACTCGCCCCCGTTCGAGCGCACGTCGCTGCGGACCGACGAGGAGGGGCGGTTCCGCTGGAAGCTCCCGAGGGGCATCAGCTCGCGGTCGCTGGTCTTCGCCTACCACCAGCGCGTCCGCGACGACGAGCCCGTCGCGGTCCGGAAGCTGCGCCTGCGGGTCTCGGCCGCGCTGCGCCTGCGGCTCAGCCGCCGGACCGCGCGGCGCGGGCAGTCGGTGCGGCTGACCGGCAGCGTCGTCGGCCGGCCCCTGCCCGCCGGCGGCAAGGTCGTCGAGCTGCAGGCGCGCGATCCCGGCGGGCGCTGGATCACGTTCCGGACGGTCCGCAGCGGCCGCGGCGGGCGGTTCGCCACGAACTACCGCTTCCGCAAGCCCGGCCCGGCCCGGTTCCAGATGCGGGCCCGGGCGCGGCGCTCTGGCGACTACCCGTACGCGACCGGCAGCTCGCCGGTGCGCGCGATCCGCGTCCGCTGAACGAGCGACCGCGCCGTGGGGCCCCCGCCCCTGCGGCGCGGTCGCCGCGGGAGCACCCACGGGTCGTCGGCGGCCCCCGATCCGCCATCCTTCCGTCCGATGTCGAGCACCAGCGCTCCGCAGACGCCGGCCGGGACCTCCGGCGACGCGCCCGCCGCCGACGACGCGCCCGCGCGCCTGCGCCGTCTGCGTCGCCGCTTCCGGACGTCGCCCGAGCGGATGCTGCTGGCCGCGCGGCTGGCGCTGTTCGCCAACGTCGGGATCATGCTGACCGGCGCGCTGGTGCGGGTCACCGGATCGGGCCTCGGCTGCTCGAACTGGCCGAAGTGCCAGACCGAGGTGCTTCCCAGCCACGTCCACACGCCGACCCTGATCGAGTTCGGCAACCGGCTGCTGACCTTCGGGGTCAGCGCCACCGCGATCTTCGCGATCTTCTGCGCGCTGACCCGCGTCCGCTGGCGCAGGGACCTGGTGCTGCTGTCGGTCTGGCTGCTCGGCGGGATCTTCGCCCAGGCCGTGATCGGCGGGCTCAGCGTGCTCTACGACCTCGACTGGATCTGGATCAGCGCCCACTACCTGGTGTCGATCAGCCTGCTGCTGATCCCCGCCGCGCTGCTGGTCTGGCGGGCCGGCGAGGACACCAGCGCCAAGCGCGACCACCAGGCGACCGACCGCCTGACCGGGCGCGCCGTCGCCGCGCTGCTGCCGCTCGGCCTGCTGGCCCTGGCCGCCGGCACGCTGGCGACCGCCGCCGGCCCCAACAGCGGCGGCGAGGGCACCGGCGACGTCGTCAAGCGATTCGACGTCCACGGAACCGGGACGCTGGAGTGGATCGTCCAGCGCCACGGGGCGATCGCCGCGATCTTCGGGATCGGGATCATCGCCGTCTGGTCGCTGGCCAAGGCCCGCGGCGCCGGCGAGCGGCTGACGCTGACCCTGACGCTGGCCGGGATGCTGGTCGGCGTCCAGGGCGTGATCGGCCTGATCCAGTACGGGCTCGAGCTGCCCGGCGGCCTGGTGTGGGTCCACGTCACCCTCGCCACGCTGACGTGGGTGACCGTGGTCTGGGCGTGGCAGGTGGCCGGACCCGGCACCCGACCGCCCGACGGCGAAGCACCCCGCTGAGCTACTCCACGGTCACGCTCTTGGCCAGGTTCCGCGGCTTGTCGATGTCGCGGTCCAGGGCCAGCGCGGCGTGGTAGGCCAGTAGCTGCAGCGGGATGTTGAGCAGGATCGGGTCCAGCTCGGGCTCGGTCCGGGGCACGACGATCGTGCGCTCGGCCAGCTCCTCCGGCAGCTTCTCGTGGCTGATCGCCAGGATCGGGCCGCCACGGGCCTTGATCTCGTGCAGGGTCGAGCGCTGCTTCTCGCCCAGCTCGTCGTCGGGGACGACGGCCACCACCGGCATCTCGGGGCAGATCAGGGCCAGCGGACCGTGCTTGAGCTCGGCCGCCTGGTACGCCTCGGCGTGCATGTAGGCGACCTCCTTGATCTTCTGCGCCCCCTCCCGCGCGATCGGGTAGCCGCGGACGCGCCCGATGAACATCGCGTTGTCGAAGCCGGCCAGCCACTTGGCGGCCTCCTCGATCGCCTCCTCCTGCTCGAGGACCGCGGCGATCTTGGCCGGCAGCTCGCGCAGGGCGGTGATCATCCGGTCGCCGTCGGCCGGCGAGAGGTCGCGGATCCGGCCGAGGTGGACCGCCAGCATCGCGAACGCGACGCAGGTCGAGGTGAAGCTCTTCGACGACGCGACCGAGACCTCGGGCCCCGCGTGGATGTAGATGCCGCCGTTGTTGGCCCGCGCGATCGCCGACCCGACCTGGTTGATCACGCCGAGGACGCGCGCGCCCTTGCGGGTCAGCTCCTCGACCGCGGCCAGCGTGTCGGCCGTCTCGCCGGACTGGCTGACGGCGATGTAGAGCCCGTTCGGGTCGATCACCGGGTTGCGGTAGCGGTACTCGCTGGCCGGCTCGGCGCTGGCGGGGATCCGCGCCAGGCTCTCGATCAGGTGCGCGCCGACCTCGCCCGAGTAGTAGGCCGAGCCGCAGCCGAGGATGTGCACGCGCTTGATCGCGCGCAGGTCGTGCGGCTCCAGGTTGAGCCCGCCGAGCTTGACCGTCGAGAAGCGCTCGTCGATCCGGCCGCTGAGGGTCCGCTCGACGGCCTCCGGCTGCTCGCCGATCTCCTTGCGGAGGAAGTGCTCGTACTGGCCGAGGTCGTAGTCGTCGGCGTCGAAGTCGACCCGCTCGGAGACCTTCTGGACCGGGCGGGCGTCGAGCGTCGAGGTGGTGAAGCCGTCGGGCTCGAGCAGCGCGATCTCGCCGTCCTCGAGGTGCACGACCTGCTTCGTGTGGCGGACGATCGCCCCGACGTCGGAGGCGATGTACATCTCGCGGTCGCCGAGGCCGAGCACGATCGGGCTGCCGAGGCGGGCGACGATGATCCGGTCCGGGTGCTGGGCGTCGAGCACGGCCAGCCCGTACGCGCCCTCGACGCGGCGGAGGGCGGCACGGACGGCGGCGACCGGATCCTCGTGGTCGACGGCGGCCTGCCCGATCAGGTGCGCGACCAGCTCGGTGTCGGTCTCCGACGCCAGCTCGATCCCGTCGGCGACCAGCCGGTCCTTGATGTGCGGGGCGTTCTCGATGATCCCGTTGTGGACGACGGCGAAGCGGCCGCTGAAGTCGACGTGCGGGTGGGCGTTCTCGTCGGTCGGCGCGCCGTGCGTGGCCCAGCGCGTGTGGCCGATCGTGGGCGTGCCCTTGATCCGCTTCGGCAGCGTCGACTGCAGGTCGCGGATCCGGCCCTTGGCCTTGTGGACCTTCAGGCCGCTCTTGCTCGCCACGGCGATGCCGGCCGAGTCGTAGCCGCGGTACTCCAGGCGCTGGAGGCCCTCCAGGACGATCGGCACACCATCACGGGTGCCGACGTAGCCGACGATTCCGCACATATCGGGGGGTTTCCTCTTACGTGTAGACGATCCTGCGCAACTGCCGGAGCGAGAGCGCGGGGGAGACGAACCGGCGGTGCGACAGCTCCTCGGAGATGCGCTCGAAGGCCTGCGGGTTGTGCAGGCCTCGCGCCTGGAGCTCGCGATGCCGGCGCCGCACGAATCCGGGAACGTCCTCGTCGAAGTAGCGCAGCACCTCGGCGATGACGCGGTCCGCCTCGTTCGGTGTCAGCGAGGTGGTCCGCACCAGATGGGTGCGCAGCTCGCCGAACGACGGAGACGGCCCGGTGGCGGTCACGGCGCCGAATGGTGGCGAACAGCGCCCGGAAACGCAAGCTATCTGCCCGAAATCGGGCAGATAATGCACAATCACGCCAGATCTTGCCCTCTTGTGGCGCATTGAGCCGCCGTCGGCCCCCACGTACTCTTGGCGCCGAATGACGAAGCGCTACGACGCCTTCGGTCGCGAGATCGACGAGGACACGCTCGAGGGCCTCGGCGCGGGCGCGCGGAGGGGCACGGCCCCCGGCGAGGACCGGCCGACGGCGGGCGCGGCTCCCCCGGCCGCGCCGGTCCCCGCCGCGCCGGCCCCGGCCTCCCGCTCGGCGTCCGGCTCCCGCTGGCCCGGGGTGCTCCTGCGGCTCGGGCTGCTGGTCGTCGTCCTCGCCGTCGTCGGCAAGGGCATCTCGGCGGTCGTCTCGACCGCGGGGGTGGCCGACGACGTGGTCGACGCGTTCAAGAAGCTCGACGCGATCAGCGAGACCCGCACCAGCTCCTCGTCCTCCTCGACGACCACGGTCCACCCCGACGGGCGCACGACGATCGACGGCCGGACCGTGTCGCGGTCGCGGGCGCCGCGGGGCCTGGAGCGCGGGTCGCTGCTGCGGCCCGCCGGCTTCCGGCGGGTGCTGGCGCGCCTGCGGGCCCGCGGCGGGCGGGTGCTGACCCTGCGGGTGGCCCCCGAGCGGGTCGACGCGACGATCGTCGTCGGCCGGCGGCTGCGGGTCGTCCAGGTGACGTGGCGGGGTGCGGTCGCCGACCTGGTCGCGACCAACGTGCCGAGCGGGCTGCCGGCGCTCGCGCTCTCGCAGGTCGACGGCGCGGCGCCGGCCCGGATCGCGACCCGCGCGGCGCGGAGCCTCGGTCGCGGGACCTCGCGGGTCAGCTACGTGGCGCTGTCGGGGACGGGCGGCCAGGCCCGGTGGACGCTCTTCTTCAGCGACGGCGTCTTCTTCACCGGGTCCGCCGACGGCCGGTCGGTCTCGCGGCTGGGGTAGCGCGGGCCGGCCGCGTTCGCGGCGATCGAGCGTCGCCGTGCGACGACCCCGTGCCGACTTCGTGCCGATCCGGTGACGTCGCCCACGACGAGCCGGCCGGGTGGCAGCGTGGCGGACGTGGTCGTCGTCGACCGCATGCGACCACTCGCGACGAACGGAGGCATGGTGATGATCCAGGTCCGCAACGTGCCGGAGGACCTGCACGAGCAGCTCAGGGCGCGAGCTGCCGACGAGGGAGTGAGCCTGTCGGAGCTGATCCGCAGGGAGCTGCCCCGGATCGCTCGCGAGGGGTCGATCGGCGGGTTCGTGCGCGGGCTCGAGCAGCGCGGCCCGCTCGCGGGCGCCGTCGGCGTCGACGTCACGCGCTACGTCCGCGAGCACCGAGAGGGCCGATGAGGGTCGTCCTCGACGCCGGCGCCGCCTACGAGCTGCTGACCGGGGGTCACGGCGCTCCCGGCGTCGCCGCGGCGCTGCGCGGCGCCGGCGCCCCGCCCGCGGCCCCGGAGCTGCTCGACGTCGAGGTCGCGGGCGCGCTGCGTCGCGCGGTCGCGGCCGGCGATCTCGAGTCGGAGCCGGCCCTGCGGGTGCTGGCCGGCCTGGCGGCGATGCCGCTGAGCCGCTGGCCCCACCGGCCGCTGGTGGCCCGGGCCTGGGCCCTGCGCGATCGCCTGACGGCCTACGACGCCTGCTACCTCGCGTTGGCGGAGCGCCTGGCGGGCCCCGGTCGCGGGCTGCTGCTGACCACCGACCGCCGCCTGGCGCGGGTCGCGGTCGCCGTCGGGACCGTCGACGTCGAGGTCGTCCCGGTCGGATGACTCGCGCGTGCCCGCACCGGTGGCCGGACGGCTGGCGGATCGCCGAGGCGATCGGGCGTCGCTCCCGCGCCCGTGGGCTGCTCGGACGCGACGGCCTCGCCGGGGACGAGGGGCTGTGGCTGTCCGTGCGGTCGGTCCACACCGTCGGGATGCGGTTCGCGATCGACCTGGTCTGGCTGGATCGCCACGGCCTGCCGCTGCGGATCGACGCGCGGGTCGGGCCCGGCCGCCTGCGGAGCTGCCGGCCGGCGCGCGGTGGGGTCGTCGAGGTCGCGGCGGGCCGGGGAGCGTCCGCGGCGCTGGCCCTCGCCTCACTCGTCGGGGTCTCGGTCCTCGGCCCGGCGACGGGTGGCGCGGTGCACCAGCAGGCCGCCCATCCCGATCACGAGCGCCATGCCGCCGGCGGTCACGAGGTCGGATCCGAGGGTGGCGAGGGCCATCGGACGATCGTACGCGCGGTCGTGTGCCGCATGGGTCCTGGCGCCTTCCCGGGGGCCGGTCGTCTACCCTGAATGAGGTTCCTGGCTCGTCAGCGCGACTTTCGGGCCGCTCGCGTGTCCCTCCTCGTAGCCCCCCACGATGAGCACCACGATCCCCACCAGGCCACCCCTCTCGTCCGCCACGGGCGCGACGGACGACTACGTCGTCTCGGTCGTGATCCCCTGCCTGAACGAGGAGGAGAACATCGTCGCGGTCGTCACGCAGGCGCGCCAGGCGCTCGACGACGCGGAGATCGCCGGCGAGGTGATCGTCGCCGACAACGCCAGCGAGGATCGCTCGGCCGAGCTCGCGACCGAGGCGGGCGCACGCGTCGTCCACGTGCCGGTCCGCGGGTACGGCTCGGCCTACTTGGGCGGGTTCAACGCCGCCAAGGGCCGCTACATCGTCATGGGCGACGCGGACCTGACCTACGACTTCCACGAGATCCCGAACTTCGTCCGCGAGCTGGACGACGGGGCCGACCTCGTCATGGGCAACCGGATGAACAACATCCAGCCCGGGGCGATGCCGTGGCTGCACCGCTACGTCGGCAACCCGCTGCTGTCCGGGTTCCTCAACGTCCTCTTCCGCACCGGCGTCCGCGACGCCCACTGCGGGATGCGCGCCGTCCGCCGCAGCGCGCTGCCGGCGATGGACCTGCGCACGCCGGGGATGGAGTTCGCGTCCGAGATGGTCATCCGCGCGAGCAAGGCCAAGCTCGACATCCGCGAGTTCGACATCCAGTACCACCCCCGCGGTGGCGAGTCGAAGCTCTCGACCTGGCGCGACGGCTGGCGGCACCTGCGGTTCCTGCTCGCCCACAGCCCGACCCACCTGTTCCTGATCCCGGGCCTGGTGCTGCTGACGCTCGGCGCCCTGGCGATGGTCACGGTGCTGACCGGCGTGAGCCTCTTCGGTCGCGAGTGGAGCATCCACTCGCTGATCGCCGGCTCGCTGGGCACGATCGTCGGGATCCAGGTGATCTCGCTCGGGCTCTGCGCCCACGCCTACGGCATGTACTTCATGGGCGACGTCGACCCGTGGTTCGATCGGATGCGCTCGCGCTACCGGCTCGAGCACGGGCTCGCGATCGGGGGCCTGCTCACGGTCGTCGGCATCGTCGCCGCCGCGGTGATCGTGATCCGCTGGGCGTCGCAGGACTTCGGCGCCCTCAGCGAGACCAAGCTGGCAATCGCCTCGGTGACGATGATCGTGATCGGCCTGCAGGTCTTCTTCTCCTCCTTCCTGCTGTCGATCATCGGGCTGCGGCGCGACAGGTGACGGGCGAGCGGCCCGGGCACCCCGAGGACGGCGACGAGCAGGACGAGCCGGCGGCTCCAGTCGTCGCCGGCGACGGGCCAACCGGCGACGGGCCGCTGTCGCGGCTGGCGCGGACGGCCTTCCCGGGCGCACGCGCCGTCTGGATCGCCGCCGCGGTCGTGGCGGTGCTCGGGGTGGTGCTGCTGGCGCGCTTCGCCACCGCCTCGCTGCCGCCCCTGACCGGCACCAACTCGGTCGACGCCGCCGCGGTCGTCGGCCATGCCGACAAGCGCGAGCGGGTCTGCGTCCGCGATCTCGAGGTCCCGGCCGGCAGCGCCCGGGTCCAGGTCTGGATGGGCTTCCCGGAGGCCGCTGGTCGCCCGGTCTCGGTCACCGGCGTGCTCCGGGCCGACGGGCTCCGCGAGCGGATCGCGGCCCGCTTCGACGATCCCCGCGGCGACTACAAGACGATCGCGCTGCCGCGGCCGAGCGGCGGCCGCGAGCTGGGCCGGGCGACGCTCTGCCTGCGCTCGGCCGACACCTCGATCGACCTCGGCGGCGCCTCGGTCCAGCGCCTGCGCGACCGGCCGCTGTCGGACGTCGGCGGCAAGCCGCTGCGCGACGTCGACGTCGCCGTCCGCTGGCTCGAGGCCGACGGGCGCTCGACCAGCGTCCTCGACGACCTCGGCACGGCGTTCGAGCGGGCGACGACCTTCAAGAGCGGCACCGGCGGCGCCGTGCTGCTGTGGCTGGTGCTGCTCGGCTTCCTCGTCGTCGGCTACCTGGTCGTCCGCACCGCCGCCACCGTCGAGCGGCGGAGCATCCGCGACCTGGCGCTGCGGGCGGCCGCCTTCGCGCTCTTCGGCGGGATCGCGTGGGCGCTGCTGATGCCGCCGTTCTTCGGCGCCGACGAGAGCGAGCACTTCGCCTACGCCCAGCACCTGGCGGAGACCGGCCAGCGGGCCGATCGCGCCCGCGGCGCCGCTCCCGCCTACTCGACCGAGCAGGCGCTGCTGATGGGCGCCCTGCACCACAACTCGACGATCCTCTCCGGCGGCTCGCGACCGCGCTGGGACGACCGCTGGTCGCGGGCCTTCGAGCGCCAGGACCACGGCGCGTCGCGACGCGACGGCGGCGGCTACAGCGAGAGCGCGACCGGCCACTCGCCGCTCTACTACGGCGTGATCGGCCTGCCCTACCGGGCGCTGCACGGGGCCCTCGACCTGCCGCAGACGCTGGTCGCGATGCGGATCTTCAACGCGCTCTTCGCGTCGATCGTCGCCGCGCTGGCGGTCCTGATCGCCGCCCTGATGTTCCCGCGGGTCAAGGCCGCCTGGTGGGTGGCCGGGACGATCACGGCGCTGCAACCGGTCTTCTCGTCGATCTCGGGCACGGTCAACAACGACACCTTCGTCAACCTGTTCGCGGCGCTCTGCCTGCTGCTCCTGCTGGACGGCTGGCGCAACGGCCCGCGCCCGTGGCGGATGGCGGCGCTCGGGATCGTCACCCTGCTGCTGCCGCTGGCCAAGATCACCGGCTTCGCGCTGTGGCCGGTGGTGGCGCTCGGGGCGCTGGTGATCGTCCTGCGCCACCGCGACCGCACGGCGCTCGGCACCGTGATGCTGATCCCGGCCGCGATGGCCGTCGGCTACGGGATCTGGGCGGTCGGGCTGTCGCCGCTGCTCGGCGGCGGGACCGGGACCCTGGTCAACACCCATCCGGCGGAGGGCAGCTCGGCGGCGACCGCCGGATCGGCCGCCGTCCCGGGCACCTCGCGGTCGACCCAGATCGACTACCTGGTCCAGATGTTCCTGCCGTTCGTGCACCTGACCGGCGACCACTGGACCCAGAAGCTGCCGCTGTTCAGCGTCTACGTCGAGCGCGGCTGGGGCGAGTTCGGCTGGTTCAACGCCAAGATCGGCGACGGGCTGATCAGGTCGATCGGCGTCGCGCTCGGGATCGCCTGGGCTCTCGCGGCCGCGACCGCCTGGCGGCTGCGGCACAGCTGGCGCGAGTGGGGCGGCGGGGCGCTGATCCTGCTCGCGGCCGTCGCCTCGGTGGTGACCTTCGTCGCGGTGGCGTACGCGACCGAGGTGCCGCGCGCGGTGATCGGCGAGCAGGGGCGCTACATCTTCCCCGCGCTGGCCGCGCTGTCGACGATCGTGGCCGCCGGCGTCGGAGCCTTCCGCGTCGGCGCGGTCCGGTCCGCCTACGTCGGCGTCATCTGCGCCGGCATGCCGGTGATCGCGGTCATCGGCTGGCTGTCCGCCGTTCGCGACTGGTACCTGTAGGCCGGCGCGCGGCATGGACGACGATCGGCCGGCGACGGGGCCCGCGGGGCCCGACGGCGACGCGCTCGCCGATCGCCGATCACGACCCGCCCGCCGGCGCCCGCCGGCGGCGGTGGTCGCCGGCGCCGTCGGCGTCCTGCTGATCGTCGCGGTGACGGCGGTCCTCGGGCTCTCGTCCGGCTGGCGAGCGACCTACGTGGCGCCGGTGCTGCCCGACGCCGACGCGGTGGCGCTCGGCGGCCCGGGAGCCGTCGGCTGCGCGCCGGTCCCCGGCGT
>NZ_AGUD01000073.1 GCF_000240225.1 Patulibacter medicamentivorans
CCCCCGCCGCGCCCGCGTCGCTGCCGGCCCGCGCGCTGGCCGAGGCGCGCTGGGCCGGGGCCTTCCTGGCGCCGTGGATCGGCCGCCGGGTGACCGGTCGCTCGTCCGGCGACGGCCGCTCGGCCAAGCGCCCGGAGATGCTGCCGGTCCTGCAGGGAGGCTGATCCCGCCGGCGCGCCGCTCGCGGGTCGCGCGCGCCGCGCCGCGTCATGCGCGGATCGGCGACCGAGTCGTCCGGCGGCGGCGTCCGCCAGACGACTCCCACGGGACCGGTCAGGCCAGCACCGGAGCGGCGGCGCCGGCGGCGAACGCCGGGTCGCAGCCGGCGTCGAACGGGATCGCGACGTGCAGCAGCGCGGGCCCGGGCTCGGCGAGCGTCGCGGCCAGCGCCTCGTCGAGGTCGTCCGGATCGACGACCGAGCGGGTGGCGACGCCGAACCCGCGGCCGAGCAGCTCCCACCCCAGCGGCGGGCCGAGCTCGGACGCCACGCGGCGGCCGTCGTAGTGCGTGTCCTGCTGCTGGCGGACCATCCCCAGCGACGCGTTGTCGAGCAGCAGCACCTTGACCGGCAGCTCCTCGGCGGCGGCGGTCGCCAGCTCCTGCAGGTGCATCAGCAGCGAGCCGTCGCCGCTGATGCAGACGACCGTCGCCCGCGGCACGGCGACCTGCGCGCCGAGCGCCGCCGGCAGCCCGAAGCCCATCGTGCCGAGGCCGCCCGAGGTCAGCCACTGCCTCGGCCGCTCGAACCGCAGCCGGGTGGCAGCCCACATCTGGTGCTGCCCGACGTCGGTCGTGACGATCGCCGGGGGACCCTCGCCGGCCGTGTCGAGCGCGCCCTGCAGCGCCTCGAGGACGGCCTCGGGATCGATCCGCCCGTCGCCGTGCCGGGGCGCGGCGAGCGCGTGCTCGGCCCGCCAGCCGTCGAGCCGCCGCCACCACGGGGCCAGCCGCTCCGGATCGGGGTCCAGCTGCTCGAGCTGCGCGGCGATCCCCGTCAGCGCCGCTCGCGCGTCGCCGACGACGGGCACGTGGGCGTCGACGTTCTTGGAGATCTCGGCGGCGTCGACGTCGACGTGCACGACCTTCGCCGCGGGGGCGAACGAGGACAGCTCGCCGGTCACCCGGTCGTCGAAGCGCGCGCCGACCGCGACGATCAGGTCGGACTCGGCGAACGCGCCGTTGGCGGCGGGGCGCCCGTACATGCCCGGCATCCCCAGCCACCGGCGGTCCGACGCCGGGAACGCGCCGAGCGCCATCAGGGTCGTCGTGACCGGCAGGTCGAACCGCCGGGCCAGCGCCGTCAGCTCGTCGCTCGCGCCCGAGTGGACGACGCCGCCGCCGGCGTAGAGCAGCGGCCGCCGGGCCGCGGCGATCGCCTCGGCGGCGCGCCGCAGCTGCTGGCCGTTGGGCGTGTCGCGGGTGCGGTAGCCCGGCAGCGACACGCTCGCGGGCCCGCCGCCGTCGCGCGCGGGCGCCTTGGCCAGGTCCGAGGGCACGTCGACGACCACCGGTCCGGGCCGTCCGGTGCGCGCCAGGTGGAACGCCTCGTGGATCGCCCGCCCGATCCCGTCGGCGGTCTCGACCGCGATCGCGTGCTTCGAGACCGGCTGGGTCATGCCGATCACGTCGCACTCCTGGAAGGCGCCCGTGCCGCGCAGGTGGGTCGGGACCTGGGCGGTGATGAAGACGGTCGGGACCGAGTCCATCATCGCGTCGGCGATCGGGGTCACCAGGTTGGTGGCGCCGGGGCCGCTCGTCACCAGCGCGACGCCGACCCGGCCGGTGGCCTTGGCGTAGCCCTCGGCGGCGTGCCCGGCCGCTGCCTCGTGGCGGACGAGGAGGTGGCGGATCGGCGATTCGTGGAGCGCGTCGTGGATCGCCAGCGAGGCGCCGCCGGGCAGGCCGAAGACGACCTCGACGCCCTCGCGCTCCAGTGCTTCGATCAGTCGGTCGGCGCCGCGCATGCGCTGCTCCCCTCGGGGTCGGTGGTCGAGCCGGTCGCTCCCGGAGGCGCGTCGCCACCGGCGGCTGAGCGGGCGGTCGCCGGACGCCGACCGGACCCTGTCAGGCGGGCGACGAGCATCGTCCCGAGGCCGGTGGCGGGAACGAAGGAGGTGGGGGAGACGGTGGGCTTCATGGTGGTGGCGGTGAGGACGGGTACGGAGACGAGCGGGCGCACGGGGCGCTCCCTTCGGTGGAGGCGAACGACGATGAGGCGGGAGGAACGCGGTCGGCCGACGAGCGTCGGGCGCGGGTTCCGGTGCCTAGCGGTCGCCGGCCATGAGGCCGGCTACGAGCACGCCGAGGTCGACGCCCACGAGGGCGCCGGTAATCGGAAGCGGCGTGCAGTGACGCGAAGTCACGAAACGGATGATGCCCGATCGGCGCCGTCGGCGCCACCCTCGCCGATCGGCGATCCGTCCAGACGCTTGCGCAGCACCGCCAGCACCAGGTCCGGGCGGCGCGGGATCCCGTACCGCTCGTCGCCGTAGGGGAACGGCCGCAGCTCGCCGGTGCGGGCGTAGCCGCGGCGCTCGTACCAGGCGATCAGCTCCGGTCGCTGCCGGAGCACGGTCATCTCGGCGACATCCAGCCGCCACCGCTCGCGCAGGTGCCGCTCGGCGGCGGCCAGCAGCCGGCGGCCGGTCCCGCGCCCCTGCTCGCCGGGGCGGACCGCGACCATCCCGACGTAGCCGACCGTGCCGCGGTGCTCGACGTTGCAGCAGGCGAGCAGCCCGCGCTCGTCCTCGAGCAGGACGATCGCGCTGCCGTCGGCGCCGATCAGCTCGGCGACCTCGTCGCGGTCGGTCCGCTGACCGTCGAGCAGGTCGGCCTCGGTCGTCCAGCCGGCCCGGCTGGCGTCGCCGCGGTAGGCGGACTCGACGAGCGCCGTCACGACCGCCACGTCCGCCGGACCGGCCAGCCGCGGGCCCGGCGCGACGGGAGAGCGGGAGTCGGCGGCCATCGCCGGGACGGTAGCGCGGCGGGGCCGGCGCGGCGCGACGGTCGCGAGCGCGTCCGGAAGGCCCGTCCCGACCGGGCTGGGAGTGAGGGGTCCCTAATCTAGGTCGTCCCCGATTCGAGGACCGCACCGTGCCCCAGCCGACCATCGAGACCCCGACCCGACCCGTCCGCCGTCCGCGGCGCGCCACCGTGCTGGAGCGGGAGCAGCTGACGCCGCACCTGATCCGGCTGGTGCTCGGCGGCGAGGGCCTGGAGGGGTTCGCCGCCGAGGAGTTCAGCGACCACTACGTGAAGCTGCTCTTCCCGCCGGCCGGCGCGCCCTACGGGCCCGACGCCGACGTCGAGGAGGTCCGTGCGACGCTGCCCCGCGAGCAGTGGCCGCGGACGCGCACCTACACCGTGCGGGCGTGGGATCCGGCGGCGGCGCGGCTGACGCTCGACGTGGTCGTCCACGGCGACGTCGGCTTCGGCGGCCCGTGGGCGAGCGCGGTCCGGCCGGGCGACGTGATCCAGCTGCTCGGCCCCGGCGGGAGCTACGCACCTGACCCGGCGGCCGACTGGCACCTGCTGATCGGCGACCCGAGCGTCGTGCCGGCGATCGCCGCCTCGCTGCCGCGGATCCCCGACGGCGTGCCAGTGGTGGTCCTGATCGAGGCCGAGGGCCCCGACGACGAGCTGCCGCTGGACGCGCCGCCGCAGGCCGACGTCCGCTGGCTGCGGCGGGCGGCCGGCGAGCCGCACGGCGCGGCGCTGCTGCGCGAGCTGGCCAGCCTGGAGCTGCCCGCGGGCCGCCCGCAGCTGTTCCTCCACGGCGAGGCCGGCGCCGTCCGCGCGATCCGCCGCGAGCTGCTGATCGAGCGCGGGCTGCCGCGCGAGGGGCACTCGATCTCCGGCTACTGGAAGCACCGCCGGGACGACGAGGCGTGGCGCGCCGAGAAGGCCGAGTGGAACCGCCAGGTCGAGGCCGACGGCGCCTGAGCCACGGCCTCGACCCCAAAGCTACGGTGGCGTAGACTTTGGGAATGGCCGTTCCGGAGACCGTCCAGCCCGACCACGAGGTCGCGATCATCGGGGCCGGCATCGGGGGCATCGGTGCGGCGATCGCGCTCCGGGAGGCCGGGTTCGACGACCTCGCCGTCTACGAGCGCGCCGGCGACATCGGCGGCACCTGGCGCGACAACACGTACCCGGGCGTCGGGGTCGACATCCCGGCCCAGGCCTACCAGTTCTCCTACGAGCTGAAGCCCGACTGGTCGCGGGTGTTCGCCAAGGGCCACGAGGTCAAGGCCTACGTCGACCAGGTCGCCGACCACCACGACGTCCGGCGGCTGGTGCGCCTGAACAGCGAGGTCACGGCCCGGACCTGGGACGAGGACGCCGGGCTCTGGCGGCTGACGATCGGCGGACGCGACGTCACGGCCCGCTATGTGATCAGCGCGATCGGCGCGTTCGTCGACGCCAAGCCGACGGCGATCCCGGGCGTCGACGACTTCGCCGGCCCGATCCTGCGGTCGGCGTCGTGGGACCACGCGGTCTCGCTGGCCGGCAAGCGGGTGGCGATCGTCGGGACCGGCGCCAGCGCCGTCCAGATCATCCCCGAGATCGCCGACCAGGTCGCCCACCTGGACGTCTACCAGCGAACCCCGATCTGGGTCGCGCCGAAGCCGGACATCCCGACCCCGAAGGCGGTCGAGGCGCTCTTCCGGCGCCTGCCGGGCACCCAGGAGCTGGTGCGCCGGACGGTGACCCGCGGCACCGAGGCGGTCCTGATCGACCTCGTCACCCGCCACGACCGCTACGCCTGGCTCGAGCGCGGGATCCGCGGCGCGCTGCGCCACCTCTGGTACCCGCTGCAGGTCCGCGACCGCGAGCTCCGGCGGCAGCTGACGCCGGACTACGACTTCGGCTGCAAGCGGCCGGCGGTCTCCAACCGCTACCTGCGGACGTTCGCCCGCGACCACGTCGACCTGGTCACCGACCCGATCGACCGCGTCACCGCGACCGGCGTCCGCACCGCCGACGGCTGCGAACGACCGGTCGACGTGCTGATCCTCGCGACCGGCTTCCGGCTGGCGACCGACCCGGAGAACTTCCGCCGGACCCCGGTTCGCGGCCGCGACGGCTTCGACCTGGCGACCTTCTACGCCGAGCAGCGCGCGTCGTCCTACGAGAGCATCAGCATTCCGGGGCTCCCGAACCACTTCATGATCTTCGGCCCCTACGGCTGGACCGGCGGGACCTGGCACCAGCTGGTCGAGACGGCCTCGGCGCACATCGTCCGGGTGCTGCGGGAGTCGCGGCGACGGGGCGGCGCCACGGTCGAGGTGCGGCCCGACGCGGCGGCCCGCTGGACGCGGTTCGCGACCGAGCGGCTGGGCCGCTCGCTGTGGAGCCAGGGCGCCTGCTCGGCGGCCAACAGCTACTACTTCGACAGTCACGGCGACACGCCGTTCCTGCGGCCGACCACGGCCGCCGAGGCGTGGCACGCTGCGCGCACGTTCCCGCTCGAGGACTACGCGTTCGCCGAGGCGCCGGTCGCGGCCGCGACCGTGACCGAGCCGGTCGCGGGCTGAGCCTGGTTGCGCAGGCCGAGGCCGGCCGTCAGGCCAGCCCCAGCTCCCTCTGGGCGGCCGCGAACTGGACGGCCATCGCGTCGGCCAGGGCCTTCGCCGCCGACAGCGGGCGGACCATCACCGTGAAGCGGTCGATCAGGCCGTCCTCGCCGGTGTGGAGGAAGTCGCAGCCCTCCAGCTCCAGCTCGCCGATCCGGGCGCGGAAGACGAGCGCGTGGTCGGCGTCGCCCTCGCCGCCGATCTCACGGTCGTAGCGGAAGTCCTCGAAGACCCGCGAGACCCCGAGCAGGATCGCCCCGACCAGCTCGCGGCCGACGTAGGGCTTGTGGGCGACGGGGCTGTGGAAGACGACGTCCTCGGCGAGCAGGTCGCCGAGCTGGGTGAAGCCGCCGGATTCGACGGCGGCGCGGAAGGGATGCATGGAACGGTCTCGTCTCGTCGGTTCTCGAGGGTCGGCCGCGACGCTATCGCCCGTCGGTTGCCGCGGCCAGTGCGCGCAGCACCGGGGCCGGCCGGCCGGGCGTTCGCCGAGGACGTCGGCGTGGAGCTTCCACGTCGCGCCATCTCGCCGCGGCGCTCGCCGCCGAACGGCGGTCGGGCGGCCCCACGGCACCGGATCGCCGCCTCGCCCGCGCGTCCGGGACGAGACGACGATCCGCGCCGGCTGGGTCGCGCGCTAGGCCGGCGGCACGCCGCCGGCCGGCGACGGGGCGCCGTACCAGGAGCGGCGCCACGCGTTCATCTGCTCGATCTCGGCGGCCTGCCCGCGGACGATCGCCCGCGCGATCGCCCGCAGCCGCCGGTCGCGGCCGCGGGCCAGCTCGGCGCGGGCCATCCGGATCGCCCCCTGGTGGTGGGGGATCATCAGGTCGATGAAGGCACGGTCGAACGGGGTCGCCCGCTCGAGCGTCCCCATCTCCATCGACATGCCCATCGCGTCGGCCGAGAGGCCGAGCGCGCCGCCGTCCTGGGCCATCATGTCCATCGCGGACGGGTCGTGGCCGCCGTGGCCGCCGCCCATCATCGCCGCCGGACGGACGCCGAGCGTGCCGGCGATCCGGCGCAGCTCGGCGATCTCGGCGTCCTGGGCGCGCACGATCGCGGCGGCGACCTTCCTGATCTGCGGGCGGCGGCTGCGCTCGGCGGCCATGCCGGCCATCTCGACCGCCATCTGGTGGTGCGGGACCATCTGCCGCACGAAGGCGCGGTCGACGGCCGTCGCCGACGCCTTCGGGCCGCCGGCGGCGGTGGTCGCGGCCGGGCCGCCGCCGTGGCCGTCGTGGCCGCGGCGGGCGTCGTCGTCGGACGATCCGCAGCCGCTGGCCAGCAGGCTGCCGGCGAGCGCCAGCGCGACGAGCGCGCGGCGGCGCGTGGTGGGGAGGTGCATCGGTGTCGTTCTCCTGAGGTTCGGGTTTCGAGGTGCGTCGCGCCGGATCGGCACGACCGAGCGTGCGCCGCGGGGGCGCACCGCGATCACCGTCGAAGCACTTCGAACCGCAGGAAGAGCGGGTCCGGTGGCCGTCCCCGGGCGCGCCGCCGCGGACGGGCGTGGGCGCGCACGTCGACCACCGGCGAGGACCGCGACGAGGGCCAGCGCCGTCGGCGCGCCGCGCGGCCGAGCGCGGTCGCGGCGGCCGCGACCACGACGGCGGCCTGCAGCACCGCCAGGCAGACCATGACCGCGTGATCGCCGCCGTGCTCGGGCGGCATCCCGTGGTGCACGGCGACGGCGCCGCCGAGCCCGAGCACCACCAGCGCGATCGTCAGCGACCGCCGGCCGCGGCGCAGCAGCTGCCGGATCCGGATCGGGCTCATCGCTGGCGAGACCTCGAGGTCACCGCCATACCGTCGCAGGCCGAGCTCGCGCGTGCCAGCGCCGGCGCCGTGCCCCGGGGCGACCGGTGAGCGGGGAGGCGCCACGAAGTTGCACGCCGCAAGTTCTATGGACATCGCAAAGAAGATCTTTGGCATGCCATAATTCCTGCCGTGATCGATCTCACGAGACGCAAGCTGCTGGTCGGGTCGGTGCCCGTGGTCGGGGCCGGCGCCGCCCTGCTCCACAGCCAGGTCCCGCACGCGCACCCATGGGACGCGGAGCCGGCGGCGGCCGCGACCGGCGGGCACGGGGGCCACGGCGGCGGGGGCGGCACGCACGGCGGGCACGCCAACTTCCGCGACGGGCGCACGGTCGACCACCGGGCCAACGGCTTCGACCCGCACGAGATCGTCCGCGACTTCGACTGGGGCACGACCCGGCGGCTGCCCAACGGCCGCGTCCTGCGCGAGTGGACGCTGATCGCCAGCGAGCGCGAGATCGAGGTCGCCCCCGGCGTGACGTTCGCGTCGTGGAGCTACAACGACCGGATCCCGGGGCCGACGCTGCGCTGCCGCGAGGGCGATCGGCTGCGGATCCGCTTCGTCAACGGCGCCCAGCACCCGCACACGATCCACTTCCACGGCATCCACCCGGCGGAGATGGACGGGGTCGCGGGCAGCGGGGCGGGCGAGATCCCGCCCGGCGGCCGCACCGTCTACGAGTTCGACGCCCTGCCGGCGGGCCTGCACCTGTACCACTGCCACGTCCGGCCGCTGGCCGAGCACATCGCCAAGGGCCTCTACGGGACCTTCATCGTCGATCCGCGGGAGGGACGGCCCGACGCCGACGAGCTGGTGATGGTGATGAACGGGTTCGACACCAACTTCGACCGCGCGAACGAGGTCTACGCGGCCAACTCGATCCCCTTCGCCTACATGAACCGGCCGATCCGGGTGAAGCGCGGCGAGCTGGTGCGGCTGTACCTGGTCAACGTCCTGGAGTACGACCTGATCAACAGCTTCCACCTCCACGGCAACCTCTTCGAGTACTTCCCGACGGGAACGAGCCGCAAGCCGGCCGAGTTGACCGACACCGTGATGCTCTGCCAGGGCCAGCGCGGGATCGCCGAGTGGCGCTTCCCCTACGCCGGCAGGTTCATGTTCCACGCCCACCAGTCCGAGTTCACCGAGCTCGGCTGGCAGGGCTTCTTCGAGGTCGTCTGATGGAGTCCTCGGAGACGACCCCGCCGGCGGTCGGCCACGGCCGGACCGGCGGCCTGCCGGCCTGGGTGCTGGGGCTGGTGCCGCTGCTGCTGATCGCCGCCGCGCTCGGGGCGTTCCTCGCCCTCGACGGCCCAGGGCTCGGCGACCGCGTCGGGCCGCCCGTCGAGGAGCTGGCCGTCGAGCGGACGGTCCTGAGGCCGGGCGAGATCGAGCTGACCGTCCGCAACGACGGCCCCGACGAGGTCCGGATCGCCCAGGCCCAGGTCAACGACGCCTTCGTCCAGTTCTCCGGGGCCGAGCAGCCGATCGGCCGGCTGGGCCTGGCGACGGTGAAGCTCCGGCAGCCGTGGGTCGAGGGCGAGGCCTACGAGGTCGCGCTGATGACCTCGACCGGCGGGACCTTCGCCCACGAGATCCCGGTCGCGGTCGCGAGCCCGGCCAGCGACACGTCGTTCTTCGGCCTGATGGCGCTGCTGGGGATCTACGTCGGCGTGATCCCGGTCGCGCTCGGGATGCTGTGGCTGCCGTGGCTGCGGCGGATCCCGGCGGCCTGGATGCGCGGCCTGATGGCGCTGACCTTCGGGCTGCTGGCGTTCCTGGCGATCGACGCGACGCTCGAGGGCTTCGAGCTGGCGGGCGAGGGCTCGCAGGCGTTCGGCGGCGGGGCGCTGGTGCTGATCGGGGCGCTGGTCTCGTTCCTGCTGCTGACCGGGGTCTCGGAGCACCTGAAGGCCCGTGGTCGGCGAGCGAGGGCGGCCGGCGCGTCGGGCAGCAGCCTGGCGATGCTGGTGGCGATCGGGATCGGCCTCCACAACCTCGGCGAGGGGGTGGCGATCGGCTCGGCGTACTCGGCGGGCGCGCTGGCGCTCGGCGCCTTCCTGGTGGTCGGCTTCGCGCTCCACAACACCACCGAGGGGCTGGCGATCGTCGCGCCGGTCGCCCACCTGCGCCCGGGCCTGGGGCGGCTGGCCGCGCTCGGCGCGATCGCCGGCGCTCCGGCGGTGCTCGGCGCCTGGATCGGGGCCGCGGCGTTCAACGCCAGCGTCGCCGCGTTCCTGTTCGGGTTCGGGGCCGGCGCGATCGTCCAGGTGATCGTGCAGCTGGCGCCGACGCTGCGCGACGGCGAGGGGCGGACCCTCCATCCCGGGGCGGTCGCGGGCCTGATCGCCGGCGTCGGCCTGATGTTCGCGACCGGGCTGCTGGTCAGCGTCTGACCGCGGCCGGGGCGGCCGCCGATCCGCGGTCGCCCCGCGCGGCGGCCGCGGCCGGTCCGCGGGCCTCAGACGATCGGGCGTCCCTCGCGGATCCGCCGCCGGACGTCGCGGGCGTAGACGTTGTAGGGGAAGCGGCGGATCGGGCGGGGGAGCAGGCGGTTGACGGCGGCGACGACGCGCACGCCGGCCTCGAACACCCGCTCGCGGCGGGCGCTCCACGGCAGCCCCAGCTCCTCGCGGAAGCGCGGGGGCAGGAACCCGGCCGTCACGAAGCGGTGGAGCGGGCCGAGGACCCACGAGACGGGGGCGGGCAGGAAGCCGAGGCCGGCGAGGTCGCGCAGGTAGCCACGGGTCACGTCGTCCATCTCGATCCGCTGGACGCCGGCGTCCCAGAACTCGCGGAACGCCTCGCGGTCGGCGGGCCACCGCTCGGCGGGCACCTGGAGCGTGGTTCCGAGCCGCGCGCAGTGCTGGTAGAAGGCGTCGTCGAAGGCATCGCCGGCGGGCCCGTGGAAGCGCTCGAGGAACTCGGCGAGCCCGACGTAGAGGCAGGCGGCGACCCACAGCTGCAGGTCCGGGTCGAAGGCGTTGTAGGCGACCGGGTCCTCCGGCCGCGAGCGGACGCCGCGGTGGGAGCGGTTGACCTCGCTGCGCATCGCCGCCTGCTCCTGCTCGGTGCCGAGCAGGGCGATCACCAGGTAGCTCAGCGTCGTCCGGCCGCGCTTGATCGGGTGGAGGTCCAGGCGCCCGCTGTCGACCCGGCTCTCAGCGACGCCGCGGCCGACCGGGAGCTGCGCGAGCTGCATGATCACGTTCGCCGCCGCCATCGAGAGCACCGCGCCGGAAAGCGTCTCCTCGATCCGCCGCGTCACGTCGACGTCGGGGATCGCCGGGGGCGCGTCGGTGGCCACGGGGTCGCGAACCGACTGGCTGGTCTGGGTCATTGAGACAATGTAGCGCCCGATGTACCGCCGCGGGCGATCTGTGACCAGCGGCACGCAGCGGCGCCGCCGGCGCGCCCGGAGACCGCCGCGGGCGGCGACCGATGAGTCCGGCCCGCGGCTACGGTCTGGAGAGCATGAGCACCGCGAGCGGCCGCGCGCCGAACCGGTCCGGCGGGCGCCGGCCCCTGACCATCGTCCCGCCCGGCCGGCACCTGCTGCGCGCCAAGGACCTCGTCGACGCCCGCTACGGCGAGCCGCTGACGGTCGACGACCTGGCGGCGGCGGCCGGGCTCTCGCGGGCGCACTTCAGCCGCGAGTTCCGGCGCGCGTTCGGGGAACCGCCGCACGCCTACCTGCTGACCCGCCGGCTGGAGCGGGCCGCGACGCTGCTGCGCGGCACCGATCGCTCGGTCGCCGAGATCTGCCTGACGGTCGGCCTGCGCAGCGTCGGCTCGTTCACCACCAGCTTCACGCGGACCTTCGGGGCCTCGCCGACCGCCTACCGCGCGGCCTTCCCGCCGGCGTCCGACCAGGCACGGGTCCCGGCCTGCATCCGGCGGATCTACGGGCGCCCGCAACGGCGCACGTTTCGAGAAGACAGCGGGACGGGCGCGGAATAGCGTCCCGCGCACCGCTTCCGAGGACCCGAGGAGAACCAGATGATCAACATCGCCAGCGCCCAGCTGTGGGTGCACGACCAGGACCAGGCGCTCGCCTTCTACACCGAGAAGCTCGGGATGGAGGTCCGCAGCGACGTGACGATGGCGGAGATGGGCGACTTCCGCTGGCTGACCGTCGGCCCGCCCGGCGAGGACGGCGTGTCGATCGTGCTGATGGCGATCCCGGGGGAGCCGGTCCTGGACGACCAGACCGCCGAGAGCGTCCGCGAGCTGATGTCGAAGGGCTTCGCCGGCGCGATCTTCCTGACGACCGACGACTGTCGCGCCAGCTACGAGCAGCTGAAGGCACGCGGGGTCGAGTTCACCGAGGCGCCCGAGGAGCGCCCCTACGGGATCGACTGCGGCTTCCGCGACCCGTCCGGCAACAGCTTCCGCCTGACCCAGGTCCGCGGGGACCTCTGAGCCGGAGGCCGCGCCCGGCAAGGGCCGGCGGGCGTGGCGCAGGGGCTCACTCCGGCAGGTCGAGCACCGACGGTGGCCCGTGCCGGGTCACCGTCAGGCCGTCGCCCTCACCATCGGCGGGGCGCGGCCGGATCGACAGGAAGTCCGGCGGCAGGCCGTTGAGCCGCCGGTGGAAGGCGCGCGCGACGCGGTGGGCGTGGCTCTTGGCCTGCTCGGCCCGCTCGCCGACGAAGAGCTCGTCGACGGTCGCCGTCCAGAGCGCCAGCCAGCGGTCGAAGTGCCCGGCTCGCAGCTCGACCTTGGCGTGCAGCGCGGCGTGGGGGTGGAAGGCCCCGCCGCTGTAGGACTGGGCGCCCAGCAGGATCGTCTCCCAGAACGACGCGATCACCGGGACGTGCTCCTCGAGGTCGAGCTTGGCGACGTCGACGAAGATCCAGCCGATGATCGGATCCTGCAGCGCCCGGCCGTAGAACGCGCGGACCAGCCGCTCGCAGTCGGCGCGGTCCTCGATGTCGTGGCGGTCGACGGGCGCGGTCACCCGACGAACTATGGCGAACGGGCCGCCGCCACCCGTGGCGGCGGGGCGGTGGCGCCGGCCGTGCACCGGATCGCGGGCCAGCCACTATGTTGGCCTTCATGGCGTCCGCAGGCAGCTCCCCGGCGGTCGAGCTGGCGGTCGGCGAGCGGACGGTCCGCGTCTCCAGCCCCGACCGCGTCTACTTCCCGCAGCTGGGCGCGACCAAGCTCGACCTGGTCGAGTACTACCTGAGCGTGGGGGACGGGATCGTCCGCGCGCTGCGCGACCGGCCCTGCATGCTGCACCGGTTCCCGAAGGGCCTGGACGGCAAGAAGGTCCACCAGAAGCGGGTCCCGCAGGGCGCGCCGCCGTGGCTGGAGACGGTCCGGCTGCACTTCCCGCGCTACGACCGGTACGCCGACGAGCTGTGCGTCACCGAGCTGGCCAGCGTCATCTGGGCGGTCCAGATGTCGACGGTCGAGTTCCATCCCTGGAACTCGCGGCGCGCCGACACGGAGCGGCCCGACGAGTGGCGGATCGACCTCGACCCCGGACCGGACTGCGACTTCGCGGTCGCGCGCCGGGTGGCGCACGTCGTGCAGGAGCTGCTGGCGGAGATCGGGGCCGTCGGCTGGCCGAAGACCTCGGGCGGCAACGGCCTCCACGTCTACGTCCGGATCGCGCCCGACTGGTCCTTCGCCGACGTCCGGCGAGCGGCCCTGGCGTTCGCCCGCGAGGTCGAGCGGCGAGCCCCGGACGACGTCACGACCACCTGGTGGCGCAAGGACCGGGACCCCGCCAAGCTGTTCGTCGACTACAACCAGAACGCCCGCGACCACACGATCGCCTCTGCCTACTCGGTCCGCGGCGTGCCCGAGGCGACCGTCTCGACGCCGATCGCGTGGGACGAGATCGACGACGTCGAGCCGCGCGAGCTGACGATCGCCACCGTCCCCGCCCGGTTCGCGAAGCTCGGCGACCTGCACGCCGGGATCGACGACACGAGCTTCTCGCTGGCGCCGCTGCTGGAGTGGGCGCAGCGCGACGGTGATGACGAGCCCGCCCACCTGGCCGACCCCGGCCAGGACGACGACGGGGACGCACCGGCCTGAGCGCCGGCCGCGGGAGCGACGCCGGCCGCCGGATCCCGGCGCTTGCCAGATCGGCAAGTATCGTTGCCGCAGGCATGCCGGGCCGGGCATCGTGGACGGCGATGAGCGAGATGACGCAGAGCTTCGACGTGGTGGTGATCGGCGGCGGCGCGGCGGGCCTCAGCGGCGCCCTGATGCTCGGGCGCGCCCGGCGGTCGGTGCTGGTGATCGACGGCGGCGATCCCCGCAACGCGCCCGCTGCCGGCGTCCACGGGTTCCTCGGGCACGACGGGCTCGCGCCGGCCGCCCTGCTCGAGGCCGGACGCGCCGAGGTCCGCGGCTACGGCGTCGAGGTCGTCGACGGCCGGGTGTCGGCGGCCGCGCCCGTCGACGGCGGCTTCGCGGTCGACCTGGAGGACGGGCGCCGGTTCGGCGCCCGCCGGCTGCTGGTCGCGACCGGGCTCGCGGACGAGCTGCCGGACGTCGACGGGCTCCGCGAGCGCTGGGGGCGCGATGTCCTGCACTGCCCGTACTGCCACGGGTGGGAGGTCCGGGACGAGCCGCTCGGCGTGCTCGGAACGGGGCAGTGGAGCTTCCACCAGGTGCTCCTGCTGCGGCAGTGGAGCGCCGATCTGACGCTCTTCCTGCACACCGCGCCGGCGCCGACCGACGAGCAGGCCGAGCAGCTCCGGGCACGGGGGATCGCGGTCGTCGCCGGCGAGGTCGCCGCGATCGAGACGGTCGACGACCGGATCTCCGGCGTGCGGATGGGCAGCGGCGAGCTGGTCCCCCGCAAGGCGCTCGCGGTCCTGACGCGGCTGGTCGCGCGGACGGCGCCGCTGGCCGGCCTCGGGCTGCGGGCGGTCCCGGACGCGCACGGGATCGGGGAGCGGATCGAGGCCGATGCGACCGGCCGGACGACGGTGCCGGGCGTCTGGGTCGCCGGCAACGTCGGCGACCTGATGGCGCAGGTCGTCGGCGCGGCCGACCAGGGGGCGCGGGCGGGGGCGATGATCAACGCCGACCTGGTCGAGGAGGACACCCGCGACGCGGTCGCCGCCTACCGCGGGACGCCGGTGGGGGCGGCGCGCGAGTGACCGACGCGCCGGGCGAGCCGGTCGCCGAGCGGGTCCGCCGCCGCCTGCGCGAGCTGCGGGTCGAGCGCGGGCTGACGCTCGAGGTCGTCGCGAACCGCGCCGCGATCGACGTCTCGACCCTCAGCCGGCTGGAGTCGGGCAAGCGGCGGCTTGCGCTCGACCACCTGCCGGTGCTGGCCGAGGCGCTCGGCGTCAGCGCCGACGAGCTGCTGCGCGAGCCCGCGCGGGAGGACCCGCGGGTGCGCGGGCGCCCGGTCATCCACGACGGCCTGACCCGCTGGTCGCTGACCCGCCACGGCCCGGCCGGCGGACTGCACGCGTTCAAGATCCGGATCGACCCCGGACGCCGGTTCCCGCCCGACCCGCTGCCGGTCCACGAGGGCCACGAGTGGATCTACGTCCTGACCGGCCGGATGCGGCTGCTGCTGGGGGACGACGACCTGACGATCGAGCCGGGCGAGGCGGTCGAGTTCAGCACCTGGCTGCCGCACTGGTTCGGGGTGATCGAGGAGCCGGTCGAGATGATCGCGATCTTCGGCGCCCACGGAGAGCGCGTCCACCTGCGGGACTGAGCTGGCCGACCTCGGCCTGATCGGCCGCGGTGCGGTCACGTAGGGTGGCGCTGGTGAGGGGCGTCACCGCGATCGCCGAGCGGCTCCCGATCCGGCTGCGCGTCGCGCTCGCCTTCACGGCCGTGATGGCGCTGCTGCTGGTCTGCGCGGGGTTGTTCCTCTACCTGCGGCTCGGGGCGACGCTGCGCTCGGGGATCGACGACGGCCTGCGGGCCCGCGTGGCCGACATCGCGGTCCTCGCCCAGGACGCGCGGGCCGGCGGCGCGCGCGCCGCCGGCAGCCCGCTGACCGAGCGCGGCGAGACGCTGGCCCAGATCCTGACCCCGACCGGGAGGATCGTCGACGCGTCGCCGACGCTCCACGGCCGTCCGCTGCTGAGCCCGGCCCAGCTGCGGACCGCGCGCTCGCGGCCGATCCTGTTCGAGCTCGGGCGCCCGACCGCCGCCGATCCCGACGCGGCCGATCGCGTGCTGGCGGCGCCGCGGCGGGTCGCGGGGCGGACCCTGATCGTGGTCGTCGGCGCGTCGGTGGATCCGGTCGAGACGGCGCAGCACCAGCTCGGCGGCCTGCTCCTGGTCGGTGGGCCGATGGTGATGCTGCTGGCGGGGCTGGCCGGCTACGGCGCGGCGTCCGCGGCCCTGCGCCCGATCGACCGGATGCGCGAGCAGGCGGACGCGATCCACGTCGACGACCTGGAGCCGCGCCTGGCCACCCCGCCGGCCCGCGACGAGGTGGCGCGGCTGGCGGCGACCCTCAACGCGATGCTCGATCGCCTGCAGGACGGGTTCGAGCGCGAGCGCGAGTTCGTCGACGACGCCAGCCACGAGATGCGCACGCCGCTGGCCCTGATCAAGGCCGAGCTGGAGCTCGCGATGCGTCCCGGGGCGACCGAGCCGGAGCTGCGCGAGGCGATCCGGTCGGTCGCCGAGGAGAACGACCGGCTCGTGCGGCTGGCCGAGGACCTGCTGGTGCTCGCCCGCAGCGGCGAGGACGCGGCGCACATGCGCGAGGAGCGGATGACCGTGGCCGAGCTGGTCGAGGCGACGCGCTACTCGGGCACGATCGAGATCGCGGTCGACGAGCGGCCGGACGCCGCGACGATCGTCGGCGACCGCCTGCGGCTGGCGCGGGCGCTCGGCAACCTGATCGACAACGCGGCCGCGGCCGGCGCGACCCGCGTCCGGATCGAGACGCGACGGACGGCGGACGCGACCGAGATCCACGCGATCGACGACGGCCCCGGCTTTCCGCCCGACTTCGCGGCGCGGGCGTTCGACCGCTTCTCCCGCGCCGACCACGCCCGTGCTCGCGGCGGCACCGGCCTGGGGCTCGCGATCGTGCGGACGATCGCCCGCGAGCACGGCGGCGAGGCCCACGCCGGCAACGCGCCCGGCGGCGGGGCCGACGTCTGGCTGACGCTGCCCGACTGAGGCCGGGGACGTCGCTCGGGCGCCGTTCGCGGTCCGGCTCCGGTCACCGCTCCCGGTGGGTCGCCCGCGCGCGGGCGGCCTGGCGGACCAGGTGGTCGCGCTCGGCGACGTCCGTGGCTCGGCGGGCGGCGTCCGCATAGGC
This sequence comes from Patulibacter medicamentivorans, assembly GCF_000240225.1. Lineage (GTDB taxonomy): Bacteria > Actinomycetota > Thermoleophilia > Solirubrobacterales > Solirubrobacteraceae > Patulibacter > Patulibacter medicamentivorans. The sequence goes on from NZ_AGUD01000073.1 coordinate 16,667, forward strand.
GTCGGCGGCGGCGAGGAGGTCGCCGTCGAGCTCGTGCAGGTGGCCGCGGACGGCATGCCACCGGTGCCGGTCGCCGATCACCTGGCGCAGCCGGTCGGTCTCGCGCAGCCCGGCGGCGGCGCCGAGCACGTGGCCGACCGCCACGGCGCGGCCGAGCACGGCCGCCGGGTCCTCGCGCACCGGGTCCGCGGTCAGCGCGACCAGCTCGTCGTACCAGCTGAGGATCTGCGGCCAGTCGGTCTCCGCCGCGCTCGCCGCGTCGTCGTGGAGGGCGGCGATCGCCGCCTCGATCTGGTGGCGGCCCGGGGGTCGCTCGGCGCGCTGCTCGGCCAGCGCCGATTGGAGGATGCGCACGCCCTCGGCGATCCGGCCGGTGTTCCAGCGGCTGCGGTCCTGCCGGTCGAGCGTGACGATCCGGCCCTCGGCGTCGAAGCGCGCCGGAAGGCGGGCGTGGTTGAGGAGCATCAGCGCGAGCAGCCCGCGCGCCTCGGGCTCGTCGGTGGCGAGGATCAGCTGGCGCGCCAGGCGGATCGCCTCGTCGGCCAGGTCGATCCGGGTTGGCGGGCCGGTGTGCCCCGCCGTGTAGACGAGGTAGAGCACGCGCAGGACGACGGCGAGGTCGCCGGGCCGGTCCAGGCGGCGACCTCGCAGGGTGCGCTTGGCCCGGCTGATCCGCTGCGCCATCGTCGCCTCCGGCACGTAGAAGGCGTCGGCGATCTCGCGGGTGGTGAGGCCGCCGACGGCGCGCAGGGTCAGCGCCACCTGGGACGCGGGCGCGAGGTCGGGGTGGCAGCAGCGGAAGAGCACGAGGAGGGTGTCGTCGGCCTCCTCGACGACGACCGGCCGCGGCTCGGCGTGCATCGCCTCCTCGCGTCGGTAGCGGGCCGCGTCGCTGCGGCGGGCGTCGACGAGTCGCCGGGTCGCGACCGCCGCCAGCCACGCGCGCGGGTCGCGCGGCGGGTGCTCGGGCCACACCCGCAGCGCTTCCAGCAGCGCCTCCTGGAGCGCGTCCTCGGCGGCATCGAAGTCCTCGCCCCGCCGGACGAGGCTCGCGAGCACCCGCGGGATGAGGTCGCGCCCGAACCCGCCCAGGGCGACATCGGGCGCGCGGTCGGCCGGTCCGCCGTCGCCGCGCCCCGCCGGCTCGTCGACCACGCCGGGTCAGCCGTCCGAGGGCGGCCCGGACATGATCTCGCGGACGTCGATCCACTCGTACAGGGGCTCGCCGCGCGGGCCGGGCTCGGAGGACGCGTAGGCGGCGATCTCGAGCGCGCGCTCGTACGAGTCGACGTCGATCATGAACCAGCCCGCCACGAGATCGCTGGTCTCGGGCAGCGGGCCGTCGGTGGTGACCGGCGCGGCGCCCGGGCCCCCGTAGCGCACCCAGGTGCGCGTCGGCGTCAGCGCCTCCGCGCCGACGTACTCGCCGTTCTCCTCGAGCATCTCGATCACCTGCCGCTGGAAGGCCATGTGCGCCTCGACGTCCTCGGGGGCCCACTGATCCATCGGGGGGAAGGGGTGGTGCGGCTCCGGGCCGCCGCGGTAGTGCTTGAGGAGCAGGTACTTCGGCATGGTGGTCTCCTGACGTCGTGGGCCGGGCCTCTCGCGGCCCTTCGCCTGGTGAGCGGAGCCGATCGGCGGTTCTCGACATCGAATCACCGATCGCGCGCCGAGATCGGCGCCCAGGAGGGACCGCCAGGGGCCGCGATCGTTCTCATCCGGCGCTCGTCGTGCGTCACCATCGTCGGTGAGATGCGCGTCCTGGTCGTGGAAGACGACGTCAAGATGAGCGGCCTGCTCAAGCGCGGGCTGACCGCCGACGGGCTCGCCGTCGATCTCGCGGCGACGGGGGAGGACGCGCTCTGGATGGCGGCGGCCACGGACTACGACGCGATCGTGCTCGACGTGATGCTGCCCGGCCACGACGGCTTCGAGGTCTGCCGCCGCCTACGGGCCGACGACGTCTGGTCGCCCGTCCTGATGCTGACCGCGCGCGACAGCGTCGACGATCGCGTCCGTGGGCTCGACACCGGGGCCGACGACTACCTGACCAAGCCGTTCTCGTTCGTCGAGCTGGCGGCCCGGCTGCGGGCGCTCGTGCGGCGCGGTCCGCAGGCCCGCCCGACGATCACGACCGTCGGCGGACTGCGGCTGGATCCGGCCTCGCGCCGTGTCTGGCGCGGCGACGCCGAGATCCAGCTCTCGGCGCGCGAGTTCGCGCTGCTGCAGACCTTCATGGCCCGTCCCGGCGAGGTCCTCGACCGCTACACGCTGCTCGAGCACGCCTGGAGCCACGAGTACGAGAACCGCTCCAACATCGTCGACGTCTACGTCCGCTACCTGCGGGAGAAGGTCGATCGGCCGTTCGACCTGACGTCGATCGAGACGGTCCGCGGAGCCGGCTACCGGCTGCGCCCCGACGGGGGCGTCGCGGTCGAGTCGGCCTGATGCACCTCGGACTCAGGGTCCCTGATCGGCCAGCTGCTCGTCGAGCAGCGTCAGGTAGGTGCGGTGGAACGCGATCCCCGCCGCCAGCGCCGCGGCGATCCCCTCCAGCGATCCGCGATTCGGCGGGTCGCCGTCGAGCGCGAAGCGGATCCCCTCGAGATGGCGCTCCAGCTCGCCGATCTTGGTCTCGTGCCAATCGCGGCGGGCGCCGAAGACGGCGCTCGGATCGGCGCCCAGGAAGACCTTGAGGACCCCCTCGTCGTGGAGCACCGGGGCGGCCGACGCCGGGTCCGCGACCCAGCGCTCGAGGGCCTGCCGGCCCTGGTCGGTCAGCTCGTAGACCTTGCGGCGACGACCACCGGGCTCCTGCTCCTCGACCAGGTACCCGGCCGCGGCCAACCGCGTCGGCTCGGCGTAGAAGGTCGTGTGGGGGACCGGCCAGAAGTTGTCCAGCGACTCCGCGATGAGCTGCTTGAGGTCGTATGGGGTGGCCCGTCCGAGGTGGCGGACGAGGCCGAGCACCGCGTAGGAGGTGCCGCTCAGGCGGATGCTGTCTTGACGCGTCATGGTACGACTCGTATAGTTCGACTCGAACTGTTCCAACTGTACTGTGTTGGAGGCGAGATGAGCACCAGCATGTCATCGGACCACGACGTCGTGATCGTCGGCGCGAGCATCGCCGGCTGCACCGCGGCGACGCTGCTGGCACGGCGCGGCGCCCGCGTGGCGCTGGTCGAGCGACGGCCCGACCCGCAGGCGTTCAAGCGGGTCTGCGGCCACTTCATCCAGTCGTCGGCCGTGCCGATGCTCGAGCGCTCCGGGCTGTTGGAGCCGATCGAGCGGGCCGGCGCGGTCCGCACCCGCAGCCGGATCTGGACGCGGTGGGGCTGGATCGAGCCGCCGGACCGGTCGACGCTGCCGGCCAGCCTCAACCTCCGCCGCGAGCGGCTCGACCCGCTGCTGCGCGCGATCGCATCGGAGACCCCGGGGGTCACGACGCTGCTCGGCGCGACCGTCGACGGCCTGCTCTTCGATGGGGCCCGCGTCGCCGGCGTCGAGACCCGCGACGGCGGCGGGCGTCGTCGCCGCCTGCACGCGCGGCTGGTCGTCGGAGCGGACGGTCGCCAGTCGCCGGTTGCCAAGCTGGCGGGCCTCGACTCGCGGGTCCGGCCGCACGGGCGCTTCGTCTATGGCGCGTACTTCGAGGGGACGCCGCCGGCGGCCGCGCCGAACGGCTCGCTGTGGTTCCTGGACCCGCAGTGGGCGGCGGCCTTCCCGACCGATGGCGGCCTGACGCTCTACTCGTGCATGCTCACGCACGACCGGCTGCCCGAGTTCCGCCGCGACCCGGCGCGGGCGCTGCGGGCGTTCTTCGCCGACCTGCCCGATCCACCGCCGGTCGCGGACTCGCGGATCGTCGGGAGCGTGATCGGCAAGCTGCAGATGCCGAACGTCCGCCGCGGGCCGACCGGCCCCGGGATCGCCCTGGTCGGCGATGCGGCCCTGGCAGCCGACCCGGTCTTCGGGGTCGGCTGCGGGTGGGCGTTCCAGGCGGCCGAGTGGCTGGCCGACGCGACCGCGCCGGCGCTCGCCGGCGCCGAGCCGCTGGAGGTCGGGCTGCGCCGCTACCGCCGCCGCTTCCGCCACGCGCTGCTGGCGCACGACGACCTGATCTCGGGCTACGCGACCGGTCGGCGGATGAACGCGGCCGAGCGGCAGATCTTCTCGACCGCCGCCCGCGACCCGCGGCTGGCGGCGCGGTTCGAGGCGTTCGGGACCCGCAACGTCGATCCTCGCCGCTTCGTCGCCGCGGCGATGCCCCGGATCGCGGCGTCGCAGGCGCGGCGGACCCTCGGCGCCCGGCGGAGCGCACGGCCGCTGGAGGTGACGGCGTGACCGGCGTGCGGATGGCGCAGGTGCGCGCCGGCGCGATCGACGTGCGCTATGTCCAGGCGGGACCGGGCGACGACGCCACGGCAGTGGTCTTCGTCCACGGCAACCCGGGGTCGGCGGACGACTGGACGGCCCTGGTCGCCGCGGTCGGCGAGCACGGTCGCGCGCTGGCGCTCGACATGCCGGACTTCGGTCGCACCGCGGCGGCGCCGGGCTTCGCCCACACGGTCGACGGCTACGCGGCGTTCCTGCAGCAGGCGCTGGTAGCGCTCGGCGTCTCGCGGGTGCACCTGGTCGTCCACGACTTCGGCGGGCCGTTCGGCCTCGCCTGGGCGGCGGCCCACCTGGACGCGCTCGCCAGCGTGACGCTGATCGACACCGGGTTCCTGCCGGGCTACCGCTGGCACTCGCTGGCGCGGATCTGGCGGACGCCGGTCGTGGGCGAGGTCTTCCAGGCGATCACGACCCGCCGGGCGTTCCGCTCGGCGATCGGCCGCAACGAGCCGCGGGGCCTGCCGCGGCCGTTCGTGGACGGCATGTACGACCACTACGACCGGCGGACGAAGCGCGCGGTCCTGAAGCTCTACCGGGCGACCGACGTGCCCGAGGCCGACCCGCGGATGGTGCGCGCCTTCGCGGCCCGCGACCTGCCGGCGCTGGTGATCTGGGGCGAGCACGACCGCTACCTGCCGTCGTCGTTCGCGGTCCGGCAGCGTGATCCGTTCCCGTCGGCCGACGTCCACGTGCTGCCGGCGAGCGGCCACTGGCCGCACGCCGACGCGGCGGACACGGTCCGGCGGCTGCTGGTGTCGTTCCTGGCGCCGCAGCTGGCGCCGATCGGGGAGCCGAGGCCGGAGCGCGCCGGCGACTGAGCCGGCGCGGTCGGCTCGCGCGCCGATCAGCAGGGAACGAGGATCAGCGAGCCGCCGCTCTCCCCGGACAGATCGGCCTGGTAGCGGACGCAGCTGCCGGTGCCGCGGCCTCCGCCGCCACCCCCGCTGCTCGGCTTGCGCAGGAACAGGTCGGCCTGCTGGCGGGCCTGCAGCGCGCCGGCCGTCGCCGTCACCTTCAGCGTGGTCGTGGTCCGCGCGCGGGCGCTGAGGGAGACGCGGACGGTTGCGGTCCGCGTGCCGCCGGCCGTGACCGACTTCAGCGAGATCGACCGCGGCGAGGCCTTCAGGCCGCGCGCGCTGCCGAGCCGCAGCCGCACGCGGCCGGTCGGCGCGTCGCCGGCGTTGGAGATCGTCAGCCGCAGCTTGCGGCTGCGGCCGGGGGAGAGGACGCGCGGCACCCCGCTCAGCCGCAGCGCCAGCGACGGCTGCCCGACGAGCGCGATCGGGCCGACCGCGTCGTAGACGTTGGCGGCGTTCCCGGCCTCGGTGACGGTCGCGGTCACGCAGTCGAGCTTGCGTCCGGCCAGCTGGCCGCGGTCGGCGATCTCGAACCGCTGGACCGTCGTGCCGCCGCCGCGCTTGTCCGCGTCGCCCTTCGCGGCGGCGGTGCCACCGCCGTCGTCGAACCGCAGCCAGCTGGCTCCGTACTCGTCGCTGTAGGAGCCGAAGCCGGCCGCCGGGTAGCCGTTGCAGCCGGTCGCGGTGCGGGTGCCGGCAACGAGGGTGACGAACGAGCGGGTCCCCTCGGCCGGCTCGCCGCGGAAGCGGATCGCCCCGAGCAGCTCGCCGCCACGACGGTCGTAGGACATCGCGACGGCGGTGATGTCGCGAGCTGGATCGGCCGCGTCGCCCGCTGGATCGGTCGCGGTCGCCAGGAAGTTCGCGTCGGCGGCGGACGCGGTGGCCAGGCCGACGGCGGTGGCCGCCGCGAACGCCAGCAGGGACGCCCGGCGAGCGGGAGGGACGGAGCTTGAGCGGGACACGAACGCCTCCTGGGGGGAACGGGACGGGCCGCGTCCGGGCGGCCTCGGCGTGTCGGCAGGGTAGACGATCGATCGCTCGTGACGAGCGGGTTCCCGCCACGGCAGGGGCTGCTCGCTCGCGCGG
>NZ_AGUD01000072.1 GCF_000240225.1 Patulibacter medicamentivorans
GTCGTCGGCCGGCGCGTCGGCGGAGGCGCCGGCGGGCCCGCCGCTCGCCGGGCGCTCGTCCCCGCCCGGGCGGCGGGGCGCGCCGAAGGGGTTGCCGAACGGCTCGCCGGCGGCGAACTGGTCGGCCTGGTCCTTCAGCCAGCGTCCGGCCTCGTCGGTCCACTGCCTGGCGCGCTCGGGATCGATGCCGGTCGCGCGCGCGACCTGGTCGAGGTCGGTCTGCGACACCTGGTCGACCTTCTGGCTCAGCTCCTGCGCGATCGCGCGCAGCGTCTGCTCGAAGCCCCTGCGGTTCCCGCTGTCGTCGCTCATGCAGCGATCGTCGCACGGGCGCCTGTCCATCAGCTGAAGACGGGCGATCCCGACGCCGGCCGCGCGCGACGCTGCGAGACTTCGGGCCATGGCCGCCGATCGCAGGTACGACGTCGTGCTCTTCGGGGCCACCGGGTTCACGGGAGGGCTGACCGCCGAGTACCTGGCCCGCAGCGCGCCGGACGGGTTGCGGTGGGCGCTGGTGGGGCGCAATCGGGCCAAGCTCGAGGCGGTCCGCGCGCGACTGGCCGCGATCGACCCGGCGACGGCCGAGCTGGACCTGCTGGAGGCCGACGCGGCCGATCCGGCGTCGCTGGCGAAGGTCGCGGAGGCGACGAAGGTCGTGATCACCACCGTCGGCCCCTACGCGCTGCACGGCGAGCCGCTGGTGGCGGCCTGCGCGGCGGCCGGGACCGACTACGTCGACCTGACCGGCGAGCCGGAGTTCGTCGACCGGATGTACAACGGCTACCACGCCGAGGCCGAGCGGACCGGGGCGCGGATCGTCCACTGCTGCGGCTTCGACTCGATCCCGCACGACCTCGGGGTCTACTTCACCGTCAAGCAGCTGCCCGAGGGCGTGCCCCTGCACGTCGAGGGCTACGTTCGGGCGGGTGGCCAGCCGTCGGGCGGGACCTACCACTCGGCGGTCCACGGCTTCGCCCGCGCCCGCCAGATGGCCGCGGCGGCCAAGCAGCGGCGCGCGACCGAGCCGCGCCCGGCCGATCGCAAGGTCCGGGCGGCGACCAACCGGATCCGCCGTGACGAGGCCCTCGGCGGCTGGATCGTCCCGCTGCCGACGGTCGATCCCCAGATCGTCCGCCGCTCGGCCCGCGCGCTCGAGCGCTACGGACCCGACTTCACCTACGGCCACTACATGATCGCCCGCAAGGCGCGGACGATCGCCGCGCTCGGGACCGGCCTGCCGGCGCTCTTCCTGCTGGCCCAGCTGCCGCCGACGCGCAAGCTGCTGCTGAAGGCCAGGACCCAGGGCGAGGGCCCGAGCGCGGCCGTGCGGGCGAAGAGCTGGTTCAAGGTCCGCTTCGTCGGCACCGGCGGCGGCGAGCGGGTCGTGACCGAGGTCTCCGGCGGCGATCCCGGCTACGACGAGACCGCGAAGATGCTGGCCGAGTCCGGGCTCTGCCTGGCGTTCGACGACCTGCCCGGGACCGCCGGCCAGGTCACCACCGCGCAGGCGATGGGCGACGCGCTGCTGGCTCGGCTGCAGGCGGCCGGGATCGACTTCCGCGTCGTCGAGGGCTGACGCGCGGGCTCAGCGATCGCGGTCGCCGCGGGCGATCGCGCGGTGGAGCATGTCGGCGCGATCGCTGTCGTCGCACGACAGCTCGATCTTGTCCGCCGAGTCGAGCAGCGCCTGCCGCAGGTCGCCGGTGCGGCTGCGGCCGGCCGGGTCGTCGTCGTAGAGCGTCGCCAGCACGCTCATCGGCTGGTCGAGGCCGGCCAGGACCTGCGTCTTGGCGGTCTGGTCGCCGCGCAGCTGCTGGGCCTGGGTGCAGGCGCCGTCGATCCGGCGCAGCGCGTCGTTCAGCAGCGCGTCGGAGCTCGCCGTCAGCTGGTGCCCGGCGTCGCTGACCGGGACCGGGATCGCGACCGTCGCCGGGACCGGGCCGTCGACCTTGTCGTGGAAGGCGTTCCAGGCGTCGGTCGCATGGCCGGCGATCCCCGAGGGCCCGCCGCCGACGACCAGGACGCCGGCCACCGCCACCACGGCGATCAGGTGATTCGGACGCAGCTGCACGTCCCGGAGATCGGCGGCGCCCCGCCCGAGGGCGACCGGTCGGGCCGCAGCTGGACGGATCGACGGGTCAGCGCAGGCCGAGCTCGGACGCGCGCACCACGACCTGCAGCCGCGAGCGCGCACCGAGCTTCGCCAGCAGCCGTCCGACGTGGCCCTTGACCGTCGGCTCGCTGAGGACCAGCCGCTCGGCGATCTGGCGGTTCGAGCAGCCCTCGGCCAGCAGCGTCAGGACCTGGTGCTCGCGCGGGGTCAGGTGCGGTCCGCCGGCCGGCTGGTCGTCCGCGGCCGGGGTCGGATCCGGGGCGTCGTCGAGCACCTGCTCGCCGTCGAGGATCCGCCGCAGGGCCTCGGCCAACCCCAGCGGGTCGCCGTCCAGCCGCAGGCAGGAGCAGGCCCCCGCGTCGAGGCAGGACCGCAGCTCGGCCGCCGACGCGGCGCTGCCGACGAGGGCGACGCGGGTCGCCGGCCGCAGCGCCCGCAGCTCGGCGCAGGCGAACGCCGCCGGCAGGTCGCCGGGCGCGCGCGGGTCGAGCAGCACCAGGTCGGGCGCGGCGCGGCGCGCCAGCTCGAGCGCCTCCTCGACCGTCGCCGCCTCGTCGATCACGGCCGGGCCGAGCGCGTCCTCGACCGTCGCCCGCAGCCCGCGCCGGATCATCGGATGGCCGTCGACCAGCAGCACCCGGAGGGTCGTCAGCGCCCGCTCGCCCGGCGCCCACAGATCGCGCAGGCCACGCTGGGCCGCGTCCGCCGCGCGCCGGATCCCGCGCAGGGCCAGGGCCGCGTCGCCGGTCAGCTCGGCATGGCGGGCCGCCTGGCCGATGAACAGCAGCTGGCGGGCGACGGCGTCCTGGACGGCGCCGGCCATCGTCCGCCGCTCGTGGTCGAGGAACCGCTGCCGCTCGCGCTCGTGGGCGACCCGCTCGCGGATCCGGGCGGCGGTCACGGCGGCGACCCGCTCGACCGCGTCGACCAGCCGGTCGCCGGGGGCGCCGCGCTCGCGCGAGGCGACGTAGAGCAGGCCGCCGACGCCGTTCTCGCCGGGGATCGGGACGCAGGCGATCCCGTGCAGGCCCTCGGCGTTGATCGCGCCGACGTAGTCGCGGGTGATCGACGGGGCGTTCGGGTAGTCGGCGACCGAGAAGGCCCGCGACTCGCCGAGCACCCGGCCGCCGAGCCCGCGGCCGGTGCGCAGGGTCAGGGCGGCGAACCGCTTCGGCTCGACGCCGCAGCTGTGCAGCAGCGGGACCTCGCCGCGCTCGTCAGCGAGGCCGGCGAACGCGGCCTCGGCGTCGAGGTCGGCCACGATCGTGCGCACCGCGTCGTCGACGATCGACGGTGCGGCGAACCCTCCGGGCGAACGGGTGGCGGTGGCCATGTCGTGCTCTCCTCCCCGGCGCGGGCCATCTCGGCGTCCACGACGGACCACCGAGGATAGCCCGGTCCCGGCGACCCCATACGAAGGTCGCGGGCGAGGGGCGGCTCAGCCGCCGGCCGCCGCCCGCCCGGCCTGCTCCAGCCGCGCGACCTCGTCGGCGCTGAGCTGGATCTCCGCCGCGGCGACGTTCTGCTCGACGTGGGCGACCTTCGAGGTGCCCGGGATCGGCAGCATCACCGGCGAGCGGTGCAGCAGCCAGGCGAGCGCGAGCTGGGCCGGGGTCGCACCGTGCTCGCGGGCGATCTCGTCGAGCGGACCGCCCTCGCGGGCCAGCCGGCCGGTCGCGACCGGGAACCACGGCAGGAAGCCGATCCCCAGCTCCTCGCAGCGCTCCAGGACGTCCTCGCTGTCGCGATCGACGAGGTTGTAGCGGTTCTGCACCGTCGCGACCTGGACTCCGGCGTCGAGCGCGGCGTCGAGCTCCTCGACGGTCACCTCGGAGAGCCCGACGTGGCGGACCTTGCCGGCGTCCTGGGCATCCTTGAGGACGCCGAACTGCTCCTCCGCCGGGACCTTGGCGTCGATCCGGTGCAGCTGCCAGAGGTCGATCCGCTCGACCCTCAGGTGGCGCAGCGACAGCTCCAGCTGCTGGCGCAGGTACTCCGGCCGCCCGACCGGGTGCCACTCGCCGGGACCGGTTCGCGTCAGGCCGGCCTTGGTCGCGATCACGAGGCCGTCGGGGTAGGGGTGCAGCGCCTCGGCGATCAGCTGCTCGCTGACGAACGGGCCGTAGGAGTCGGCGGTGTCGATCAGGTCGACGCCCAGCTCGACCGCCCGCCGCAGGACCGCGCGGGCCTGGTCGGGGTCGGCCGGCGGCCCGAAGATGCCCTCGCCGGTCAGCTGCATCGCGCCGTAGCCGAGGCGATGGACGGGCAGGTCGCCGCCGATCGCGAACGTGCCGGAGGCGTGGGCGGGTGTCGTCGTGCTCATGGGAACTCCTCGGTGCCGGGACTCGCCGGTCACGATGCCGGAACGGGGCGGGCGGCCCGTGGCGACGGGGGATTCGGCGCGGCCCTCGGTCGATCGGCTGCGCACGCCGGCCGGCTCTGGCAGCCTGGGGGCCGTGCCCGCACCACGGCGATCCCCGGCGAGCGATCGCACGGCCCGGCGTCGCGCCGCGGCGGCGGGCCGCGCCCGCCGGCGACGGC
>NZ_AGUD01000071.1 GCF_000240225.1 Patulibacter medicamentivorans
CGGAGCACCCCGGATGGAACAACGTCCTTAGGACCTACAACTAGTGCCTGGGACATGAGCCACGAATCGCGCCCCGCCAACCGCCCCAAGAACGACGAAACCCCTGCTATTCGCAGGGGCTTCGAGAGGAGCGGATGATGGGACTCGAACCCACGACCTTCTGCATGGCAAGCAGACGCTCTAGCCAACTGAGCTACATCCGCGCGGGACGAGAAATATAGCGAGCCGGCGGAGAGCGTGCCGCGTGGGCGCGTGGGGCCGGTCGACGGGGGCTGGGTTCCAGGACCGCGACCGCGTAGGATCGCCGGGATGCGACCAGGGCTTGCCGCGGCATGATCGACGCCGACACCGGGGAGGCCCGCGCCCTGGAGGGCGCGGCCACCGGTGCCACGGGTGACGCCGCCACGCAGGTCGCCGATCTGTGGGACGTTCCCGACCCGCTCGCCGCCGCCGGTTGGGACGAGACGGTCGCCCAGCGGCTGGCGCCGCTCCTGACCGGCGACCGACGTCCCGCCCGCGTCGCCCGGATCGAGTACGGCGGCTGCCACCTGGTCACCGACCTCGGCCGGCGGCCGGGCGTCTCGCGCCTCCCCCGCGCCTCGACCTTCGACGACGACCGCTTCGACACGCCGCTGGCCGTCGGGGACTGGGTCGCCGTCGAGCGCGATCAGAGCGACGACCGGCTGCTGGTCGTCGGCGTCGCGCCGCGCGACCGCCGGATCGGCCGCCGGGACCCGTCGCGCGAGCTGCTCGAGCAGGTGCTGGCCGCCAACGTCGCCGCCGTGGTCGTCGTCCACGCCCTCGACCGGCCGCTGCGGCCCGGCCGAATCGAGCGCTCGCTGGTCCTGGCCCACGAGGGCGGCGCGCGACCGATCGTCGTCGCCACCAAGATCGACCTCGGCTTCCCCCAGGAGTGGAAGGCCGTCCGCGACGCGACGCCGCCCGGCACGCCCGCCGTCGCCGTCAGCAAGCGCGACGGCCGCGGGCTCAGCGAGCTGCTGAGCCTGCTCCCGCAGGGCCAGACGACCGCCCTGATCGGCGAGTCCGGGGCCGGCAAGTCGTCGATCATCAACGCGCTGCTCGGCGAGCACGTGCTGGCGACCGGCGCCGTCCGCACGACCGACGCCAAGGGCCGCCACACCACGACCGCCCGCGAGCTGGTCCCGCTCTCCGACGGCCACGGCACCTGCCTGCTGGACACCCCCGGCACCCGCGAGCTGGGCATGGTCCGCGACACCGGCGGCCTGGCCGAGGCGTTCGCCGACATCGAGGCGCTCGCCGCCCAGTGCCGCTTCGCCGACTGCCGCCACGACCGCGAGGCCGGGTGCGCCGTGCTGGCCGCGGTCGAGGCCGGCGAGCTGTCCGACGGCCGCCGCCGCTCGTTCCTGGAGCTGCGCGAGGAGATCGAGGATCTCGAGACCAAGCGCGAGGCCCGCGAGCGGCGGATCGGCGAGGGCCGCCGGCCCCCGCGCGAGCAGTAGGAAGGGCGCCCGGCCTCAGGCGGCCGTCGCGCCCGCCTGCAGGTACAGGTAGCCGTGCTCGTCGCTGACGGCGTTCGGGGCCACCTCGCCCGGCTGCAGCTCGTCCAGCGACGTGCCGTGCCCGGCGTCGCGAACGCCGTCGGCCTCGCGAGCCAGGTCCAGCTCGAAGCGGTACCAGGTCAGCTCCCAGGCGATCACGACCTGCATCCGGGAGCCGCCGACGTTGCGGACCGTGACCCAGGGCGCGCCGAGCGACCGGGCGACGCCCGCGATCAGGCGCGGGTGGGACGAGTGGTTGTACAGGTCGACGGCCCGGGCGGCCATCCGGGCCCCCGCCGTGGTCACCGAGGCGCGATCGCCACCGGCGGTGGTGGCGTAGTCGGCGAGCGGCGCGGCGGGCTCCTCCTGAGCGACGGCCAGGCCCTCGATCTCGTCCTCGATCCGGTGCGGCCGCCGGCGCTGGGGCGGCGGGGCGGAGAGGTCCTGCGCCTGGTGCTCGGCCATCGTCTCGGCCGCGGTCGGCCGCTGCCGGGTCCGGCCGGCGCGCTCGCGGCGACCCTCGGCGGGGCGGCCGGGACGGCGACCGCGCTTGAAGCGCTCCAGCAGCGACCGCGCCCCGCGATCGGGCTCCAGCGTCGGCGCATCGCCAACGCCGACCCGGATCCAGCCGGCGTGCAGCGCCCGCGGGACGCAGAGCTCGCAGACCTCGCGGCGCTCGCCGTCGTGGAGGAAGACCTCGGGCGCCTCGCCGCGCAGCAGGTGGCGCCCGCAGGACGAGCAGACGAGGTAGTTGCCGGGGGTCGACACCAGATCGAGGCTAGCAGCAGACCGGGCCCCGCAGCCGCGCCGGGAGCCCGCGTTCAGCGCTCGGCGGAGGTGGCGCGCGAACGCTCGTCGCCCCCGCCCCGCCGGCCGTCGTCTGGCCGTTCAGGCCACCGGATCGGCGAGCCCTCAGGCGTTCTCGACGTCGCCGCCGGCGAGCCGCGAACGGAGCCGCAGCACGGCCTTGGTGTGCAGCTGCGAGGCCCGTGACTCGGTCACGCCGAGGACCTCGCCGATCTCGCGCAGCGTCAGGTTCTCGTAGTAGTAGAGGGCGATCACGACCTTCTCGCGCTCGGGCAGGCGCTGGATCGCGTCGCCCACCTGGTCGCGCAGGTCCTGCTCGGCCAGCAGCTGCTCGGGATCGTCGGCCCGCTCGTCCTGGATCGTGTCCAGCAGCGAGACCTGGTCGCCGGAGGCGTCGCCGACCGACCACAGCTCGTCGAGCGCGTGGACCGTCGCCTGGGAGACCTGCAGCAGCGCATCCTGGAAGTCGCGCACCGAGAGGTCCATGGCGTCGGCCATCTCCTCGTCGGTCGGCGCCCGATGCAGCTGGTGCTCCAGCTTCGTGTGGGTGCGCTCGATCTCGCGCGCCCGGCTGCGGACCGACCGCGGCACCCAGTCCTGGGAGCGCAGCTCGTCGATGATCGCGCCGCGGATCCGGGTCACGGCGTAGGTCTCGAAGCGGACCTCGCGATCTGGGTCGAAGCGATCGACCGCCGAGGTCAGGCCGACGAGGCCGTACGAGATCAGGTCGCCCTCCTCGACGTGCGGCGGCAGCGTGGCCGCGATCCGCCCGGCGACCCACTTCACCAGCGGCGCGTGGGCCAGCACCAGCTGCTCGCGGGCGTAGGCATCCCCGGACTCGCGGAGACGCTTCCACAGCTCTCGGAGATCGGTCGGTCGAGGCTCGACGTGCACCTGGTTCGTGACCCTGGTCTCGTGAGTGATCGCCACGGCGGGACCATCCCCTCCCCGCAGCTCACGCTCTTGGATGACTGCGGCGGTACGCCGCCTTCAGCCGCTTGGACTCTACCCGAGTGTAGACCTGGGTCGTGGACAAACGTGCGTGTCCCAGCAGCTCCTGGATCGCACGAAGGTCTGCTCCGCCGTCCAGGAGGTGCGTGGCGAAGCTGTGGCGCAGGGCATGCGGGTGCAGATCGCCGGGCAGGCCCGCTTCCTGCACCCAACGATGCAGCCGCCGCCGCACGTCGCTGGTCGAGAGCCGGCGGCCGCGGCGCGAGAGCAGCAGCGCCGGCTCGTCGACCGCCGGCGCGCGCAACGTCGGTCGCCCGCGGCCGAGGTAGCGCTCGATCGCCGCCGCCGCCGGATCCCCCAGCGGCAGGGTGCGGGTCTTCTCGCCCTTGCCGGTCACGCGCAGCTGCATCCCGTCGAGATCGATGTCGACGACGTCCAGCCGCACTAGCTCGGCGGCGCGCAGGCCCCCGCCGTAGGCCAGCTCGAGCATCGCCCGGTCGCGCAGCGCCAGCGCGTCCGCGTCGGCCGGGATCTCGTCCAGGAGCTTCGCCGCCTCGGCCGGCTTGACGACCCGCGGCAGGTGCTGGGGACGGCGCGGTCCCGGCGCCAGCTCGGCCGGGTTGCCCTCGACGCGCCCGGCCTTCTGGAGGGCGCGGAAGGCGGCGCGCAGGGCCGCCAGGGCGCGGGTCACGGTGCTCGCGGCCGCCCCGCGCTCGGTCAGCGACTGGGTGTAGCGGCGGACGGTCCGGACGTCGACGGCGGCCGGCCCGGGGACCCCGCGGGCGATGCACCAGCGGGCGAACCGCTCCAGGTCGCCGGCGTAGGCCATCCGCGTCCGCGGGGCCGCGCCGCGGCGGGTCTGCTCGGCCTCCAGCAGGTCGAGGGCGTCCGTCCACGCGGCGGTGAGCGGGTCGGGCCTATCCTCTGCTTCCGTGGCGTCGTTCTTCATCGACTTCGAAACCGGCCGGGTGGCGACCAAGCGTCAGCTGATGGCGGCGAACCTGCACAACGGGGTCGACCCGCCGAAGCGTCCCTGGCACCCGATCCGGAGTGACGTCGACGCCTCGACCCTGTGGTACGTGGTGCTCCGCAAGCGTGAGCGCGGGATCTGGCTGGGTACCGTGGCCTTTCGGCACAGCGACCACCATTCCCTGCTCCTGGAGCAGGGTTGGGACGAGGTGCCCGCCGAGGAGATCGTCACCTTCGGGCCGGCCGCGGGCCCGGACGGCGGGCCGGTCGGCCCGGTCGAGATGTCGCCCTCGCCGTTCGACAGCTGACCGCCTGCGGACGTCGCCCGCTAGATGATCCAGATCGGCGTGCCGACCGGAACGCGCGGGTAGAGCGCGATCACGTCCGGGACGTGCATCCGCAGGCAGCCGTGCGAGGCGTTGGTGCCGATCGACGCGTCGTCGCTGGTGCCGTGGATGCCGACGCCGTCGTAGATCCCCAGCCAACGGGCCTTGATCGGGTTCGACGGGCCCGGCGGCACCACCGTGCCGGCGAGCTTGCCGGCCCAGGCCGAGTTCGGCACGTGCCAGGCGGGGTTCTCGGCCTTGTTGCCGATCGTGTACTGGCCGGCCGGGGTGTCGTGGCCGACGGAGCCGACCGAGATCCCGTAGGTCGTGACCGGGCGCAGGTTCTTGTAGAGCGTCAGCTTGAACGTGCTGCGGTTGGCGACCAGCGCCGTCGAGTACTTCTTGCGGACGTCGGCGGTGGTCGTCTTCGGCTGCCGCTTGCGGGTGTAGGCCGAGACCTGGTGGGGCGCCGAGGGATCGAGCACCGCCTTGCGCACCAGCGACGACACGCGCGAGCGGTCGAGCCGCAGGCCGACGCGTCCGGGATGGACGTCGAGCTTGCCGGCGTCGAGGGTCACCGACGCCTCCTGCGGGTCGCGCTCGAGGCCGCGGGCGACGCGGTCCATCAGCCGCGAGATCGACGCCCTCGAGTACGAGCTGGTCGTCTCGATCTCGCGGTCGACGGTGCCGCCGGTGATCCGGCGGTAGACCCGCGAGAAGGCGTTGCCCTCGTCGGCGGTCCGCATCGCCTCGCGGATGGCGCCGTCGATGTCGACCCGGACCTTCGCCGTCTTCGCCGTCAGGGTCCACTCCTTGTCGGAGTGCACGACCCGGATCGGCTGGCGGAGCTTGTCGACGATCTCGGCCTGGACCTTCGCGCGCGCGTCCCCGGCGCTCAGGCCGCCGACGTCGACGCCGCCGATCTTGACGCCGGCGGGGATCTTCTTGCCGGTCGCGGCGTCGGCGACGAGGACCCCGCCGCAGGCGAGCAAGAGCACGAGCAGCACGCTCGCGAGGGCGATGACGGTCCGTTGGCGCATGGCGGCAGGGTGGAATGGTACCGAGGGGGTGCGGCGGCAAGCCGATTTGCAACCCCGTTGGCGTCTACAACGTACAACGACCGCTGGTCACAACGTCGCACCAGCGCCGCCGCGAGGGACGACGAGGGCCGCTCGGCCCCCGGCTCAGCTGCGCTGCAGCAGCAGGTCGATCTCGTCGAGGATCCGGCGTCGCGCCGGGCCCGCGTCCTCGTGCGCGCGCAGGGCCCTGAGCGCCTCTGGATCCAGCGACGGCAGCAGCGCGACCAGCGCGTCGACCTCGAGCGCCCCGATCCCGGGCCCCGCGTCGTCGTGGGCGTTCGGATCGCCGTCGCGGACCGACGGGCTGTAGCGCAGGAACGCCTCGACCTCGGGCTCGTACGGGGCCGGCTCGCCCGGGTGCAGGACGCGGCGGCGACGGCGGACCCCGGAAGCCGCCCGCAGCGCCTCGCGGGTGGTGGCGCGGAAGCTGAAACCGGACGCCTTCAGCCGGCGGTTGTCGAGCCCGCGCCCGTGCCGCAGCTGGCCCGCCAGGTCGAGCGCGGTCCGCAGGCCCGCGCGCTGCAGCACCCCGGCCAGCAGCCCGACGCCCCAGGGCGGCAGCAGCGGCGCGTAGGAGCGCTCCAGCTCGCGCAGGGCCTCCGACAGAGAGAGCGTGCCGTCGGCGGCGACCAGGTAGGTGCCGGTCAGCTCGTGGCGCACGACGTGGGCGACCGCGCGGGCGGCGTCCTCCTCGTGGACGACCTGGATCGGCGGATCGAAGCCGAGCACGGTCGGCAGCAGCGGCAGCCGGTCGGCCGCCTGCAGCAGGCCGGTGCCCGCCGGCCCGACGGTGTCGGCCAGCCGTACGATCGCCAGCTCCAGCGAGCCGTGGCGCTCGACCGCGCCGCGGGCCTCGGTCTCGATCCCGGCCAGCGCGCGCTGGAGCGGGCCGCGCGGCGGCTCCGGCGGCGGCGTGTCCTCGGTCACGAAGGCCGGCAGGTCGCGGTGCCAGCCGTAGCGGTGGACCGATCCGACCGTCACCAGCCGTCGCAGGGTCGATCCCGGCTCGACGCAGGCGGCGGTGATCCGCTCGGTGATCGCGTCGTGGGCGGCCAGGGCGCGGTCGTCGAGCCGTGCCACGGCCGCGGCGGCGCGCATGTCGACCAGGACGTCGACGGCGGCGGCGCGGGCGACCCGCGGCAGCTGCGCGTAGCCGGCGCCGAGGCGGACGAACTCGGCGGCGCCGAAGGGCGCAGCCGGTGGACGCTCGTCGACGGCGATCACCGTCTCGACGTCGGGCCGCCGCTCGAGCTCGCCGACGACCAGCGCGCCGAGCCGCGACGAGGCGGCGGTCACCAGCACGCGGGCGCCGCCGCTCATCCCAGCCACCGCGACCCTCGCTCGCCGGTCATCTCGGCTGCCTCGGCGCGCAGCCGACGGGCGGCGGTGACGGCCGCGCGGACCGCCTGGTGGCGCTCGTCGCCGCTGCCGCCGGGGTGGATCGGCGGCAGCGCGCGCAGGCGGACCTTGGCCGGCAGGTAGAGCAGGAACGCGAGTGGCCCGAGATGCGGGAAGGTCAGCGTGATCGGCAGCCGCCGGCCGCCGGGCAGCGGCACACGGCCGATCACCGGCTGGGCGTCGTCGGCTCCGACGGCGGCCACCGGGACGATCGGCGCGCCGGCGCGGACCGCGGCGACGATCGCCGGCTCGCGGGCCAGCTGGCCGGCGGCCTCGTCGTCCTCGAGCATGTCGCTGCGGACGGGCAGCACCACCAGCTCGCCCTCGTCGGCGAGCAGCCGCCGGAGGTCGTCGGGGTGGGAGCGCACGGCGCCGGCCCGCGGCAGCAGCACCGACAGGCCGGGCTGGTCGAGCAGCGCCGGCTTGACGCAGATCCGCGACTCGCGGCGGCGCGGGTGGTCCTCGCGGATCGCCTTGGCCAGCAGCGGGCCGATCGGCGACGCGACGCCGCCGCCGTTGACGAGCAGGACCGCGCCGCCGCGGTTGGGGATCCGTGCCGCCTGCTCCAGGTCGATCCGGAACCAGACCTTGTGGGCGGCCTCCCAGACGGTGCGGTCGAGCAGGCCGCTGAGGCGCGCGGAGCGGCCCCAGTCGTCGAGGTCGCGATCCGGCTCGACGACGGGCAGGTGGTCGTCGAGCGGGGTGCCTCCGCCGCCGTGGGTCGGCGGCGCGTGCTGGTCGGCCGGTGAAGGGGTCTCCACGGGTCGATCCTCGCAGGTGTCGGCCGGCATGCGAGCCCAGCGGGGCGCGTCGGAGCGGCGAACGGCGATCGAATTCGCGGAGTTTGCGGGGAACTCCCGGCGATCAGGCGACGATCGTGACCGCGCCCTCGCTGGCGCTGCCGACCAGCCGCGCGTACTTCGCCAGGACGCCGGTCGCGTCGGGGCTGACGACGGGCTCGTAGGCCGCGCAGCGAGCGGCGATCTCCTCGTCGCCGAGCGCGACGCTGAGCCGGCGGTCGTCGACGTCGATCGTGATCTCGTCGCCCTCGCGAACGGCTGCGATCGGGCCGCGGTGGAACGCCTCCGGGGCGACGTGGCCGACCGAGAAGCCGTGGGTGGCGCCGGAGAAGCGCCCGTCGGTGATCAGCGCGACCTCGCCGCTGATGCCCATGCCGCTGAGGGCGCTGGAGACGGCGAGCATCTCGCGCATCCCGGGCCCGCCGGTCGGGCCCTCGTTGCGGATCACGATCACGTCGCCGGGCCGGATGCCGCCGGAGGTGACCACGCCCATCGCGTCGGACTCCTGCTCGAAGACCCGCGCCGGGCCGGTGTGCCGGCGGCGCTCGTGGCCGGAGAGCTTGACGACGCAGCCCTCGGGCGCGAGGTTGCCGCGGAGGATCGCCAGGCCGCCGGAATCGCGCAGCGGGTCGTCGAGCGGGCGGATGACCCGCTGGCCCTCGGTCTCGACGCCGGTGTCGGCCAGCTCGCCGATCGTCGGGCCGGTGACGGTCGGCAGGTCCTCGTGCAGCAGGCCGGCCTCCTTCAGGCGGCCGAGGAAGACCGGGTTGCCGCCGGCGTGCCACAGGTCGACGGCGTTGTAGCGGCCGCCGGGCAGCAGGTCGCAGAGCAGCGGCGTGGCGCGGCTGATGCGATCGAAGTCGTCGATGTCGAAGTCGACGCCGGCTTCCTTGGCGACGGCCAGCAGGTGCAGGACGGCGTTGGTCGAGCCGCCGGAGCCGGCGACCGCGGCGACGGCGTTCTGCAGCGACTGCTTGCTGATGATGTCGCGCGGGCGCAGGTCGCGGCGGAGGACCTCCATCGCCAGCTCCCCGGTCCTGAAGGCGACCTCGAGCTTGCTCGGCGCCTGGGCGTGGACCATCGCCGCCCCGCTGGGGCTGATGCCCATCGCCTCGAACGCCATCGCCATCGTGTTGGCCGTGAACTGGCCGCCGCAGGCCCCGGCGCCGGGACTGGCGACGTTCTCCAGCTCGTCCAGCTGCTCGTCGCTGATCTTGCCCGCGGCATGCTGGCCGACGGCCTCGAAGACGCTCTGGATCGTGACCTGCTCGCCGTGCAGGTGGCCGGGCGGGATCGATCCGCCGTAGAGCATCAGTCCGGGGATGTTCAGCCGCGCGAGCGCCATCACGCCGGCCGGGATCGTCTTGTCGCAGCCGGTGATGACGACGAGGCCGTCGAAGAGGTGGCCGCGGGCGACCAGCTCGATCGAGTCGGCGATCACCTCGCGCGAGACGAGCGAGGTCTTCATGCCGCTGGTGCCCATCGTGATCCCGTCGGAGATCGCGATGTGGTTGAGCTCCATCGGGGTGCCGCCGGCGGCGCGGATGCCCTCCTTGACCTTGTTGGCCAGGACGCGGTGGTTGAAGTTGCAGGGCATCGTCTCGATCCACCCGTGCGCGACGCCGATGATCGGCTTGCCGAGGGCGTCGTTGTCGAAGCCGATCCCCTTCAGGTACGCCCGCGCGGCAGCGCGGTGCGGGCCCTCGGTGACCTGGCGGCTGTTCTGCTTCAGGTCCACGTCCGTGCGGCTCATCCCGGCGAACGCTACTCGCTCGCCCATGCCGGCCGGTGGGGTGAGCCCGAGCTCAGCCCGCGGCGCGCCGACGGCGAGCGAGCGCGCCGGCGGCCTGCTCGCGAGCGCCCGCGGCAGCTGCCTCGCCGCGCTCCCGCTCCCACTCGCGCAGGCGCCAGAGGTCGCGTCGCACCCGCCGGCGGGGAAGCTCGTTGCCGGGCGTCGTGATCCGGGCCGACGCGATCACGCCCGGCTCGTCGCCGGTCAACGCCATCCAGTGGGCCAGGAGGTCGTCGCTGGCGGTCAGGCGCTCCTCGGCGTCGAGGCCGGCCAGCTGGACCCGGCACTCGCCGAGCAGGGTCGTCGTCTGCGGCAGGAAGACCACGTAGGGCCCGTGCGGGTAGAGCAGGTAGGCGTAGGCGACGCCGGGGGGCGGACGGCGGCCCGAGGGCGCCGGCGCACGGTCGTTGCGGCCCCAGACCCGGACGAAGCCGAGGTCCCGGTACATCGCCCAGCTGTCCTCGTCCAGGCAGGTGCGCAGCAGCTCCTGGGCCGTCGCCTCGGACCGCCGGCGCTCGGCGCGCCCGGTCCGGCCGCGGCCGATCCAGGTGCGGAGGGAGGACGCGCGACGGGCCACGGCTGGCGCCCAGGCCTCGGCGGTCAGCATCAGCGGCAGCAGGACGAAGGCCGCCGCCGCGACGATCGCGAGCACCGTCATGGCGCACCGACCCGCTCGACGACGCTCGGCGCGACGGCCTCGACCGTGGCGGCGCTGCGGAGCCGCAGCTCCGGCAGGCCGAGCACGTCGACCGGCCCGGCGCCCCGTCCGACGTCGCGCAGTCCCTGACGGACCGCCTCGCCGGCGATCGCCCGCGCGGCGCGCGCCGCGCTGACCAGGTCGTGGCCGAGCGCCAGCTGGGCGGCCAGGGTGCTGGAGTGGGTGCAGCCGGAGCCGTGGGCGGCGCCGTCGGGATGGCGCTCGCCGTGGAGCACCGTGAGGGTGCCGTCGGACTGGCGCAGCAGGTCCTCGGCGCGATCGCGGTGGCCGCCGGTGATCAGGACGTTGGCGGGTCCGAGCGCGGCGATCGCCGCCGCCAGCTGCTCGGCGTCGTCGCCGGCGCTGCCCGCGGCGCCGCGGGCGTCGCCACGAGCGGCCGGGCCGCCGACCAGCGCCCGCGCCTCCGGCAGGTTCGGGGTCACGACGGTGGTGCGGGGCAGCAGCCGCTCGACGAGCGCGCGATGGGCCTCGACCTCGAGCAGCCGCGCGCCGGACTCGGCGACCATCACCGGGTCGAGGACGACGGGGACGTCGGCCGGCACCAGCTCCAGCGCCCGCGCGACGGCGTCGATCGTGGTGCTCGTCCCGACCATGCCGATCTTGACGGCATCGACGCCGAGATCCTCGACCACTGCCCGGACCTGCTCGACGATCGTCTCGGGGTCGATCTGGACGATCCGGGTCACCGCGACGGTGTTCTGCGCCGTCAGGCCGACGATTGCGCTGGTTCCGTGCACCCCGGCGGCGGCGAACGCCTTGAGGTCGGCCTGGATCCCCGCGCCGCCCCCGGAGTCGGAGGTGGCGATCGTCAGGCAGACGGGGGTACGACCGGACATCTGTGCCGAGGCTATCGCGATGGGACGTCGCCGTCGCTGCTACCTGCCCCCCGTCGCCCCCGGCGAGCCCGCCAGCGGCGCCGGGAGCAGCGCGAGCGAGCCGTCGAGCGAGCGTCGCAGCCGTCCTGCCGCCTCGAGCTGCGCCAGCCCGAGGAGCAGGTCGCGCTCCGCGACCGCGCCGTCGGCCCGCTCGACCGTGCTCAGCAGCTGCTCGGGCGTCCGCGGCCCCGGCAGCAGCGCTTCGGCCAGTCGCCGGGCCGCGCCGTCGAGTCCGCCGAGCGGATCGATCGCCGGCAGCGCCGCGGCCGAACGTCCGGGGAGCGCCGTCCCGAGCAGCGTGATGACGTCCTGGGCATCGAGGATCGGGTGGGCGCTCGCCCGCAGGAGCGCGTTGGAGCCGCGGTGCCGCGGGTCGAGCACCGATCCCGGGACCGTCCCGATCGCCCGGTCGAGGTCGCCGGCGAGGTCGACCGTGATCAGCGACCCGGAGCGCTCGGCCGCGGCGACGACGACCACGACGTCGGCGAGCGCGGCGATCAGCCGGTTGCGGGCCGGGAACGCCCAGCGTCGCGGGGTCGCCCCCGGCGGCATCTCGCCGACCACCGCGCCGCGGTCGACGATCCGCTCGTAGAGCGGCCGCAGCCGCGCCGGATGCGCCCGCTCGATGCCCCCGGCGAGCACCGCGACGGTGTTGCGATGCGCGCCCGGCGCCGCCCGCAGCGCCCCGTCGTGGGCCGCGGCGTCGACCCCGAACGCCATCCCGCTGACCACGGTCACCCCGGCGCCGGCCAGCTGCTCCCCGAGCTGGCGCGCGAAGCTGCGGCCCTCGTCCGGGGCCCGCCGGGCGCCGACGATCGCCACCGTCGGCCGCCGTGGATCGCCGCCGAGCGTCTGCGCCAGGCGCTGCGGCCCGTCGAGGACGTGGAGCACCGCCGGTGGATCGCGCAGGTCGAGCAGGCGCGACGGATAGGCGTCGTCGTGGCGGCAGATCGCGACGATCCGGTGGCGTCGCGCGTTCTCCGCCGCGGCGCTCAGCAGGTCGTCGTCGGAGCGCCGCGGCGTCCGCAGCGCGGCGGCGTCCGGGCCGTCGCGGCGGCAGAGCTCGGCCACCAGCGCCCGGTCGTCGAGCGCCAGCAGCCCGGCGGGGCGATCGCGGCGGAAGCGCTCCTCGACGACCGGGCTCAGCTCCGCCAGCAGGCCGGTCCGGCGCAGGCAGGCCGCGCAGGCGCTCATGCCGCCAGCTCCCGGTCCTCGTCGGCGACCTCCTGACGCAACTGCAGCGCCTCGGCCAGCTGCGCGGCGCCGATCACCTCGGTCGCGTCGAGGTCGGCGACCGTCCGCGACAGCCGCAGCACGCGTGCCCTGCCCCGCGCCGAGAGCACCCCGTTGCGGTAGCAGCGGTCGAGCATCGTCCGCGCGTCGGCGTCGAGGTCCTGCTCCAGCGGGCGCGGCCCGCGGGCGCCCCGTCGCTCGCCGCGGAAGGCCTGTGCCAGCTGGACGCGCTCGCGGATCCGGGCGGAGGAATCCGACGGCGGACCGGCGATCTCGCTCCCGGACGGTCGCGGGCACGCGACGTGCAGGTCGATCCGGTCGAGCAGCGGACCGCTGAGCTTGCGTCGGTAGCGCTCCAGGTCGGCCGGCGTGCAGCGGCAGCGGCTGGCCGGGTGGTGGCCGCACGGGCACGGATTGGCGGCCGCCACCAGCAGCACGCGCGACGGGAAGGTCCGCGTGCTGCCCGCTCGCACCAGCACGACGCGGGCATCCTCCAGCGGTTGGCGCAGCGCCTCGAGCGCGTCGCGGCGGAACTCCGGCAGCTCGTCGAGGAACAGCACGCCCCGGTGGGCGAGCGTGACCTCGCCCGGCCGGACCGCGCTGCTGCCGCCGCCGACCAGGCCGGCCGCCGAGGTGCCGTGGTGCGGGGCGCGGAAGGGCCGCTCCTGGATCAGGCCGCGGCCGTCGTGCAGACCGCAGACGCTGTGGATGCGGGTGACCTCGAGCCCCTCGCCGGGGGTCATCCGCGGCAGCAGGCCGGGCAGGCGACGCGCCAGCATCGTCTTGCCGGTGCCCGGTGGGCCCACCAGCAGCAGGCTGTGGCCGCCGGCGGCGGCCACCTCGAGCGCGCGCCGGGCCAGCCGCTGACCCCGCACGTCCGCCATGTCGGGGCCGACCCACGGCGCCGCGCCGGCGCCGCCCGGCGGCTCGGCGGGCC
>NZ_AGUD01000070.1 GCF_000240225.1 Patulibacter medicamentivorans
CGCCGCAGCGCGACGCCGTCGGCGGTCACGTCGGCGACCGCGGCCCGGGTCGACGCCAGCGTCCGCGACGCGCGCCGGAGGCTGGCGGCCAGCGCGTCGCCGCGCCCGTCGACCGCACGGTCGGCACCGGCCAGGACGTCGCGGACCGCCGCTCGCGTCCGCGGGTCGAGGGTCGCCAGCACGGTCTCGATCTCGACCGGCTGGTCGGTCCGCGCGAGGCCCAGGGTCGCGCCGTCGCGGAGCGCGTCGCCGCGCCCGTCGTCGATCGAGACCACCCGGTTCAGCTGGCCGCTGAGCGACACGATCCGCAGGTCGGCCCGGGCGCCGCGGTGGAGCCGCTCCCCCGGCCGCAGACGCAGGCTGACGCGCGGCCGGCCGTCCTCGAGGGCGATCGCCTCGACCCGACCGACGCGGACGCCGGAGCGCTCGACGTCGGCCCCCTCGACGAGCCCCGGCACGGCGTCGAACTCGGCCACGGCGCGGCGGCCGTCGCCGTCCTCCCACGGCCGGACGACGGCGGCCCCGGCGACCAGCGCGACGGCGAGCGCCCCGCCGGCGATCGCCCGGGGAGAGGCGGCGGCGCGGCTCATCCGATCGGGATCCTCGGGTTGGCGCCCCAGAAGACCAGCGTCCCCAGCATCGAGATCGCGGTCACGCCGACGACGCTGATCGCCATCGAGCGGGCGGTCGCGATCCCGACCTCGACCGGGCCGCCGCGCACGCGATAGCCGTGGAACAGCGCTACGAGCACGACCCAGGCGGAGATCGCCATCCCCTTGAGGACGCTGAACAGCACGTCCCAGCCGTCCTGGAAGGCGAAGAAGAACAGCCGCCAGGTGCCCGGCGAGACGTCGCCGAAGCGGACGACCGACATCAGGTAGGTGGCGACGTAGGCCGACGCGATCGACAGCAGGTAGGCGGCCGGCAGGACCAGCACGCAGGCCAGCAGCCGCGTCACGGCCAGGTAGGCGAGCGAGCGGACGCCCATCGCCTCGAGCGCGTCGACCTCCTCGTTCACCTGCATCGCGCCGAGCTCGGCGACGATCCCGCAGCCGACCTTGGCCGCCAGGATGTAGCCGAAGACGAACGGCACGACCTCGCGCAGGCTGCACCAGGCGCTGAAGCCGCCGGCGATCGGGTCGAAGCCGAAGGCCCGCGCCAGGGCGGTCGACTCGAGGCCGCACGAGCCGCCGGCGAAGAACGCGATCGCCAGCATCACCAGCAGCGAGCTGGACGCGATCAGCGACGCCTGGCGCAGCGTCTCGCCGGCCATCCCGCGGGCCCGCGGCAGCTCTCGCAGCAGCTCGCCGGCGAACGACGCCAGCGCGCCGAGCAGGCCCAGCAGCCCGCCGTGGCCATGGATCCCCGCGGGGTGGCGGACGTCGACGCCGCGGGCGCCGTCGAGGCCGATCCCGCCGCCCGGCTCGCTCATCGGGAGCGCCTCATCGCAGGACGTTGACCTCGGGGAACGTGGCCAGGAACCACTGGGTGTAGAGCAGGTTGACCACGAAGATCGCCAGCAGGCTGCCGACGACGGCGCGGTTGACCGCCTTGCCGACGCCGTGGGCGCCGCCGGACGCGTTGAGCCCGTGCCACGAGCTGATCACGCCGATCAGGAGGCCGAAGACCCCGACCTTGACCACGCTCGCCAGCAGGTCGAGGAAGGTCGCGTTGGCCACGAACGACTCGAGGAAGGCGCCGGTGGTGCCACCGAGCACGCCGACCGACGCGACGTAGCCGCCGGCGACGCCGAAGACCAGCGCGAAGACGTCGAGCACCATCAGCACCACGACCAGGGCCAGCGTCCGCGGGGCCACGATCGCCGCGACCGGATCGACGCCGAGCACCTCGAGCGCGTCGATCTCGCCCCGCACGCGGCGGGTGCCGAGCTCGGCGGTCAGCATCGTGCCGACCATCCCCGCGACGACGCCAGCGGTCACGAAGGTCCCGAACTCGCGGACGATCGCGACCACCATGAAGCCGCCGGCGCGGTCGACCGAGCCGAAGGCCTGGAGGAAGTTCCCGGCCTGCAGCCCGGGCCCGGAGAAGCCCCAGACGGCGACCGAGATCGCGATCGGCCAGAAGGTCGCCCGCATCGTGTCGATGCAGGCGATCACGAACTCGCGGCGCCATGCGAACGGTGGTCGCAGCAGGGCCCGGCCGACGGCGAAGGTCAGCGCCAGGATCCCGCCGAAGCGGCGCAGGCGCTCGCCGAGGCCGGCCGACAGGCGCGCGGCGGCCGCTGGCCGCGGGCTGCGTGGTCGGTCGCGGGACGGCGCCGCGACGGGCGTGGAGTGGGAAGCCTGCATTTCGGACCCGAATTCCCGTCAAGGAAGATCGAGCGAAAGTCGACTTCCTGACCGGGATTCCGCATAATAGCGCCCGGAGTCCAACGGTCGTCCATATTGCTTGATTTTCGATCAGGTAGTAGCTTTTTGCGCCGGACATGCCGTTGACGGTCTGTCCGGCGACCGCGCGCTCACCGCGCCGACCAGGAGACACACGAGATGACAGCCATTTGGAGAGCGCTCCCACGGGGGCGCCGGAGGATCGCCGCGCTGGTCGCGGTGATCGCGACCCTCGGAGGCGGCACGCTGCTCGCCACAGGCCCAGCCACGGCCGGGGACAACGACGGCGCGATCAGCGCCGAGTGGTTGTCCAACACCCTCAGCCGCGGCCTGAAGTTCAGCCAGGTCGACAACAACACGATCCCCGGCGCGATCGAGCGCCGGGACAAGGCCGAGGCGGAGTGGAAGGCCGCGACGGCGCGCTACAAGGCCGCCTACGCCAACGCCGCCAAGCAGACGGGCGCGGCGCGCACCGCCGCGATCGCCGAGGCCAGGAAGCTCTACCCCGATCCCAAGGCCAAGCCCGAGTACAACCTGGTCTGGTCGGGCAAGCAGAACGTCGCCGACATCAACGCCGACGTCATCTCGAAGCTGATCCAGAACCTGACGATCAACCCGCAGGGCCTGCTGGAGATGCTCGGTCCGCAGTTCCTGCCCGGTCTCGACGGCTGGCAGGTGATCGACGTCCGCAAGCAGGACATCTCCGGCAAGCGCAACCCGGACTACGCCAAGGTCGTCAACTTCGTTCAGCTGCCGCTGCCGTGGGGCGTCGAGAACGAGCCCCACCACATGCAGTACGAGTGGGAGGACGGGGATCCGGTCATCGCCGGCGCGCTGTTCGTCTCGACCACGCACGTCCTCGACGTCAGCGACATCCCGAACGTCAAGCTGAAGAACCAGATCCCGCTGACCAGCGTCGGCTACTCGATCCCCGACGCCTACGACGCGGTCGGCGACGGGCGCTTCATCGGCACCTTCATGGGCGGCCCGGTGGCCAACTTCGGCGGGTCGCCGGGGGCGCTGGCGGTCTTCAAGCCCGATCCCAACACGGGCCTCGCGCTGGAGAACGTCGTGCCGGCCGGCAACCTGCTGGCGGCCGCCGTCCCCGGCGGCACCAACGCCAACGGCGTCCCGGAGGCCTGCTCCGCGGCCGAGGCGCGCCCGCTGGGCACCTGCGCCAACCCGCACGGCATCCAGGTCCGCGCCGACCTCGAGACGGTCGTGACCTCGGACTACGCCGAGCCGCGCGAGATCGTGCTCGACCCGGTCAAGACGGTCAGCAAGTACGCGTTCCGCCCGACCGTCCGCACGTTCGACCTCTCGAACCCCGGCGCGCCGGTGCTGACGTCGGTCTCGCACATGCCCAAGGGGTGGCGCGAGCCGGCCCAGAGGGCGCACGAGAACTACGGGATCATGGAGAACGCCAAGACGTGGCCGAAGACCGCCGCGTTCCCGCAGACCCTCGAGTCGAAGGGCGCGTTCGCCGGCTCGATGTGCGGCGGCGGGATCTTCTTCACCCCCGACATCACCAAGCTCAAGGGCAACGCCTCGGACAAGTGGGTCCAGGTCTGGGACGACGGGCTCTCCAACATCCTGACCAAGGACGGGGCCGGCAAGTTCCTCGACCAGCCCGGTGACTGCGCCGGTGGCGCCTGGCACCAGGTGTCGCGCAACAACAAGTGGCTGTTCCGCTCGGTCCAGGGTCGCAACCCCGGCTCGGACAACTACTTCGACCAGGGCGCGACGAAGGAGCTCTACGACCTCGACATCCAGGACCTGATCAAGTCGGCGCAGGACGGCAAGGTCAGGTGCGACCTGACCAACGGCATCGACACCGACGGTGACGGCTCCAAGGACCTGACCGCGATCCAGGCGGTCCACAAGCTCGCGCAGGGCCAGAAGGTGGCCGACTGCCCGACGCTGATCGACACCCTGAAGGTCACCGACAACACGACCGGCGGCCCGCACTGGGCGGCGCTGGACAACCACAGCTACACCCCCGACGGCTCTCCGACCCGCCTGACGTTCTCGAACTACTTCGTCTCGCGGACCGGCGTCGACGGCGACCACCGGTTCTACCTGGTCAACATCGACAAGGACGGCAAGCTCTCCTACGACGAGGACTTCCGGGACGAGAAGACCGGCGGCCTGGGCGTCAACTTCAACCGACGCAACTGGCCGGGGTCCCCCGACGCGGGCTTCTACAAGCCGCACTCGATGCTGTGGGTGACGCCTCCGGGCATCTCGCCCAAGAACGTCGGCCCGCTGCCGGTGCTGCCGGACGAGCCCGCGGCGACGCCGGCGGCCGGCCTGGCCATCGGCGGGCAGGCCTCGGCGGTCCGGACGTTGGCCAGGAAGCCCCGGGCGAGCGTCCGGGTCAAAGTCACCGGCGCCCCGCTGACCAAGGTCAAGGTCGTCGTCCGCAACGCCGGGAAGCGGTCGCTCGCGGCGTCGAAGGCGCGGACGATCGCGGCCGGCAAGAAGGTCAAGGTGACGCTCAACCGGGCGGTGCGCTCCGGCTGGGCCAGGAAGTCCAAGGTCACCGTCACGGTGACCGGCAAGACCCCCGAGGGCAGGAGCGTCACGGTGCGACGCTCCGTGCGCCTCTGAGCAGACGATGATCACGGGCACCCGTCAGGGGCCCGTGGCGACGCGGCCGCGGTGGATCTCCACCGCGGCCGCACTCGTCATGGCCCTGCTCCTCGCCGGCCTGCTGCCGGCCGCCGCGTCGGCGCACCCGTCGCTGGTCCAGTCCGCCCCGCTCGGCGGGCTCGCGGCCGACCAGCCACCGAAGGACGTCCGGCTGGCGTTCACCGAGGGCGTGATCGCGCGCGGCTCGTCGATCGAGGTCCGTGGCCCGCGCGGGGCGCGGATCGCGACCGGCCCGCTGCGCGTCAGCGACGACTCGCTGCTGGTGGCGCCGCTCCGCGGAGCGCTGCGCCCGGCGGTCTACGACGTGCAGTGGGTCGCGCTCGGCTCCGACGGCCACACGACCTCCGGCTCGTTCCGGTTCGGCGTCGCCGGAGCGAAGGGCGCCCCGCCCCCGGGAGCGGAGCGGCTCGGCGGCGGCGCGTCGACCGGGATCGGCTCCCGCGGGGGCGAGGACGTCTCCGGCGAGGGCTGGTTCGAGCTCGCCGTCCGCTGGCTGGGGCTGCTCGGCGCGGCCGCGCTGCTCGGCGGCGTGCTGCTCCGCTGGCGGGTCCCGCGCGACCAGCGCGGTGCCGGGGCCGAGGCTCGCTGGCACCGCCTGTCGACCGTCGCGCTCGCGCTCTCCCTCTTCGGGGCCGCCGAGGCCGTCGCCGTGCTGGCGACCGCCGGCGTCGGCGACCCCTCGCTGGCCCTGCTGACGGGCAACGGCAACGGCCGGATCGCCCTCGCGCGGCTGGCGCTCGGTGGCCTGCTCGGCGGCCTCGCGCTGTGGCTGCGGACGCGTCGCGACCCGCGCGGCGACGCGCTGCTGGCCGCCTCGGGCGCCGTCGCCCTCGCCGCCTACGGGGCCGACGGCCACGTCCAGGGTCTCGGCGATGGCACCTTCGTCGCCGCGCTCCTCGGCGGCCTGCACGGGCTCGCCGCCGGTCTCTGGGCGGGCGGGCTGATCGCCCTGGTGGTGCTGCGCGGCGGCCGCGGGGCGATCCGGGCCTTCGCGCCGTTCGCGATCGGCGCGATCGTCGTGCTCTCGATCACCGGCCTCGTCGCCGCCCTCCGCGAGGTCGACGGCTGGTACTACCTGCGCTGGACCGGCTACGGCCGGGTGCTGGCGGTCAAGGTCGCGCTGGTGGCCGCCGCAGTCGTGGCCGGCCTGGTCACGACCCGCCGGCTGCGCCGCCGCGACCGCGCGTCGGCGGGCGACCCGACCCCGAGCGGCGACGCCCGAGCGGCGCGCGGTCGGGGCCGCTCGCCCGATCCGCGCCCCGCCGAGGCCGTCGGCCTGCGGCTGGTGCGGGCCGAGGCGCTGGCCGCGGTGACGATCCTGGTGCTGGCCGCGGTGCTCGCCGGCCTGGTCCCCGGACGCGGTCGCCCCGTGGCCGCCCAGCAGGGCAACGTCCTCGGCGGCCCGGCGCTGGCGACCGCCGCGATCGGCGGGCAGCTGCTGCGCCTGACCGTGGCCCCGGCGACCCCGGGCCGCAACGTGGTCGTCGCCGATCCGGCGACGCTCCAGGAGGGGACGCCGGCCAGGGCCGCGCGGACGATCGCCGTGCGGCTGCGCTGCGCCTGCTCGTCCAGGGAGATCCGGGCGCAGCTGCGCCGCGGCCCGCGCGAGGCGTGGTCGGCGCCGGTCGACCTGCCGGCCGCCGGCACCTGGTTCGCCTACCCGGCGATCGACGGTCGCAGCGAGTCGGCTCCGGCGGCGTTCACCGTCGGCGACCGCGCCGCCGGTGGCCCGTCGCCGCGACGGCTGCTGCAGACCGCCGACCTGTCCGGTCCCGACGCCCGCGTCTGCCGGGCCCACGCCCAGGGCGCGGCGCTGGCCGTCGGGCGGCTCAACGCTCGCGGCGGCCTGGACGGCGGCCGCAAGCTCGTCCTGCGGACGGTCGACGACGGCGGCGATCCACGCCGTGCGGCAGCCGCCGTCCGCGGCGCCGACGGCGTGACGGCGCTGCTGGCGCCGTGCGGCGGCGGGGCCGCGGGGGCGGTCCGCCAGGCCGGAGACCTGCTGAGCATCGTCGGCGACCCGTCGGTGCCGCTCGTCCGCGGCCCGCGGGTCTTCCGGATCGCGCCCGACCCGCACGCCGAGGGCGTCGCGATCGGCCGCTTCGTCGCCGAGCAGGGGCTGCAGTCGCGGCCCTCGGCGGTCCCGCAGGTCACGGTCCTGCGGGCGGGGACGACGGCGTCCGGGACCCAGCGCCTCGCCGGTCTGCGCGAGGGGCTGAAGGGCACGGCGCTGCGGGTCGTCGTCGCGCCGGCCGCGACCCTCGACGACCCGCGGCGGTTCGCGCGGGCCGTCGACGCGGCCCACCAGCTGGTGACCGTCCTCGACGGCGACCGGCGGCGGCTGTCGGCGGCCCTGCGCCGGCTGGGCGAGGATCGGCCGCGATTCCCCAACGACGCGATCGTCGCCACCAGCCCGCTGTTCGACGAGCGGTTCGAGGTCGACAGCGGAGCGATCGCTCGCGCCGGGGCGATCACCTCGGTGAGCGAGATCCAGCTCGGGTCGCGGGACGCCGAGGCCTACGCCAACGTGATCCCGCTGCTGTTCCCCGGCGAGCGACCGTCGATCGCGGGACTGCGGGGCTACGTGGCCGGGCTCGCGCTCGCCGAGGGGCTGCACGACGGCTCGGGCCGCGACGACGTCGAGCGGCGACTGGCCCGCCCGCGGCGCTTCACCGACGCGCTGGTCGCGCCGTGGCGCTCCGATCGCCGCTGGTCGGGCGGACCGCTGCTGCAGATGATCAACCTCAGCTTCCTGCCGGAGAACCTGATCCCCGAGCGCGCCGGCGGTGCCAAGGTGGCGGGCCGGTTCTTCGTCGACGGCGCCTGGGCGCCGCTGCAGGGCCGGGTCTACGGGCCGACGATCCGCGGCCTGAGCACGGGGCCGCCGGCCGTCGCGCCGCCGATCGCCGGCGGTCGCCCGACCGCGCCGGGCGCCGGGCCGACCGGCGGCGGCG
>NZ_AGUD01000069.1 GCF_000240225.1 Patulibacter medicamentivorans
GGGCGCGCCGTGCCGCAGGTGGTCGGCCAGCCCGACGGCGATCGACGCGGTCATCGCCACGTAGTAGCGGCACAGCAGCAGCGGGCGCCAGCGCCGGCGGCCCGCGCCGGCCGCCCCGGCGAGCAGCGCCAGGTGGGCGGCGAGCAGCAGCCGGTCGGCCCGCGGCGCGCGGCCGGACGCCAGCAGCCGCAGCCCGGCGGCCAGCGCCAGCAGGTGCAGGAAGGGACTGGCGTAGCGCAGCCAGCGGTGGCTGACGATCGCCGCCAGGTAGCGCGGCGGCAGGCCTCGCGGGTCGAGGATCCCGCCGTCGAGGCCGCCGCGGCGCCCGCCCCGCAGGACGATCCGCCAGGCCTGGTTCATCATCCGCCGCTTGCGCCGCCACTCGCCCTCGATCGAGGGCACCATCGGCTCGCTGGCGTGGGCGGTCGGCCGGTCGATCGCCAGCCGCCCCAGGCGGACGACCTGGTGGGGCAGCGACAGGTCGTGCCCGTGCGCGGTCCGCAGCCGGGGCCACAGGTCCGCCCGCAGGCCGTAGATCGCGCCGTTGCCGGCGGTCACCGACCACCAGTCGCTCTCGCGTCGGCGCAGCGCCATCTCGAGCCGCCAGTAGGCGCCCTCCTGGTTGCCGCCGCCCTCGGCGGCGACGAACGTCACGCGGCCGCAGGCGTAGCCGACGGCGGGATCGGCGAAGGCCGCGGCCAGCTCGGCGACCGCGTCGGGCTCCCAGCGGGTGTTGGCGTCGCTGAAGAGCAGCAGCTCGCCCGTGGCGGCGACGACGCCGGCGGTCTGGGCGTGGTGCTTGCCGCCCCGCTCCAGCTCGAGCACGACGTCGGCCCCGGCCGCCCGCGCGCGCTCGGCGGTGGCATCCGGCGAGCCGTCGCAGGCGACGATCAGCTGCAGCCGCTCGCGCGGCCAGGTCTGGGCCCGCAGGCGGGCGATCGTGTCGGCGATCACGTCCTGCTCGGCGTAGGCGGCGATGATCAACGAGACCGTCGGGCCGGGGGCCGCGGTCCGGTCGGCGGTCGCGACCGCGTCGGCGGACGCCCCGGCGAGCGGCCCCGCCGGCCGTGCCTCGCGGTCGTCGGCGACGCGGCCGAGCGGACGGGCCAGGCGCAGGAACAGCCCCCAGCCGACGTGGGTCCAGGCGAGCAGCAGGAGCGGGACGCGGTGCAGGAGGCGCACGGCCAGGGATCGTCGCAGAGCGCGGCCGGTGGGGGACGGAGCGGTCGCCTGGCGACCGGAACGTCACGAGCGCCGGCCAACGGCGAGGCCGGTCCAGGCGCCATCGACCGGCCCTGCCGTCCGCCGACCGCCGCTCGCTACCGTCGGGCCCATGGACGACGAGCAGCGGCTGGGCCCGACCGTCGACTTCCCCGGGGCCGAGCGCCCGGACGGGCGGACGCTGAGCGGGGTCCACGTGCGGCTGGAGCGACTCGATCCCGAGGCCCACGGCGACGGGCTGCACGTGGCGGCGACGGAGGGCGGCGACCCGCGCCTGTGGGACTACCTGCCGTACGGGCCGTTCGCCGACCGGGCCGCCTTCGGCGAGTGGCTCGCCGCGGGCGGCGCGTCGATCGACCCCTGGTTCCTGACGATCGTCGAGCAGCGCTCCGGGGAGCCGGCGGGGATGCTGGCGCTGATGCGGTTCGCTCCCGACGCCGGCAGGATCGAGATCGGCCACGTCTGGTTCGGCGGCCGGCTGCAGCGGACGCCGGCCGCGACCGAGGCGATCTACCTGCTCGCCGCGCACGCCTTCGAGGACCTCGGCAACCGGCGGCTGGAGTGGAAGTGCAACGCCCGCAACGAGCGCTCGAAGGCGGCGGCCGAGCGGTTCGGCTTCAGCTACGAGGGCACGTTCCGCCAGGACATGGTCGTCAAGGGCCGCAACCGCGACACCGCCTGGTTCTCGATCCTCGACGGCGAGTGGCCGGTGGTCGGGGCCGGCTTCCGCGCCTGGCTCGACCCGGCCAACTTCGACGCCGACGGCCGCCAGCGGCACGGGCTGCGGGAGCTGCGGGAGGCGGCCGCTCGCCGGGCCCGACCGGCCCGCGGCCGCGTCAGCCGCGCTTCGCCGTCACCCAGATCCGGATCTCGACCGACGTGACCTCGGTGCCCGCGCCGTCGACGATCGCGATCCGCACCGGCAGCTCCTGCTTGTCGGCCAGCTCGGCCGGCAGGTCGAGCGTGGCCGTCGCCGTCAGCCGGCCGCCGGCGCGGCTGCGGTAGTCGACCGTCATCCCGCGCGGGATCCAGCGATGGCCGGCGGGGACGGTCGCCTCGGCGACGGCGCCCATCACGTACTCCGCCAGGTTGCACTGCGCGATCGCGTGGACGCCGCCGAGGTGGTTGCGGGTCCACGGCACCGCGCCCATCGACGCCACCGCCCGCCCCGGCTCCAGCGCGTCGAGGTGGGCCGGGATCGTCAGGAAGTACGGCGCCGCGGTCCGGTAGGCGCGCGAGACGACGCCCCGGCCGAGCGGCACGCGCTCGAGCTTGCGGTGGGCGGCGAGCAGGTTCAGGCTGGGCATGGCCGAGCGAATCCTACTCCTGGTAGGAGATCGCTCCGTGCGTGGTCGCACGGAGGCCGAGCGGGCCAGTGGGCCCGGCGGTACCGGGATCAGGCGCGCGCCGCGACGAGCTGCTCGTAGAGCGCCCGGTGGGCGGCCGCGACGCCGTCCCACGAGTAGGGCCCGGCGGCAAGCTCGGCCGCCCGTCGCCCCAGCCGCGACCGCCGCTCGCGATCGCGCAGCAGCCGTCGCAGGACCAGGGCGAGCGCGTCGGAGTCGCCGGCGGGGACCAGGTCGGCGGCGCCGTCGCGGGCGATCTCGGGGAACCCGCCGACGTCGGAGAGCACCATCGGCTTGCCGAACGCGAGCGCGGTGAAGAGCACGCCCGACTGGTCGATCTCGCGGTAGGGCAGGACGACCGCGTCGGCGCGATCGAAGAACGCGGCGGCCTCGGCGTCCGAGACGAAGCGGTCGACGAAGCGGACGCCGACCGGCGCGTCGCGCTTGAGGTCGCTGATGTCCATCTTCGGCAGGCCGACGATCCACAGCTCGGCGGCCGGCCAGTAGCGGTCCTGGGTCAGCTGGCGCCAGGCGTCGATCAGCACGTCGATCCCCTTGTACGGGCGGATCAGCCCGAAGCAGAGGACGACCGGGCGCTTGACCGCCGGCAGCGGCGACGGCAGGTGCGCCCGCGGGACGGTGGTCAGGTGGCGGAAGGCGCCGTGGGGGATCACGTGGACCTTGGCCGGGTCGACGTCGAGCCGGTCGACCAGCCGGTCGCGGCCGTGGTGGGAGTGGACGACGACCGCGTCGACCCGCTCGTAGAGCCGCGCCTGCGCGCGTTCCTGGCCGGGCCGCGGCTCGCGCGGGAGGACGTCGTGGGCGGTCAGGACGACCGGCCGGTCCCGCGGCAGCAGGTGGACGTCGAGCGGCTGGACGGCCAGCCACTGGAAGTGCACGACGTCGGCATCGCGCGAGGCCCGCCGCAGCGCCCGCATGTCGGGCAGGTGGCCGGCCAGCTTGCTGAGCCGCCGGACCCGTGACCCGGGGGCGCCGAGGCTGCGACGGTAGAACCCGTGCTCGATCTCGTAGCCGTCGGGACCGGGCACCGTGCCGTACGGGAAGTCGCTGGTGACCAGCGTGACCCGCACCCCCGCGCGCGCCAGGGCCGAGCAGAGGGCGTGGTCGTAGGGCGGGGTGTAGGCGGACGGGTCGACGATCCGGACGTGCACGGAGGCTGCAAGCTACAGACCTGGAGCCAGCCCATCGGGCCAGCGGGAGAACCGCCGCGAGGGCGCGTCACCCGCGGCGACGGCCCGGCGCGACGTCGCTCAGCGGGTGCTGGGCCCGGTCTCGCCGACGATCCGGGTCGCGGTCGCCCAGGCCTCGTCGGCGGTCGGGGCGGCGACCAGCACGCCCCAGCCGGGGCCGCGGTCGCTCTGGTTCAGCGGGACGTCGACGCAGACCGCGGTCGCGCACTCGGCGATCCCGGCCACCCGCACGCGCTCGAACGCGTAGCCGGTGACCGG
The DNA here is from genome assembly GCF_000240225.1 of Patulibacter medicamentivorans. Taxonomy (GTDB): domain Bacteria; phylum Actinomycetota; class Thermoleophilia; order Solirubrobacterales; family Solirubrobacteraceae; genus Patulibacter; species Patulibacter medicamentivorans. Next base: position 4,037 of record NZ_AGUD01000069.1, read on the forward strand.
GCCGAACGCCCCGCTGTCGATCACGCGGTCGTCGTTGGCGGCGCTGGTGTCGAAGCGCGCCGGCTGGTCGGGCGTGTAGTCGACCAGGATCAGCCGGCCGTCGGGGCCGACCTGGCGCAGCCGGTACAGCGCTCCGCCGCTCTGCGTGACCCGCGTCGGCGTGAACCACGAGCGCTGGTCGGGCCGGGCGACGAGCGTCCGCCACCCCTGCGAGCCCGCGTCGTAGATCGCCGGCGCGACGCCGTCGGCGATCTCGGAGCCGTCGGCCGGCGGGTCACCGGCGATCGTGCCGCCGCCGTCGACCGCCAGCGGCGTGGTCCCGTCGGGGGTCGTCTGCCCGCCGTCGGGGGTCGTGGTGCCCTGCTTCGCGGGCGTCGTCGCCGGCCGATCGCGGGTCGCGGTCGACTGCTTCCCGCCACGCGTCGACGTGGTCCGGCCCGACGGCTCGTCGCTGCCGCCGCCGGCGAGGATCGCCACCAGGACCCCGGCCAGCGCGGCGGCCAGCACCAGCACGAGCACCAGGCCCCACCAGGAGCGACCGCCCGCGGACGGACCGCCCGGGTCGGACGGCGGCCCGCCCGCCGCCGCCGAGCCGGACGCCGGACGGACGACCGGTGCCGGGACCGTGGCGCGGGTCGCCTGGCGCGGGCGGACCGCGGGCGGCGCGTCCGTGGACGGCGGGGTCGGGCGCGCCGAGGACCGTGGCTTCGGAGGGCGCGC
>NZ_AGUD01000068.1:0-5000 GCF_000240225.1 Patulibacter medicamentivorans
CCGGCGCCAGGCGCCGCAGGTCGGCCGCGGCGCGCGCGACCGCCGCGGACGGGTCGCCCCCGCCCGTGGCGCCGTCCAGCTCGAGCCGCTCGACGGTCATGCTCCGGGGGCCGCCGGCAGCAGCGCGCGGCGGAGCTCGTCGACCGCGGCGGCCTTGAGCCGGTGCGCGGCCGGGTTGACGATCAGGCGGGCGGTCGAGAAGGCGATCTCCTCGCGCTCGACCAGGCCGTTCTCGCGCAGGGTCGTGCCGGTCGCGGTCAGGTCGACGATCGCGTCCACCAGGCCGGTCAGCGGAGCCAGCTCGACCGAGCCGTTGACCTTGACCAGCTCGACCTGGCGGCCGGTCTCCTCGAAGAAGCGGCCGGCGATCCCGGTGTACTTGGTCGCGACCCGCATGATCCCGAGCCGGCGCAGGGCCTCGACCGCCGGATCCGGATCGCCGGCGACCGACGCCAGCACGATCCGACAGGGACCGAAGCCGAGGTCGGCCAGCTCGACCACGTCGCGGCCGCGCTGCTCCATCAGCACGTCCTTGCCGGTGATGCCGACGTCGGCGGCGCCGGCCTCGACGTAGGTCGCCACGTCGGAGGGCCGCATCGTGACGATGCCGGCGTCCTCGAACAGCAGCTTGCGGTCGTTGGAGCGGACCTCGCTGGTGTCGATCCCGACCCGGTCCAGGTGGTCGAGCGCGTCGCCGAGCATCGTCCCGCGCGGGACGGCGATCCGCAGGCCGTAGCGGTTCATGCTGCGCTCCCGCCGTTGGGGATGACGGTCGGGTCGACCCGCCAGCGGCCGCGGGCGACGCCGACCAGCGCCGTGTGCAGCGCGTCGACGTCGAGCGCGAAGCCGACCGCCGGCAGCGGCCGCCCGAAGCGCCCGAGCAGGTCGTCGTAGCGTCCGCCGCCGCCGATCGCGTGGCCCTGGCCGGGCGCGTAGACCTCGAAGACCGCACCGGTGTAGTAGCCGAGCTTGCGGGTCAGGCCGAGGTCGAGGATCAGGTGCGAGCGGACGTCGTCGTCGATCCGCTCCAGCAGCTGGCGCAGCCCGCGGGACGCCTCGCGGGCGCGCGGATCCTCCAGCTGGTCGAGCACCTCGGGACCGCCGCGGCGGGCGGCGACGTCGAGCAGCAGCGCCGCGGTCGCGTCGTCGGTCGCCGCGCGGATCTCGCGCTCCAGGCCGACGTGGTCGCGGGTGGCCAGCTCGTGGAGGATCTCGGCGCGCTCGCGCTCCCCGACGCCGACCGCGTCGAGCAGCTCGGGGAACAGCGCGGCGTCGCCGACCGCCACCCGCGCGCCGTCGAGGCCGACCGCGCGCAGCGCGCCGACCAGCACGGTCAGCGCCTCGGCCGTGCCCTCTGGCGCGCCCGCGCCGCAGAGCTCGATCCCGGCTTGCAGCAGCTCGCGCGCCTCGCCGCGGCCGGGCAGGATCCCGCGATAGCAGTGGGCCAGGTAGCTGAGCCGGATCGGCGGCTCGACGTCGCCGAAGCGCGACGCGACCAGGCGCGCGATCGGGACGGTCATGTCCGAGCGCAGGACGAGCGTCTCGCCGTGCTCGTCGATGGTCCGGAAGCGGGGGCGCGCGGCGTCCTCCGACGGTCCGATGCCGGCCCGCTCGAGGACGCTGGCGTACTCCACGGCCGGCGTGGAGACCTCGCCGTAGCCGCAGGTGGCGAAGTGGTCGCGCAGCGCCGTGACCACTCCCTGGCGCTCGCGCATCTCGTCGGGCAGCACGTCGCGCGTGCCGCTGGGGATCGGCAGCGTCATCGCGATGGATCATCCCGGGTTCCGGGCCGGGACGACGTGTGGCCCCGGAGGACCGCAACCGTGGTTGCGGGTTCGAGCCGCGACCGCCGCCCCGGGATCGGGGTCAGCCGACCGACACGACCGCCTCGTCGGGCACGCGCTCGATCTCGGCGCCCAGCGCCCGCAGCCGCGAGTCGATCGCCTCGTAGCCGCGGTCGATCTGGTCGATGTTGCCGATCGTGCTGCGACCCTCGGCGCAGAGCGCCGCGATCAGCAGGGCCATCCCGGCGCGGATGTCGGGCGAGGTCAGCCGCTCGCCGCGCAGCCGGCAGGGGCCGCTGACGATCGCCCGGTGCGGGTCGCAGAGCGTGATGTCGGCACCCATCGAGACCAGCTTGTCGGTGAAGACCAGGCGGTTCTCGAACATCCACTCGTGGATCAGGACCGATCCGCTGGCCTGGGTCGCGAGGGCGACGGCGATCGAGGTCAGGTCGGCCGGGAAGGCGGGCCACGGTCCGTCCTGGACCTTCATCTTGTGCTCGCCGATGTCGCGGGCGGTCCGCAGGTCCTGGTCGCCGGGCACGACGACGGCGGTGCCGTCGAGCTCCGACCGCAGGCCCAGGCGGCCGAACACCAGCCGGATCATCCGCAGGTCCTCGGGCTCGACGTCGACGATCCGGACCTCGCCGCCGGTGACGCCCGCGAGCGCCATGAACGAGCCGATCTCGATGTGGTCGGGACCGATCGTGTGGTCGCAGCCGGACAGCTCGCCGTCGCCGTGGACGGTCATCACGTTGGAGCCGATCCCGTCGATCCGGGCGCCCATCTTGTTGAGCATCCGCGCCAGGTCCTGGACATGCGGCTCGCAGGCGGCGTTGCCGATGACCGTCGTGCCGGGCGTCAGCGCGGCGGCCAGCAGCGCGTTCTCGGTGCCCATCACTGACGGCTCGTCCATGAAGACCTCGCCGGCCCGCAGGCCGCCGGGCGGGGCGATCATCTCGATGTCGCGCCCGACCTCGAGCGTCGCGCCAAGCGCCCGGAACGCGTCCAGGTGCGGATCCAGCCGGCGGCGGCCGATCACGTCGCCACCGGGCGGCGGCATCACGCACGAGCCGAAGCGCGCCAGCAGCGGGCCGGCGAGCAGGAACGACGCGCGGATCCGCTCGGCGTCCTCGCGGCGCAGGCTCTGGGCGCCCTGCAGGGCCGACGCGTTCAGCCGCACGGCGTGCTCGTCCAGCCAGGTCACCGTGACGCCGATGCCCTCGAGCAGGTTGAGCATCGAGGTCACGTCGCGGATCCGCGGCACGTTGCGAACGACCACGTCCTCGCTGGTGAGGACCGAGGCGGCCAGGATCGGCAGCGCCCCGTTCTTGTTCCCGGCAGGGCGCACCGTCCCGGAGAGGGGACGGCCACCGTCGATGACGAACTTCTCCATAGTGCGTGTGGTCCGGTTTCGAGGGCGGGCGTACGCGGCACACACAACGTCCGCGAACGTCCACCCACGGACCGCCGGCAAGGCTAGCAGCGCCTCCCCGGCCTCGCGGACCGCGGCGGCCCTCCGTCCGTCCGGCGGGAGCGCAACGGCAGCGCCTCACCCGGAACGGCGTCCACCGCTACCCTCGAAGGGCGATGCCCGACCAACTGACGATCACCATCCTCGAAGGCGACGAGACCGGGCAGGAGCTGCTCGATCAGGCCGTCCGGGTGCTCGCTCCCGACGTGGTCGGCCTGCCGCTGACGCTCGAGCGGTTCGACCTCTCGCTCGCCAAGCGGCGCGAGACGAAGAACGCGATCGTCCACGAGGCCGCCGAGGCGATGCGCGCCAGCGGGCTCGGCGTCAAGGCCGCCACGATCACGCCCGAGGGCAAGGACGACGTCGGATCGCCGAACCGGATCCTCCGCGAGGAGGTCGACGGCAAGGTCATCATCCGCACCGGTCGCCGGATCCCCGGCGTCACGCCCGCGGCCGGCATCCACTTCCCGATCTCGGTGGTCCGGATGGCCGTCGACGACGCCTACGGCGCCAAGCAGTGGCGTGAGGGCACCGAGGGCGGCGACGACGAGATCGCCTACCGGACCGAGAAGATCAGCCGCTCGACCTGCCACGCGGTCGCCGAGTACGCGTTCCGCACCGCCGAGAAGATGCGCGGCCGCGTCTACGGCGGCCCGAAGTGGACGGTCTCCCCGGTCTACGAGGGCATGCTGAAGGAGGAACTCGACGAGGCCTCCACCCGCCACGCCGACGTCCGCTACCAGCCGGTCCTGATCGACGCGACCTACGCCGGCCTGGTCTCCGGTGACGCCGACGGGCCGCTGGTGATCCCCGCGCTCAACCGCGACGGCGACTGCCTGTCGGACCTGGTGCTGCCGCTCTTCGGCTCGATCGCCGGCGCCGAGTCGACGCTGCTGGCCTTCGACGCCGACTACGCGCCGCGGGTCGCGATGGCCGAGGCGCCGCACGGCACCGCGCCGTCGCTGCAGGGCAAGGACGTCGCCAACCCGATGGCGATGATCCTCGCCGGGGCCGCGGTCCTCCACTACGCCTCGCAGATCCACGGGGTCGCCGCCGCCGAGCAGGCCTCGCGCGCGATCTACGAGTCGGTCCTCGAGGGCGCCTCGGCCGGCGTCAAGACGCCCGACCTCGGCGGCTCCGCTTCGACGACCGAGGTCGCCGACGACGTCATCCAGCGCGTCCGCACCAAGATCGACGTCTGGTCGTCGCTCGGCACGACCGTCTGAGCGACGGCGCGGCGCGATCAGCCGCCCTCGTGGGCGCGTTCGCGCCGCAACCGCCGCTGGTAGCCCAGCCGCTGCAGGTACAGCGTCAGGACGCCGGCGGCGAACATCAGCACCACGTTGAGCGCCAGCTGCTCGGCCGAGCCGACCCAGCCGTCCCGATCGCCGTAGCCGAGCGCCACGCCGACGTTCGCCGCCGCCGGGATCGTCGTCACGCTCACCAGCACGCCGACCAGCGCGCCCGACTTGGCCGTCGTCAGCGACAGCAGCCCCGCCACGCCGGCCACCACGGCAACGATCCCCGCGTAGACGTCCGGCTTCGAGATCGCGCCCGCCAGCAGGTGCGAGGCGCCCGCGAAGTCGTCGGGGTGCAGCCCCGCCCAGCGGCCCACGACGGTGAAGACCCAGGCCGCGAGGATCGCCAGCGGCAACCCGACCCCCAGCGCCGACGCCGACCGCGCCGCCAACCGCGGGCGCCCGTTGGACAGCGCCACGCAGGCGGCCGCGATCGGGCCGAACTCC
>NZ_AGUD01000068.1:7500-12509 GCF_000240225.1 Patulibacter medicamentivorans
CCCGAGCACTAGACCAGTGAGCTGTTACGCACTCTTTCAAGGGTGGCTGCCTCTAAGCCAACCTCCTGGTTGTCTGTGCACTCGGACATCGTTACCCACTTAGCATGCACTTGGGGACCTTAGCCGGCGATCTGGGCTGTTTCCCTTTTGACGCTGAAGTTTATCCCCCAGCAACTGACTCCCCGGGTAGACATATCGGTCTTCGGAGTTTGCCTGGCTTCGGTAATCTGGTAGGACCCCTAGGCCAAACAGTAGCTCTACGGCCGACATGCAATATTCCGGAGGCTATACCTAAATATATTTCGGAGAGAACCAGATATCACTGAGTTTGATTAGCCTTTCACTCCGACCCACAGCTCATCCCCGCAGATTTCACCCTACGTGGGTTCGGTCCTCCACGAGGTCTTACCCCCGCTTCAACCTGGCCATGGGTAGCTCACTCAGTTTCGGGTCTGCCGCATACGACTAAATCGCCCTATTCGGACTCGCTTTCGCTACGGCTCCGCTCATCGCTTAACCTTGCCGCATACGAGCAACTCGCTGGCTCGTTATGCAAAAAGCACGCGGTCACAGTTCAAAGAACTGCTCCCACACCTTGTAAGCACACAGTTTCAGGTTCTATTTCACTCCCCTTCCGGGGTTCTTTTCACCTTTCCCTCACGGTACTAGTCCGCTATCGGTCACCTGGGAGTACTTAGCCTTGGAGGGTGGTCCCCCCAGCTTCAGTCCGCGTTTCACGGGCGCGGACCTACTCAGGAACAGCTGCGAGAGTCATCACAGTTTCGGCTACGGGACGTTTGCCCTCTATGGTGCGCGGTTCCACGCGCTTCGCCTACCATGATGTTTTGTAACTCTCGTCGAGCCAGTCACGACTCGAGTCGCTGCCCTACAACCCCATATACGCAACGAGTGACTTCTTACACGTACATGGTTTGGGCTAGTCCCTTTTCGCTCGCCACTACTCAGGGAGTCTCGGTTGATTTACTTTCCTCGGGGTACTGAGATGTTTCACTTCCCCCGCTTACCTCTACCCATCCTATGTGTTCAGATGGGAGTAACGCCGCATTACCGGCGCTGGGTTTCCCCATTCGGAAATCCACGGGTCAAAGGCTGTTCAACGCCTCACCGTGGCTTATCGCAGTCGTCCACGTCCTTCATCGGCTCCAGGTGCCAAGGCATCCACCGTGTGCTCTTACTATCTTGACGGTGATCACGGAATCCCACACGAGCGCGTGGTCTTCCGCGGTGATACCCGTTCACTCAGCCCGCGTTGGAGGGCTGAGTGAATTATCGCTGTGCAGTTTTCAAGGGCCGCCGAGAGGGCAAACGGCCGACCAATGGTCGACCGTTCGGTCTCTCAAAACGCAACAGCATGAGACCCTTGCGGGTCATTCAGTTCCAGAATTCGGTCAACGTTCAGGCACCGAGACCAGATGGCCTCGATGTGCACATATTTCAGTGCTCCCTAGAAAGGAGGTGATCCAGCCGCACCTTCCGGTACGGCTACCTTGTTACGACTTCACCCCAGTCACGAGCCCCACCTTCGACGGCTCCCTCCCTTGCGGGTTAGGCCACCGGCTTCGGGTGTTGCTCACTCCCGTGGTGTGACGGGCGGTGTGTACAAGGCCCGGGAACGTATTCACCGCGGCGTTGCTGATCCGCGATTACTAGCAACTCCACCTTCATGCAGGCGAGTTTCAGCCTGCAATCCGAACCGAGACGTACTTTGTGAGATTCGCTCCACCTCGCGGTATCGCAACCCTCTGTATACGCCAATGTAGCACGTGTGTAGCCCTGGACATAAGGGGCATGATGACTTGACGTCATCCCCACCTTCCTCCGGTTTGCCACCGGCAGTCTCGCATGAGTCCCCAACTTAATGCTGGCAACATACGACGGGGGTTGCGCTCGTTGCGGGACTTAACCCAACATCTCACGACACGAGCTGACGACAGCCATGCACCACCTGTGATCGTGCCCGTAAGGGAAGACGTGTTTCCACGCCGGTCACGAACATGTCAAGCCCAGGTAAGGTTCTTCGCGTTGCGTCGAATTAAACCACATGCTCCGCTGCTTGTGCGGGCCCCCGTCAATTCCTTTGAGTTTTAGCCTTGCGGCCGTACTCCCCAGGCGGGATACTTAATGCGTTAGCTTCGGCACGGAGGGAGTTGACACCCCCCACACCTAGTATCCATCGTTTACAGCGTGGACTACCAGGGTATCTAATCCTGTTTGCTCCCCACGCTTTCGCGTCTCAGCGTCAGTACTGTCCCAGCGAGCTGCCTTCGCCATAGGTGTTCCTCCTGATATCTGCGCATTCCACCGCTACACCAGGAATTCCACTCGCCCCTTCCAGACTCTAGTTCAGCAGTATCCACCGGCATCCCAGGGTTGAGCCCTGGACTTTCACAGCAGACTTACTGAACCGCCTACACGCGCTTTACGCCCAATGATTCCGGACAACGCTCGCCCCCTACGTATTACCGCGGCTGCTGGCACGTAGTTAGCCGGAGCTTCTTCTGAAGGTACCGTCACTCCGATTGGCTATTAACCAGTGAAGCTTCGTCCCAACTGAAAGCGGTTTACAACCCTAAGGCCTTCTTCCCGCACGCGGCGTTGCTGCGTCAGGCTTTCGCCCATTGCGCAAGATTCCCCACTGCTGCCTCCCGTAGGAGTCTGGGCCGTGTCTCAGTCCCAGTGTGGCTGATCGTCCTCTCAGACCAGCTACCCATCGTTGCCTTGGTAGGCCATTACCCCACCAACAAGCTAATGGGCCGCGGGCTCATCCCAATGCGGAGGCCGAAGCTTCCTTTCCCCTACAGACTGATGCCCGTAGGACACATCCGGTATTAGCCCGTCTTTCGACGGGTTGTCCCGGTCATTGGGGCAGATTACCCACGTGTTACTCACCCGTTCGCGGCTTTGCACCGGGGCAAGCCCCGGGTCGTCGCTCCACTTGCATGTGTTAGGCACGCCGCCAGCGTTCGTCCTGAGCCAGGATCAAACTCTCCGTGAAGTGCCAATCGGCGAACCGACCGGCGAATCCAGCCGACAGAGTCGGCTTTAGCCGCGCAGCGAACTGCACGACCGAAGAGTCGTCATGAACTCTGTGACGGTGCCGGTACACTGTGGCACCGTCGTCCATGACGGGTAGTTTGATTAATCGATGACTCGATTATCGAATTCTGGACGCACATCTCTCTCTCAAGAGACATGCGCATGCTGTTGCGTTTTCAAAGACCGCCGCGCCCTTCGGACCAGGTACTCCGTATCCGGAGGCGCACACCGAATCGCTTCGGTGCGGGCTGAGGACATTAGCAGATCGCTCTGACCAGTGTCGAGATCTTGTGTCGATCTCTCGGTCTCGGCGGCGCCTGTTCCTCAGCGGCCCGGGCAATATACATCTTTCGAGAAGGCGCGCGTCGTGACCCTGTGAATTTCTTCCCCGAGTTGCTCAGGAAGGGGTCACCAAACGCACGAAACGCCGCTTGCCAAGGCGCAATACGGCGTCCTGAAGATCTTTTGCATCGACGTCGAGATTGGTCGCGTTCGCGACTTCTCCGTTGATCCGGACCCCTCCCTGGCCGATCGCGCGACGGGCCTCCGACCTCGAGACCCCGAACGCCTCGGCCAGCAGCGCCGGCAGATGCAGCACCGGATCGCCGGGAAGCGCGTGCTCCGCGATCTCCTCCGGCACTCCTCCGTCGCGGAACAGCCGATCGAAGGCCTCCTGGGCCTGCTCCCCCTGCCCGGCCCCGGCGAAGCGATCGCACAGCGCTCGCGCGAGCGCGCGCTTGCGCGAGCGCGGGTCGCCGGCCGGCACATCGCCGAGATCGATCGCCAGCAGGCTGGCCCATTGATCGGTCAGCTCGTCCGGGATCCGCATCGTGCGACCGAAGATCTCGTCCGCCGGCTCGCCGATCCCAATCTGGTTGCCGAGCGACTTCGACATCTTCTGGCTGCCGTCGATCCCGACCAGCAGCGGCATCGTCATGACGGCCTGCTCCGGGACCCCCTCCGCGCGCTGGACGTCGCGCCCGAACAGCAGGTTGAAGGTCTGGTCGGTGCCGCCGATCTCGACGTCGGCCCGGATCGCGACCGAGTCGTACCCCTGCAGCAGCGGGTAGACGAACTCGAGCAGGCTGATCGGCCGTTGTCCGGCGTAGCGCTTGGCGAAGTCGTCGCGCTCCAGCAGCTGGGCCACCTTGGGGATCCGGGCCAACCGCAGGAAGGCGTCCATCGGCATGTCGAGCCACTCGCCGTTGCGGCGGACCTCGAGCAGCTCCGGGTCGTCGCGCAGGATCCGCCCCGCCTGCTCCTGGTAGGTCCGCGCGTTGTGCTCGATCTCCTCGGCGGTCAGGACCGGCCGGGTCGCCGAGCGGCCGCTGGGATCGCCGACGCGCGCCGTGTAGTCGCCGACGATCAGGACCACCTGGTGGCCGAGGTCCTGGAACTCCCGCAGCTTCTGCAGGACGACGACGTGGCCGAGATGGATGTCGGGGGCCGTCGGGTCGATACCGAGCTTGACCCGTAGCCGGCGGCCCTCGCGCGCCGCCGTGGCCAGGCGCTCCTCGAGACCCCCGTCCGGGTTCACCGCCGCGGCGTTGCGGGCGAGGAATCGAGCGTCGGCGCGAGGGTCTGACATGCCGCCGATGGTAGAATATGCGGGCTCTCTCCCCGCGAGCCACGGCCGGGCATCTGCCGCCTCACCTCCCGGCCGGCCGTCGCGAGAACCATGATCGACCCCACCGGACAGCCCGGAGCGCAGGCGGACGCCGCGCACGCCGACCCGGACCCGAGCGACGCCTCGGTTCCCGGTCCGGCCCCCCAGACGCCCTGGTGGGGACGCTCGACGACTCCGCCCGCGCCTCCGACGGCACCGGCTCCGCGGCGCTCGCGGATCACCCCCGGGGCGCGACCCGTGCCCACGCCGCCGGCGCCCGCGCCCGTCGCGCCTCGCGCGCCCGCACGGGACGCGACCCGGACGGCCCGCGTCCACGGCCCGGGCG